>CAZYUX010000023.1:0-20097 GCA_964650745.1 uncultured Puniceicoccaceae bacterium
ACTGCATGCAGTCCTACAAGCATGGCGCCTTCGACTACCTGGAAAAGCCCTTCCGGGTCAACGAACTGGTGGAGAGCCTCAAAAAGGGAATCGAAAAACGGGCGGAAAACCTGAAAAGCGGGATGACGCAGGCGCCCTTTCCCGCGCCCGCGGCGCCAGCCCAGGATCCCGCCGCGCAAGAGGAGGAGCGGGCAGCCTTATATGAAAGGGATCAGGCCGTTAAAAAACGCGAAGCTGATCTGGCCCGGCAAGAACAACACCTGCGCGAGCAGGAGGAAGCCCTGCGCCAAAAAGAAGAAGAACTGGCCCGGACGGCCGCGATGCAGGGCAGTGAGCCCCGGACGGCTTCGCCCCAGGAAGACGAGGCGGGCTTGAAGGCATTGAAAGAGGAGCTTGAACGGCGCGAAAAAGAATTGCGGAGCTCCGAAGAACTGATCAGGGAGCGCGAGGAATTTCTCGAGCAAAGCGAAAACGCCCTCTTCGACAAGGGCCAGGCTTTGCAGGAAAAAGAAATCGCCCTGCAACAAAAAGAGGAAGACCTGGACAAGCGCGAGCGCCAGCTGGAAACGGCGGAGCCGGACAAAGGCGCGGCCGCCGCTCCGGCCGCCGCCGGCCTCGCGGCGGAACAGGAGAAAATAGAGCAGCAGCGGGAAGCCCTGCGCCAGCAAGAGGAAGAACTGGCCCGCCGGGAAAAAAGCCTGAAAAAAGCCGAAGCCCTGGTCAAAGCGCGGGAGCAGTTTCTCAAAGCCAGCGAGAGTATTTTGTTTGAGGGGAAAGAAGAATCGTGAGAGAGAACGGAACGCTCATGGAACTCAAATCGCATCCATTCTTCCAAGGCGTGGCGCCCGAACACACGGATTTTCTGGCCGGATCCGCCCAAATCCGGAAATTCCCCCGGCACGCCGTCATTTTTGAGGAAAACACCCCGTCGGACAGTTTCTTTCTCGTCATGGAAGGAAGCGCCGCTTTCCAAAAGCGGATGCCGGACGGGATATTCCGCACCATCAGCAGCTCGAAAGCCGGGGAATTCTTCGGCGAGCTGGGCGTGCTCACCGGCGAGCCGCGCTCCCTGCGCGCGGTCGCGAAAGAGGACGTGGTTCTGGCGGAGGTGCCCGGATCGGCCCTGCGGGAATACCTGCGGGGCATACCCGGGCCGCTGCTCAACATCCTCAACGGCATCATCAACCACCTCAGGGAAACCACCCAGCACTACGTGCGCGACTTGCTGCGGCAGGAGAAACTGGCCGTCATCGGCAACATGATGGACAGCATCATCCGCGATTTCAAAACCCCCTTTTCCATAATCGGCATGGGCGCGCAGATCATGCGGGCGAATTATCCGGACGAGAAAACCGAGCGGCTGTGCCGCAATATCGAGGCCCAGGTGGACCACATGATCAGCATCGCCCGCGAGCTGAGCGAGTTCGCCCGCGGCCAGCAGGACCTGCGCAAAACCCCCGTCAACCTCAAGAAACTGCTCGCCCGTTTCCGCGAGATCAATTACAACTTTTTCGGCCACGAAAACATCGGGTTCGAAATCTCCATGCCCGATGTTTGCATTTACGGCCAGGAGGACAAATTGCTCCTGGCCTTGAAAAACCTGGTGGCCAACGCCGTGGACGCCATTGGTGAAAAACAAGGAAAAGTCAGCATCACCGGCGAGGCGATTTCGGACAGCCTGGTGCGGGTCGAAATAACCGACAACGGCGAAGGCGTGCCCGAAGCGGTCAGAAAAAACCTCTTCGACCCGTTTGTCACGTGCGGCCGCAAACAGGGGACCGGCCTCGGCGCGGCGGTGGCCCAGGCGATTATCCAGGCCCACGGCGGCACCATCCGTTTCGAGACCGAGACCGGGAAAGGCTCGACATTTTTCATCAAGTTGCCCTTGCTGAAAGGCTGCGGGGACTCAGCGTAGGGGGAATTCCCCAAGGCCCTGGAAGGCCGGCATGTAAAACAACGGGAAATTATTAACGCCCCCGGCATTAACGTGTAAAAAAAACTTGAAATGCCTTTTTTAATTATAAATATATTATCAATAACATTTTTAAAGCTTTGACAATTGAAGCATAAGCGGTAAACTTAAGAAGCAAACAAGAGCGCATCATGCATGTGCTATGTCATCCTAATTTTTTATTCTTTTAATTTTTTAAATCCCCGGCGCCAGAGGCTAATAACGGCAAGCTGTCAGACTTGTTATTATGCCTTGGAAAGACGCCAAAGAAGAAGCGGAAAAATGGGTCGAGTCCCTGAACTTGCCGCAAGATTTAAAGGGTCACGTTATTGACCTGCATGAACTGGGCGAATCCCTGGGTTTCGAAGGCGAATACCGCGAGATGGTCCTGCGGGCCGCCGCCAGGATACTGAAAAAACGGCGCGCGAAAATCGGAAACTAATCCGGGAAATCAGCCTTCGTTCTTCTCGTCCGGGGTTTCGAACTCGAACCCGTGGAGGTGCTCCGTCTCGCCGGGAGTGGTGAGGACTTTGTGGATACACCACCCGAACAGCCCGAGAACAAGGCCCACCGAGACCAGCATGATAAGCCAGCCGCCCGCCGTCATGGTGAATCCTCCTTGGTTTTTTGGTCCAGATCGCGGAACAATTGCGAGCCGGCGATACTCAGCGCCGCGAAAATTCCGGCCAGAAAAATCAGCCCGATGCTCATCCAGGCCACGGGATTCGGCTCGTGGAAAAGGTCTTTGATATAACCGCTGACATCCCCTTCGCCGGAAATGCCGAAAACCTCGATCGCCAGCCAGAGCCCGAACACCGCCAGCAGATAAAGCGGGCACAGGTATTTGATAACCGGCTTGTAAATGCCGGGAATGCGAATGGCCGCTCCCTGCCGGGCGTCGCGAAAGCCTTCCTCCACCCCGACGATCCAGCCGAAGAAGATGATCAAGATGGTGGCCATGATGTAGATGAAGAACGTCGCCCAGAAATCCAGAGTGTCCAAAGCCTTCACGTCCTGGCTGAAATAGACCACGAACATGCAGCCCATTGCCGTCATGAACCCCAAAATGGCCACGGACTGGCGGCGGTTGACGGCCAGCGCTTCTTCCAGAAAGGCAATGCAGGGCTGCAACATGGAAAGCGTGCTGGTGACCGCCGCCAGAGAAAGCAGGAAAAAGAACAGAAAACCAAAAAACCGGCCCCAAAGCATTTGCGAAAAGACCAGGGGCAGAACATTAAAACCGAGGTCGAAGGTGCTGCTCATTTGCGAGATCCCCGCAACGCCCAGAAAAGCCACCCCCGCCGGCAAGGCAATCAGCCCTCCCAGGACCACCTCGCAGAACTCATTGGCGCTGGTGGCCGCCAGCCCGCTCAGCACCACATCGTCCCGCCTGCGCAGGTAACTGGCGTAGGTCAGGATGATGCCGATGCCGATGGAAAGGGAAAAGAACAACTGCCCGGCCGCCGCCAGCCACACCTGCGGGCGGCTGAGCTGTTCCCATATGGATTTGACCCGCAGCCGCCTTTCCGGATCGGCGGCGAATGCTTCGCGGGCCTTGGCGATGACTTCCCGCCCGACGTATTCGTCCCCCGTGTCCGTCCACACGCCTTCGGGAACATGTTTTTCCAGCAGGGCTTGCTCCCCCCCTTCCATAACCCGAACCCGGCGGCCGGAACCGCCCGCGAATTCGGAGCGCAGAGCCGCAACCGCCCCGGCGCCTTCCGCTTTGCGTTCCGTTATCCAATAGACTTTCTTCTGCCCGATCACCTTGTTGGGGTTCCACATGAACCCCAGGCCGTTGCTGACGTTATTGCCGGGCTTTTCCGGATCGGGCGCGCCAAGAGTCAAGACCCGGATGAGTATGATAACAGCCAGGGCCACGAGAGTGGGCATGGCGAACTTGCAAAACCACTCAATGCCTTTGGCCAGCCCCCGGTAGATGAGAACGAAATTGAGAACAAAAACAAAAATCAGGTAAAGGCCGACCTGCTGAAACCCGAGACCCAGCGCGGCGCCGTTTTCGGACACCCCAATGAACCGGTGGAAAAAAGCCCCCGACTCGCCCGGATTCTCGAAATGCAGCTTTCCGGCGGCGAAGTTGACCGCGTAACCCAGACACCAGGCCTCGATGTAAACGTAATACATGTAAATGATGACCGGGATCAGGAACCCGATGATGCCCAGATACTTGGCCCATGGCTTGCGGGAGATGGCCGCGAGAATGGCCGGAGAGGAATTGCAGCCGTGCCGGCCGCCGCGCCGCCCCATCGTCCACTCCGCCCAGCAAATGGGCAACCCCAGCAGCAGAAAGGAAATGAAGTAGGCCAGCATGAAAGCCCCGCCGCCGTATTTTGCCGCCTGCCCCGGAAACCGGAGGAAATTGCCCAGCCCCACGGCGCTTCCCGCCGCCGCCAGAATCACGCCGATCCGCGTGCTCCACGATTCCCTGATCTTTCCGGCCATATTTTCCCGCTCACTTTACTGTCCGGTCTTCCCAGCGCCAGTTAAAAGTGGTTTATTTTTCCGCCGGCGGGGGAAACAACTTTCTTTTTCCCGCTCTTGCCCTTCTCTCTCCGGCGGTATTATCTGTTTAGCCAATGACCCTTCTGGACCGGCATGTCTTTCGCGAGTGGGCCAAGGTCTTCCTCCTGGCGGCCGGGGCGGCGCTGGGATTGCTCCTCATGCATGCCATGTATGACGACTTGGGGGACTTCATCGGCTCCGGCGCGGGCTTCGCGGGCGCCGCGGTCTACTTCCTGGTTCTCATGCCAAGCTTTCTGCCCGCCGTTTTGCCCGTGGCGCTGCTGATTTCCCTGCTTTTCAGCCTTGGAAAAATGCACCGGGACAATGAGATTACAGCCATGCGGGCCTGCGGCCTGAGCCTCTGGCGCATCACCCGGGCGCTTTGGCTGGCCGGAATCGCGCTGGCCGCCGCCTTGTTCGCCCTCAACGCGAAAGCCGTTCCCTGGTCCGTCGAAAGCGCCCGCCGGATTTACCGCGGCCGCGCCGCCGGCGCCAGGGAAGCCCGCCCGGGCCCGCCCGCCGGCGCGGACTTCCTCCACAACCTGACGTTCTACAATCGCCAGAACGGCCGCGTTTGGTTCATCAACCGTTACAGCGAGAACCTCAACCGCGCCTTCGGCGTCACTGTTTCCATTCTGGATGAATCAGGCCGGGAAATTTCCCGGCTGGCCGCCAGCGAAGCCGTTTATGAACGCCGCGCGCGGAGGTGGACTTTTAATCAGGGACGGGAAACCCGGTTCGATCCCTTGACGGGAGAGCCCGCGCGCTCTTGCGGCTTTGAAGAAAAAACACTTGGACCGGCAAAAGAAAGCCCCGTCCTGATGGCGACCCTCCGCAAGCGGCCCAAAGACCTTTCCTTGCCCGAATTGAAAGAAATACTCGAAGCGCTTTCCCCGGAGCGCCACCCGTTGCTGCCGGTCTATGCGGTGGAATATCACGCCATTCTGGCCAACCCCGCCATTTGCCTCATCATGGTGGGGTTCGCCGTGCCTTTTGCCGTGGCCGGGGTGAGGGTCAGCCCGTTTGTGGGCGTCTCCAAATCCATCGGACTGTTTCTGCTTTACTATCTGGCCGTCAACCTGTGCCACCTCCTGGGCGGGCGCGCGGCGTTGCCCTCCATGTGGGCCGCCTGGCTGCCCAACGGCCTGATGCTCCTGCTGGCCCTGTTCTTCTGCCGCAAGGCCGCCTGAAAGGAAGCGGCTCATAAACCATGGAAAAAGGACTTGCTGATCTGCGGCTCAAACCGGACACCCGGCAAGCCCGTGTTCTGCGGGGGCACCCCTGGGTTTTCGCCAACGAGGTGAAAGAGCCTCTGCCTCCGGAGCTTGACGGGAAAACCGCCGGCTGTCGGGACGCCGGGGGGCGCTTCCTCGGCAGCGGAATTTACAACAGCCGCTCCAAAATCATCTGGCGGCGTTTCAGCTCCGGGCGGCGGAACTTCGGCAAATCTTACCTGCGCGAAGCAATAACGGCCGCCATCAACCGGCGCGGGGACGAGCCGTGCCGACGCCTGGTCTGGTCCGAGGCCGACAGCGTTCCCGGTCTCGTCGCGGACCAATACGGGGATATTCTGGTCCTGCAAGCTCTCACTTTGGCCGCGGACCGTTCCCTGCCCCTGACAGCTTCAATTTTTCAAGAATTGCTGCGGCCCAGGGAAATCCTTTTCCGCAACGACGCGCCAGCCCGCCGGCGCGAAGGCCTCCCATTAGCGGTCTCCACGCTCAGCGGCCGGCCGCTCGCCCCGTCCTGGCGGCGCATCGGCGGCATTGAGTATTGGATTGACTTTATGAATGGCCAAAAAACCGGGTTCTACCTCGATCAGCGGCGGCAGCACACCGCCGCCGCCGCTTATGCGCCTGGCCGGCGCGTCCTGGACGGGTTCTGCCATCAGGGGGCTTTCGCATTGTCATGCGCCGCCGCCGGAGCCGCCTCCGTGCTGGGTGTCGAGAATTCCTCCGGATGCGCCGAAACGGCCCGGAAAAACGCGGGCCGCAACAGCCTTGCCGCTGAATTCCGGTGCGCCAACATGTTTGACTTCTTTACCCAAAACCGGAACGCAAGCTTTGACCTCATTATTCTCGACCCCCCCTCCTTCGCCCGGAACAAGGCTTCCCTGCCCGGCGCCTTGCGCGGCTACAAGGAACTCAACTTGAGGGCTTTGCGGATGCTCACCCCGGGCGGCATCCTGATGACCTATTCCTGTTCCCAGCGCGCGAGCCGCGCCGTTTTCATGCAAATGCTCGCCGAAGCCGCCCATGACATCCGCCGGCCCGTCCAGGTCCTCGCCCAAACCGGCCAGCCCCCGGACCACCCCGTCCGCCTCAACTTCCCCGAGAGCGAATACCTCAAAGGCGCTCATCTGCGCGTGATTTGACAGCGCGTTTCTTCATCAAAGAACAATGAAACTCTACATCCTGCGCCATACCGAAGCGCATCCGGGAAGCCCGGATGAAACCCGGGAACTGACCAGCAAGGGGCTGCGCCAGGCGCGCCAACTGGGGGCTTTTTTCAAGGGTCGGGAGACCTTTCAACTTGCGGAAATCCGCCACAGCGGCCTGGTCCGGGCCCGCCAGACGGCGGAAGAATTCGCCGCGGCGCTGGGCTTTGAAGGCGCCGCCGCGGCGGACGAGCGCCTGCGCCCGGGCGAACCGGCGGGCGCCCTGGCCGCCTGGCTGGAAAAACAACCGATCAAGAAAAAAAAGACCGGTCTTATGCTGACAGGCCACAACCCGCAGTTAAGCCGCCTGGCCGCCGTCCTGACGGGGGGCCGCGAAGAAGATGAGCGGTTCATCTTGAAAAAAGGCGCCTTGATCTGTCTGGAGCCGGCGGCCAGACCCTCATGGGCAGTCAAGTGGATGGTGACACCCAAACTTCTTTTTCAATTTAGGGGTTGTCAAACCGCCCGCTTCCACTAACTTATAACACATGGCACTCATGACATCAAGCGCTTCCGGATCTTCCGGAGCCTCGAAAAGCGCCCAAAAAGTCGGTTTCTGGGAAGGCCAGCGGCTGGCCAAGCAAAAAGCTTACGAGAGACAGGCCAAGAGGAAAAAAATCAAACTGGAAATGCTGTGCTATTTCACCCAGCAGCTCTCCGCCATGCTCGAGGCGGGCCTGCCCTTGGTCACGGCGCTGGACGCCTTGCAGGACCAGACGGAAGACCCCGTGTTCCAGATCATCATCCGCGACGTGCGCGGCGATGTTTCGGGCGGCACCTCCTTGTCAGAAGCTTGCGCCAAGTTCCCCAACGCCTTTCCCAACCTTTTCGTCGCCATGGTCGAGGCCGGCGAAGCCAGCGGCGGCCTGGCCCAGCTGCTGGGCAAGGTCGGCATCTACTTCGAGGAAAGCGTCAAGCTGACAAAGCAGGTCAAAGGCGCCATGACCTACCCCGTGGTCGTCATTTGCATCGCCATCATCCTCGTCTACGTTCTGCTGGTCTTCGTGATACCCGTGTTCGGGGACATGTTCAACAGCATGGGCGCCAAACTCCCCGCGCCCACACAGTTCCTGATAGACCTCAGCTATTTCCTCGGCCACTACTGGTGGGGGATTCTGCTGGCCCTCATAGCCGTCTTCAAAAGCTGGACTTCCTTCATAAAAACGCCGAAGGGCCGTGTTTTCAAAGACAATCTTGTTTTCAAGCTCCCCGTCGTCGGCCAGCTTGTGCAAAAAATCGGCATCTCCCGCTTTTGCCGCACTTACGCGGTGCTCATCCGCAGTGGCGTTCCAGTCCTGCGCTCGCTGGAAATCGTCTCGCGGGCCAGCAACAACACCTTCATCGAGTCGGCCTGCAGGGAGTTCGCCCGGCAGATCGGCCAGGGCGGCCAAATGTCCGACGCCCTTGCCGACACACCCTACTTCCCGCCTATCGTCAAACACATGGCGCGGGCCGGAGAGCAAACCGGCAACATGGACGGCATGCTGACAAAGGTGAGCGACTTTTACGACGCTGAAATCGAAACCCTGATCGAAGCGCTGACATCCCTGATGGAACCGCTTCTGATTGTTTTCCTCGGCGTCGTCATCGGCGGCATCGTCATGGCCATGTTCATGCCCATCTTCATGCTGGCCAACGTGGCTGGCGGTTAACCCGGCGCCGCCCCCTGAACCGAACTGCGCATCCCCGCCCGCCATGCCATCCATCCTCGTTGTTGACGACTTGCAGGCCGTGCACGACATGCTCGGGGCGGTCATCAACCCGGCCGGCTTCCACAGCGCTTTCGCCCTCGACGGCGAGGAAGCCCTCGACCGTTATAAAAACGAGGGCTTTGACGTCGTGCTCACCGACATGGCCATGCAGCCGATGGACGGCGTGACCCTGCTTCAAAGAATCCTCAAATTCGACCCCGAAGCCAAAGTGATCCTCATGACCGGCTACGCGTCAAAAGAGAGCGCCATGGAAGCGCTGAAGCTGGGAGCGTTTGATTTCATCGAAAAACCCTTCCGCGTGGAAGAGCTGATCGAAATCCTCCACCGGGCCGTCAAAGACAAGGAAGAAAAAAAGACGGAGATCGAAGATCAGCCGCCCGCATTTCCGGTCTTGAAAAAAACACGTAGAAGAACCGCCCCCGCCATTTACAGGTATTGTTTACGGGCCTGCGGAATCAGGTTGTTTTTATCGAATATTGATATCGCCTTAAGCAAAGAACCGTTAACCATCCAAGTCCCGCCCGAAAACATCACCATTCAAACCTGAACACTGAATGACCATGCAAACACAGACACCCGACGCCGACTTCTGGAAACGCAAACTCGCCGCCTTCCTCCACGACCCGCCGAGTAAATGTCTGGATATAGCGAGACATGGCGAACAATCAGCTGCCGCTTTTAAACGAGCAGGTTTTTCCGATGAAGAAATTAATTTTTACGAGAAGCATGCCGATCACACTGCCGCAGCAGCGGACCGCTTCCCTTTTCCGGCAAGCCGGACGTCCTCTATGAGTTGCGCATTTGACGGGGAGCGCAACCGTTTTCACCACCCGCTTGGCGGCAAAGACGCAGAGGAAACACCAACCATAAGCTTTGAACCGTTCCCGACGGCTGAACTGGGAATAGAAGGTGAAGGAAGCGTTCAGCCATTGATCGAATGCCCGAAAGACTGGGATGAGGCACTTGTATGGCGTGCCCGTTTTTTCGCCCATTGGCGCTTATGGAGAAAACATGCCGTCGAGAAAGATTACCGGTTTGCCTTCTTGCCGGCAGACACCCGCATACCTGACCATACAATATGGGCGCACATGCAAATTGTGTCCGCCCTTGCAAGTTGCCGAGAAGGCAATGAATTGAAACCAGCTTTTTTGAAGTTCCAAATCGGGCCCGTGCAGGATTTTATATCACAAGCCCGCAGCACATGCGACCTTTGGAGCGGAAGTTACTTGCTGTCGTGGCTGATGGCTGCAGGTTTAAAAACTCTATCCGAACACGCCGGACCTGATTCGGTCATTTACCCAAGTCTTTTTGGACAGCCTATATTTGACCTCCATTGGAAAGAGGATCTATGGGATAAAATAAAAATCGGAGATAAATCCACATGGTCTTCCTTAAATTATAATGAAAGCGAACTTTATACCCCTAATTTACCGAACGTATTTTTAGCAGTCGTTCCGCAATCAAGAGCAGACGAACGGGCTAAAGAAGTTACTAGGGCAATTGATAAAGAATGGAGAAATATCGCTGATAGATGTTGGGCATTTTGCGATGAAATGTTTCCTGAAAAAGAAGGCGAACTCACAAAAGAAAGACGAAAAATAAGATATGAGGCTCAAGTAGAACGATTTTTATCAAAGTCATGGCAAATCACCCCTTGGCCGGATTCCATTGATGAAGCGATAAATGAAGGTGAGATATTACCCGATGTTGAACCTTTAAAGCGCGTCAAGACCTTTATTGATGCGGCTACAAAGAAGATTCCTTTCGACCATCGCGACTCTCGCTACTTCACTGATGAAACGAAAACAAAATTAAATAATATCGGCATTGCATGGTCTGTCTTGTTGGCGTTAAATAGCTGGCGGCTTGATGCCGCCAGGCAGGCGCGCAGTTTTCAGGCATGGGACGCAATATGCTATGAATCAGGCGTTCTCAATAATAAAGATGCTTTAAATGGACGCGATGAAGCCGTTGCTGGGGGCAGAACTTGGCAGGATAAGTGCAATAGTAAAGGAGGACATTTTAATCGGCTGTTTAAACATCCTGATTGGTTAGGAGCTGTCAGTTTAATTAAGCGCGTTTGGCCTTATGCATATATTAAAGAAAAATGGAATCTGGAATTGCCCAAGATGCCCGACACACGGGATCTTGCCATGCATCCTTCGACCAGAGATAGTTCTGAAGATGATTCTGAAAATGAAGAAGAAAAAAAGTATTTTGCTGTTCTTGCTCTCGATGGAGATGAAATTGGAAAATGGATAAGTGGCGCAAATACACCTCTGTTTCCAAATCAATTGGCTGATTATAAAGATGCAACGGGTAGCCAATCTTTCGGCGCAAAAGAATATTTTGAACGAAAAGAATTAAAGAATGATTTTTCCGAGTTAATGAAAACGCGGCGCTCAGTCTCTCCAAGTTATCATCTGCAATTTAGCGAAACATTATCCAACTACGCGTTGCGTTGCGCGGCTTCAATAGTTGAAAAATATGACGGCAAACTGATATATGCGGGAGGAGACGACGTCCTCGCCCTCCTGCCAGCCGACAATGCCATGCCTTGCGCCATTCATTTACGAAACGCTTTTCGGGGTGCAACCACATCAAAAGAAAGTCACCTGTCGCCTGCGAGCGGATTTCCGAGTTGTTCTAATTGGGTGGACGATCAGCGAAAACCTATTCCATTTCCTGTTCCCGGGCCGGCGGCGGATTGTTCTGTTGGCATTGCAATTGCGCACTATAAAAATCCGCTGCAGGATGTTGTGCGGGCTGCGCAGACGGCGGAAAAGCGGGCGAAGGAGGAGCTGGGGCGCAGCGCCGTGGCTGTCACGCTGTTCAAGCGCAGCGGCGAGACCATCGAGTGGGACTGCAAGTGGGATTCCGGCGCGCTGGAGATTCACCAAAAACTCGATGAAGCGTTGAAAGACGAAATTGTCAGCCACAGGTTTCCTTACCGGCTTGGCGAGTTGTTCTCTCCCTATTTTGCCTCTCAAACGCCATCAAACAGGGACAAAAAGCCCATTCAAGCAGTGGAGGCATTTCCCGTTGATGCAGTCATCCGCAAGGAGTTCGAGCACGTCCTCGCCCAGCAAAGGGGCAAGAAATGGGATGAAACCAAATTCCAGTCATTGAGGGAATGCCTGCTGGGGCCGTCGAAGGACAACAATGAAGAAAAAGACCTCCTGGGAAAATACCTTTGCGCTCTCTCCAGGAATAACAAAGAGCATGACGATGAAAAGGGATGCGATCCCATTGAGAAGAAACTTCGGGCCGTCAGCGGCCTGTGCCAAACGCTCGCATTTATTCATCGAGCCGACTCCAGCGAATAACCTCAAGCCGAAAGGCAGAAATCATGCATAAACCACTCGATATTATCTTGCTTGAACCGATTGATGTGTTGTTTTTCCGCGATGGGCGGCCGATGACCGGCGCTTTGACCGGGCATGGCGCAGCCTGGCCGCTGCCGAATGTCATCAGCGCCGCCTTCCACGCCGCTTTGCACCGGGCGGAATTAGACGACGTCCATCTCCATTATACTGACAGTTGCGGGAACGATCCCAATTGCAAAGATGATAAAAAACGAAATCAGCGCTTCGGCTCGCTCTTCACTATGGGACCTTTCCCATGCAACGATACCCGATGGTATTTCCCCCGGCCTAAGGACGCTGATGAAAAAGGCATTGCCGCCGTTACGTTCTGTCCGTTGAAAATTGAAAATCACAACAGCAGCCTGCCCCAGCCGCTGAAATACCCCGTCGCCAATACAAAACCACCCTCCAAGGAGGAAAGCGGCGAACCGTGGATAAGCAAAGAGGCTTACCAAGCTTATCTCGATTTAAATCCAAGTTCCGGCCATTATCTCCGCGATAACGAAATTTTCGACACCGAGCAACAAATCGGCATCACTATTGATCCTGACACGCAAACCACCGGCAGCGGCGAAGCAGAAGGAAAGATCTATTCCGCCCACTATTTGCGCCTTCGGGAAGGTTGGCGCTTGGGCGCCTTCGCCTCTTGCTACGACAAAGGGAATAATGGGAACCGCGGGGACGCTTTGAACAACAACCTCATCGAGCGGCTAATAGATCAAGACCACCGCATGGTCGTCGGCGGCCAGCAGCGCATCTGCACCGCTGAAAGGAGAGCGCTTGATGAAATCAATAATAACCTGCCGCTGCCAGTGGGCAACAATGACTTCAAAGCGAAAAATGGCAAATGCCTTGTCAAATGGGTCCTGCTTACTCCGGCTGTTTGGCCGTTATTGCTTAAAGACTCTAAACAGTCGGCAACCGAAGATAACATCAAGCACCACGGCGGCTGGCTGCCGAGCTGGATAAATCCGGGCGATGGCAAAGTGGAATTGTTAACCGGGCCGGGGAAAAACAAAGCCGAACGATTGAAACTGGAGCAAGGACAAGAAATCCAAGCCCACCTCGTCGCGGCAATCGTCCCCAAGCCGCTCGTTGTCACCGGATGGGCGTTGGGCAATGAGCAAACCGGCGAACAAGAGGGCGCCAAGCCAACCCAACTCGCCGTGTCGGCTGGCGCGGTCTATTACTTCGAGACGGACGACGAAACCGAAGCGCGGAAACTCGCCGACGCACTCAACTGGCACGGCAAAATCGAAGACGGCCAGCCGGTCACTGAAGTCAAAAACCGGCGCTCGACGCTTTACGGCGAAAAGGGCTTCGGCATCGGTGTCTGCGGCACATGGCAGTTTTACGGCGACGTTATCAAAAGTCCAAACACTTGAATTAAAATAATCAACCAAGGATTAGATATGAGCATGGAAACGAAAATAATGTATATCTTCACGCGGACGCCGCTGCACGTAGGCGCGGGCGCGTCCGTCGGCGCGATTGACCAGCCCGTCCAGCGCGAGCGCCACACCGGCTTCCCCATCATCCCCGGCTCCGCCATCAAGGGAGTATTCGCTGATGCGTGGAGTGATGATGACAATTTGGATGGCAGTGGAAAACGAAAAAAAGAAAGCGATTTAGCCTGGCTTTTCGGAATCGCTGAAACCGAAGCGCCGCCAGAAGGCGGGGAGAAAAAACAAGTGGCTGCCGCTGGCGCGGTCCAGTTCTCCGAGGCGCAAGTCCTCGCCTTCCCGGTCCGCTCCGCCAAAGGCAGCTTTGCGTGGATCACGTGTCCGCTCATTCTCCGCCGGTATGCGAGAACGGCGGGCATAGATGACCTGTCCGTCCGAGAACCAAGTGACGACCAAGCGATTTACATGCAACCTGGCATACTCGACTTAAACGGTAAAATCGTCCTTGAGGAATATACTTTTTCTCATGCGGATAATTTGCCCGAGGAAATGCCTGCGCGCTTTAAGAACATCATTGACGGCGATCCTGTCTGGAAAGAAGTTGAGAATCGCCTCGTCATCTTGAGCGACGGGATGATGAGTTTCTTTTGCCAGTCGGCCTGCGAAGTGGCTCAGCATGTTAAAATTGACGACGCTACAGGAACCGCAGAGGGCGGCGCGCTCTTCAACCAAGAGAACGTTCCCTCGGAAACCTTGTTTTACGCACCCGTCCATTTCTTCAATGGCCGGGGCGTCAGCAAGGAACGCACGGCTGACAAAGCTTGTAACGCTTTTCAGGAAAAGTTGAATGCCAACGGCAAAGTCTTCCAGTTCGGCGGCGACGCCTCGACCGGCCTCGGATTCTGCTCCGTGGAAATCAACGGGAATAGCAGCAAACAGAAATAGGAGGGATACACCATGCAGAATCTTGAGCAAATCAGAGCTAAGCACGCCTTGGAGTTTTGGAATAACTCTAAAAACGATGATCGCGTTAAGGGCGAAGCAGGAGGCGATGTTGTAAGTGGTTTGTCTTCGCTGATTATTAATAACGGTCTTCTTGCGACAATAGCCTTTGCCAAAGAGAAAGAGGGACATAAGAAGTTCATGGAAGAAATCGGCAGGTTTCTCTCTAAAGAAAGAATGGTCCTCAATGGATCAATATCCAGTTTGGACGACTTTATCAAAATATTGACCAGAGGGGATTCCAACTTGTTGCAGCAGGCCACGGCGGAGGCATTGGCATACATCAGTTACTTGAAACGCTTCCGCGGAAAATGAAAGGGGATTGTGCCATGTCAATTTTATTATGCAATGACACACGAAAAGCCGTCGGTGAAGGCGCTAACGAATGCGAGTCCCGCTCGCTTGCGTTTGAACGATTTACTGATCCAGGCGCTAAAGCCCGGCGGCGGTTCTTTGAAACGGTCTTTAATAAGAACCCATTACAACCGCAGATTTGTTCTTGGAAAATATTTCTTACAGAAAAGCTCAAAATACCGCTTGAAGATCTCCTGTTTGGCCAGCTGCAATCGCGGCTGATTGTGAACGCGGCGGGCGGGGTGATGGAGAACGCGGGGATGTGCTTGGACCGCTTCAGCGGCGTGCCCTACATCCCCGGGAGCGCCGTCAAGGGCTGCGCACGCCGCATGGCGATACAGTTGCTGAAAGAGGCTGAAACCCCGGAAGCAGAACCGGACAATAAGGGAAAAAAGGAGGAACTGCTTCTAAAGATAGCCCTTATCTTCGGCTGGGGCGATCAGGACTGGAGTGATAATCCTGCTGACAAATCTGATTTTGCTTACGCATGTGGCGATAAATGGCCGGAAGTCAAAAAAACAGCAAGAGAGCGTATCGCTGAAAAGTTTGGCGGAAAGAATTCAAGCCAGTTCGCCGGATGCGTCTGCTTTTTGCCCTCGTATCCCTTTAAACTGGCCAATCCCGACCTCGAACTGGACGTCATCACCTGCCACCATCAAAAGTATTATTCTGGTGATTTGCAATATCCTGTGGCTTATGACACAGAGAATCCCGTTCCCGTCGTCTTTCCGGCCGTGGCGGCGGGCAACGTCTTCACCTTCGCGGTGATAAAGAACACGCACGCCGCCTCATTCGATAAAGACGGAACACTCCTGAACCAGGCCCGCCAATGGCTCAAGCAAGGCCTCGAAACCTTCGGCCTGGGCGGCAAGACCGCCGCCGGCTACGGCTGGTTCGATTGCAGTCAGGAAATGCAAACGCAATACAGGCAGGAATGGACCAACCAGTTGGCTCAAGAGCGCCAGGAACGCGAAGCCGAAGCCGAAAGGATCAGAAAAGAAGCGGAAGAAGCCGCCCGAAAAGCGGCCATGACGCCGGAAGATTTGGCCTGCGAAGAGTTCATTAAAATGGACGACCAGGCATTCGCCGAAGACGCCAAACAATTGGCATCTTTTGAAGAAGACAAGCAACGCGGATTTTTAAAAGCGCTTCAATCTTTTGGAAAGAAAGACCGATGGAAAAAGTGGAAAAAATCGAAAAAACCTACAGATGCGGATAAAGTAAGTATTATTCAAAAAGTGCAGAGTAAATATTCAGATATAATATTGCCATGAAAACAGCAACCTTTACACTTGAGTTCATTACCCCATGCTTCTGCGCGGGGGCGGACCAGAAGAAGGCCGAAATCCGCGCCCCCTCCATCCGCGGCCAGCTCCGCTGGTGGTTCCGCGCCCTCGGCGGAACACGTGAACAAGAAAAACGTGAACAAGAAAAGGAAGTTTTTGGCGGCGTGCATGGTGATGCCAAATCAAGCGCCGTTTCAAGCGCCGTTTCAATTAGAGTGAAGGAGCTGGAATCTAACAAAGATGATAAATGGTGTGAGAAAAAGCCAACGTCGGAAAATCTTGGTTATATTTGGTATTATTTGGGGGATGCGAAAAAAGGTGGAGCGCTTGCTCCAGGAAGCCGTTATGAATTGACAATAACGTGGCGAAAAGAAATTAAGAATAATTCACAGGAGTGCTTTCAACGAGCATTAGAAGCTTTTTTAAGATTCGGTTCTCTCGGCTACCGTGCAACGCGTTGCGGAGGCTCTTTCAAATGTGAACAGTTCAACGGCGAAAAAAACGATTACGAAAAGGCTTTTTCAAAACTCTCACGTTTCGATTTTTCATTCAAATTTGTAGATGAAACATTTAAAAGTTGGAAAAAAGCGGTTAAACACGCTGAAAATTTACTAAAATATAATTTTCGTGGAAAATACCCGGAGAAAAAAGGACCATCACCTTTAGGAAAAGCCGCTCCCCGGCAAACCAGCGCAGTCTATTTTCGCCCAATCAAAACGTCGGACGGTAAGATACATCTCCTTATATTTGAAGCTCCTCACAAACGAGTATTAGATGAAAAATCGGGAAGGCCAAAACCTATTTTACGAGAGGTATCACTGACTGTTGACTCGTCCAAGATAAATAAACCAAAGCAATCATTTAGAAGACGATGATCCTACTGCACCTTGTCAGCGATCAGACGCTGCAGAACCTGCTGCCGATTCTGGCTTTAAGGCCGGAACGAATTATTCAAGTTCAATCCAATAACCCCCGCTTCAAAAAGACGGATCAAAACCTCGTCAATGCGGCAAAGCTTTTCGGCGTTGAAGCGGATTGTTTTGAAACCAGCTTAATTGACAGCTCGACGCCGAACATCGAGCAAACAAGGGCCGCCCTGACCGGCATAAAATTGAAAGACGCCGCAATAATAAACTTCACCGGCGGGACGAAGCTGATGTCCATTGCGGCGCACCAATACGCCAAGGAAAAGGGCATTCCCACGCTGTATGTGGACACACAAGGCGGGCAGTTTGTCAGCGGAGAGACGGGAGCATTGCCGGACTCAATGCCATCACTTGCCGAAACAGCCTCAAAACTCACCGTGGAATCTGTTCTCGCGGCGCATGGGCTGGATGCTTCCAGCTTGAAGTTAGAACAACCAAAGAAAGCACAGATTGTGTTTGCGAACAAAGCTGTGGAACTCCGCAAATCTTCCAAATCGGACGAAATTATCGGGAAATACCTCACTCAGGTCCACAAGCAGTTCCGCCCCCAAGAACGCATTATTGATGGCGGCAAATTGAAAGACGCCCTCGCCAAACCGCTTCCGCAAATCAACCATGAAGAAGAGCACTCATTGCTAAAGACTGCACTCGACGCCGGCATCGTTCGCGCCGGCGCCAACAAAGAAAAATTTTACTTGAATCCCGATCCCGCTTTTCCCCAAAAAGGCCGAAAATTAAAGCACGCTGCCGAAGAAAACCTAAAGCTCCTCGAAGGCGGATGGTTTGAGATTTACGTTTACGACCGTATGAACCAATCGGGCAAATTTCTCGATCTCAAATGGGAGGTTCAGGGCCGCGAAGACAAGACATTCGGCGAAAATGACATCGTCGGCATAGACCGCCATAGCCATTTTTCCATTATCTTTGTCTCGTGCAAAGTTTCCGATGAGCACATTTCAGCCCTCGAACATGTCCTTTCCACCCGGCAACGCTCCCTGCGTTTTGGCGGAACTTTCAGTAAAACCGCATTCGCCTTTTTTAAAACAAAAAAAGACTCAAATAAACGTCAGACCATAAAAGATGCCTGTGACGCCTTACAATCCCAATGCTTTTTTGGGCTGGACGAACTGAAAAAGTGGCTGGCATCGGGTTGAAGGTAAAAATCCCAAATTTCACATGAAGACTATTGTTCTTAAAGAGTTGTTCGCGGATACTGGCCAGGCGAAGCTCGAACGCCTGCCGAAGTATCTCGCGGCGGCGCTGGAAAGAGCGGGGGAAGGCGGGGAAGTCACCCTCACCGGCCCGGCCCCCGTCTGGCTTTACCTTAAAATCGCCCACGCCCTGCACGGGCGCGTCAAGCGCCTCCTTTACGACAGCCCCGTCACCGGCCCCGTCGAAATCTTCAACCATGACCCCCGCTGATGTTTTGGTAAATTATTCTTAATTCTTCATTTTTCCTTCTTGATTTTCTCATGCCCACCGCCTACCTCACCACCTACGGCATGAAAGTCGCGCTCTCCGGCGAGCGCCTCGAAGTCACCCTCCCCCGAGGCGAGGCCGCCGATGCCGCCCAAGAGGGCGAGGAACTCCCCCGGCAGCGCTGGATCCCCCTCAACGACATCGAGCACGTCGTGGTGGACGCCGGCGTGAGCTTTTCGACGCGCTCCCTCTCCGGTTTGCTCCGCCGGGGCATCCCCGTCCTCTTTCTCACACACGGCAAAATGCCCGCCGGCCTGGCCATGCCCATGAACCACCAAACCCGCGTCCTCGCCCAGCAACTCGACACCTGCCGCAATGCCAACATCCGGCTTGAAACCGCCCGCTCCCTTGTCTCCGCCAAAATCCTCAACCAAAAGCGCGTCCTCCAGCGCCTCGCCGCCAACCGCTCCGAGCCAATGCTCGGCGCCCCCTGGCTCGACGCCATGGCCCGTGAAGCTGTAATCGCATCCACCCCCGACTCCCTCCGCGGCATCGAAGGCGCCGCCACGGGCCGTTACTTCGAACTCCTCGCCCAATACTTCCCCGAAGACCTCCCTTTCGAGCGCCGCAGCCGCCGCCCCCCCCTCAACCCCCCAAACGCCCTCCTCTCCTTCACTTACACCCTCCTCATCTCCGAACTCGCCCTCCACCTCCGCGCCTGCGGCCTCGAACCAGGCTGGGGCTTCTACCATGAACCCGAAGACAACCGCCCCTCCCTCGCGCTCGACCTCCTCGAACCCTTCCGCTCCCCCATCGCCGACGCCCTTGCCCTCGACCTCTTCAACCACCGCCGCCTCACACCCGAAAACTTCGACCACCACGACGGCGGCTGCTACCTCCGCCAAAACTCCCGCCGCACCCTCTTCAAAGCCCTCGAAGACCGCCTCGAACGCCAATTCCACCACGAACAATCCGCTCATCGCACCACCCTCCGCCAAATTATGAAAAACCAATGCCTCCAAATCAAAAAAACCATCACCAGCGCCGCCCCCTTTGAACCCTTCCGCATGAACTAACCATGCCCGCCCCCCAACCCAACTGGTGGGAAACCGCCTTCCCGGATATCCCCGCGCCCAGCCAGCTTTACGGCCACCCTCCAGGAAAAAAACGCATGCTCACCATCATCGCCTACGACATCGCCCACCCAAAACGCCTCAAAAAAATAGCCGACACCTGCAAAGACTACGGTGCCCGCGCCCAATACTCCGTCTTCGAATGCCACCTCGAAGCCGATCAACTCGACCGCCTCTGGCAACGCCTCACCACAATCGCCAACCCCGAAGAAGACCGCCTCGTCGCCTACCCCATCCACGGCGCCCACGCCGACAAAATCCGCGCCTACGGCAAAACCATGACCTGCAATGAAAAACCCGTCTCCTACATCTTTTAACCGCCATCCCAAGGTCGGCGCACCCATTCCCCAAAAAACCACACCCTCCCGACCTTTTCCAAATCCACTCAACATCAACAGCTTCCACAATGTTGCGCCAAATAGACACAGTGTTTTGCCATCAAATCCCACCCCCAAAAAAACCTCCCGACCTGTCTTGACAACAAACCCCACCAACCCAAACATTTACACCACCGCAGTTCCCAAAGGACTCGACGCCGACAGGCATTGGTGACGGGCCAGCTCGGCCCGGACGTCGGTGTCCGGAT
>CAZYUX010000024.1:0-20076 GCA_964650745.1 uncultured Puniceicoccaceae bacterium
GTCGTAAACCACCTCATAGACCGGATTCCACCCGTCGTAAAACCAGTAAGTGGTGGTCTGCGGCGCGTCTTCCAGGTAAACCTTCTTCTTGAACCGCCGCCCCTGCGCGTCGTAGGCGAATTCCAGCTTATAATCCGGCGCTCCCGCCGTCACGGCGGCGGCCAGACTGTCCATCTCGATCAGCCGGTTTTCACCGTTCCACGTGTAGGACCAACGCCCGTCCTGGGTTAAGTTCCCGTCGGCGTCGTAGGTGAAGCCCTCCGGATCCTCCGCCAGAAAGGAGTGGACAGTCTCCTCCGCCTCGGCGTCGGGATCGGGCGTCGTGTCCACCGCCAGAACTTCCGCGTCCTCATACAGACAAGCGCTGCTGTTGTCCTTGGTCAGTTGCTTGAAGAAATACTTCTCATCGCTCCCGGAGACCAGCGGCCCCGTGCGGGTGGATGGCGCTGGCGCGTCCGGCCAGGTGATCGGCGGGGGTGATGCAGCCCAGGGCCGAGTGCAGGCGCGCGTGGTTGTAATGATGGACGTATTCGGCCACGAGGCGGCGGCGGTTTTGGCTTGCTTCTGGAATCATAATGGTCTCCTTTCTGGTTGGATGATAGTATTAACCCGCACCGCCCAATTTTCCATTTTCATATGAGGCACTACAGAATCCGCTTTCAGGAATCTGTCGTGCCGCAAGGTGTTCAAATTCCGTAAGTTACTCATAAAAAAGCCCTTCCGAAGAAGGGCTGAACAGAAAGATGGTGGAGGTGGCGGGAGTCGAACCCGCGTCCCCTGGATTTTGGCGCATGGTTTCTACAGGCTTATCCGGATGTTTGAGTCTCGCGTTGGGGGCGCGAACCGGCGCGCTTCCCCGCCGCCAGCGCCCTGTTGATTTACGGCCCGCCTCCGGGCGCCCGGGGCCGGGCTATGCCCGCGAGTCGTCGCCCTTTCCGCTTAGCGGGTGTCCGCGGGAGGACGCGCGGCTTTTTGGTTAAGCCGCGAGTGCGTATTCTTCAGTGCCGTTTATATTGGCGTGATGGGTTGATAACGGAGCCGACCATCATCTCCGGCCTGCCGCCAGACGCTCCCGTCCAGGGTCGAATTCCGGAACACCCCCAGAAGGGGAACGAGAATTGAAGAATGCGGGGATTTGAAAGAACGGGAATTTAATATCGCTCATGGGAGCGGTTTTTTCAAGCGGAAAAATTTTTCTTGCGGAAAGGCTGGAGGAGCGCTGGCGGCGGAATGGAGCCGCGGCGGTTGAGGAAATTTTTGAAATTATTCATTTAGCGGTTGTATTCGGCGGGGAAATTCTTTTAGGATATGAAGTATACTTTCACCTTTCCCCCCGATTTTATTTTTGCCGTGGCAGAGAGAAAGCTAAGCTTGGCGCGAGAAGAAGCCCTTATTCAATTGCTGGATGACGAATCCCCCGTTGTTCGGAATGCCTTGGTGGAGGAATTCCAGCGGATTGGAGAAGCGGGGGTGATTTTGCTGAGCAAAGTCAGCCGCGGCGGCAACCGTCTGCTTGCTTCCCGCGCGCGCGTTTTTCTGGAAAAAATCCAGGGGCCTGATCCGGCCTTGGAATTCACCCGTTTTATCCGGTCCGTCAGTTATGAAATTGAGACCGGGTGTCTGTTGTTGAACCGTGTGGTTTTTCCGGCGTGCGAGCCTGCCGAAGTCTGCATGCGGCTGGATGCCATCGCTTCCCGCGCTCGTCAATTAATGCTTAAACCAGCCGCGCCATGGGAAAAATGCCGTGTCATTAACCGCGTGCTTTTCCACGAATACGGCTTTCGCGGCAACACGGAAAGTCCGGACACGCCCTCGAATTATTGCCTGCCACAGGTTCTTCTGCGGCGCAAGGGTTTGCCCATCACCTTGTGCATTCTCTATCAGCTGGCAGCCCAGCGTTGCGGCCTCAATTTGGAACTGGTGGCGGTGCCGGGACGGTATCATGTCGGCTGTTTTCTGCCGGACGAGCCTTTTTACCTGGATCCTTTTGACCGCGGGACCGCGCGTTCCCGGGATTATCTGGCGGAAACTTTGATCAGCCGTCAAATCACGCCGCGGGATCATTACTTTCTGCCCGCCACAACGGGGGATGTCCTCTGCCAGTGTTGCCGCCAGCTGGCCCGTGTTTATTCGATCACCAACAATCCCCGGCAGGCTCGGATCTTCGCTGGTTTTGTCCGCGAATTCGAGGAGGTTTACCAGCGCACCGCCCAGCCGTGACCGGCAAACGGCCATCCCGCGCCGCGGCCGGATAAATTGGCCGGGCCGGAGTTCGCAAGCTTTGAATAACAAATGCGCGCGGTCCGCGGTTGGGTTTGCTGGCGGTTGGGCTTGACTGAAAGGCGCGCGAAAGCATCGTGACAGCCTGGCATTCACGGGGCAGCCGCTGTCCCGGAACCTTTTAACGCATGAGCGACAAGAAATCTGACCCGCCCGCCGCCCGCCGCCGGGAAGAAGCGCCGGAAATCGAGGACGCCCCGCGCGGCGAGGTGATGCTCTACGCCTTTGGCAACATCGAGGGCGCCATTGCCAACCGGTTCTTCGAGGTGATGAAGAGCATCATGGTTGTGGCCATGCATGTCAGCCCGCTGCTGGTCGGCCTGATCCTCGGCTTGAAAAGCCTGTGGGACAGCGTGACCGATCCCGTCATGGCGTACATCACCGACAATACCAAGAGCCGCTGGGGGCGGCGGCGGCCCTACATTTTGATCGGAGGAGTGACGCGCATCGCCATGCTGGTGGGCGTCATCGCGTTTTTCCCAACCGGCGGCACGCTGACGAACAACATCGTGCTCGAAGGCCAGAAACAAGCCACCGACGCGCAAAAAATGGCGGAAACCGTCCGGGGCGAAGCCATCGAACTGCTGGCTCTGACCGCCCGGGACAAGGCCGTTCCCCTGAAGGAAAAAGAGCTGACAAAATGGGAATGGCTATTGTCGAAAATCCCCCTGATAGGGGAAGAACCGCCCATGCTGAACCTCGCGGAACAGGTGGCCGGCCTGCGCGAAGATGCGGACGCGGCAATCGAAAAGGCGAATAAGGCCCTCGTTGGCCTGGCCGAAGACGCGGATGAAAAAGAAGCCGAGGCGCGGATGAAGCGCGAGAAGGCCGAAAAATACGCGGCCAAAGCCGAAGAAGCGTTAAAACAGGCGGAAACGGCGGGACAGCGGGCCGCCGCCGCCCGGGAGATGGCGGAGCGCGTCCTTGCCGGCGGCAGCGGAAAACAGCGCGAAATCGTGGAAGCCGCTCTCTTGCTTGCCAAGGCCGAGGAAGCCGAAAAAAAAGCCGCCGCGGCGCGGAAACAGGCCGCGGAACTGCAAAAACAAGCCGCGGTGCCTTTGGCCCTCGCTGAGCAGGAGGAAAAAAAGGCCGCCACCGCGGCCAAACGGGTCGAGGACACGAAGCGCGCGGCGGAAATAGCGCAACAGGCGAAGACCATATCGGCCCTGGCACTCAAAGGCGGGATCAGCGAGCGGGAAATCCTTGAAAAGCTGGACGACGCCATCGCCCGCGCGGCGGCCGAAGCAAATGACGAACCGGCCGCGGAGCAAGTGAAGCCGGAAAAGAAAAAGAAAAAAAAGGGAATGTGGGAAAACATTAAAGAGGGTTTCGGCGCCTTCACGGACCCGGCCAATTACGAGCAACGCAACCTTGTGCTCTACGTGATGTTCGCCTTCCTGCTTTTCACCACCCTGACGACCGTGCAATCCGTGCCGTATTACGCCTTGGGCATCGAGCTGTGCCCCTCCTACCACGGCCGAACCCGCGTGGTGGTTTACCGTTCCGTCATGGACAAAGTCGCGGGCCTGGTTGCCCCCTGGGTGCCCGCCTTTTGTTTCATGTTATGGTTCACGACAGCCCTCGACGGTCTTTTCTGGGTGGCGGTGTTCGCCTGCGTTATAGGCATCCCCAGCACGATCCTGATGGTCTGGTTCGTCAAGGAGCGCCAGCAGGTCGTCATCCGCAAAACCGCCAAACTGAAGCTGGGATTCTGGCCTTCCATCTGGTATACGCTGAAAAACCCGCACTTCCTGAAGATATTTTCCATGTATTGGTTCATAGGCCTGAGCATCGGCCTGTTCCAGCAAATCGGCTTCTACTTGAACGTCTACTGGGTGATGGGCAGCGCGCTGTCCGGCGCCGTCATCGGCGGGCTGGTCGCGTCCCTGGCATGGTTTCTCGGCCTCGTGAGCCTGCCCCTCATCAATTGGGGCTGCAAGCGGTTCCAGAAACACAACGTGCTGCGTTTCGCCTTAATCTGGATGGCCATCGGATGCGCCCTGAAATGGTGGGCCTATTACCCCGGCCACCCCGAGCGCCAGTTCATCATGCCCTTCTTTTTCTCCATTGGCATCGGCACGTTTTACACCGTGCTTTCCACCCTGATGGCCGACGTGACCGACGTGGACGAGCTGAACACCGGCCAGCGGCGCGAGGGCATGTTCGGGGCGGTCATGGCGTTTCTCATCAAAATGGTGGGCACCTTCACGCCGGTCGCCGCCGGCGCCGTTCTGGTGATAGCCGGATTCGACCCGGGACTGGAGTACGCGCAAACTGAAAAAACCATTTTCAATATGCGCCTGATGTACAGCTTCATTCCAGCCGCCATGCTGATTACGGGGCTGTGCCTGCTCTGGCGTTATCCGCTGACCGCCGAACGCATGGGCGAGATCAAAGCCGAGCTGAAACGCCGCCACGCCGCCGAGGCGGACGCGGAAACCGCCGAAGGCTCCTGATCCGCAACCCGGGGACACTTTTTCCTTTCCCGAATCAATCTTGACAACAACCCAACCCGCACCCCCCATGGCATCACAAGTTTCCGCCGCCCTCCGTCACGGTTTTACGCCGGCATTGACACAAACCGGAATGGCAATCCTCTTTGCCATCCTGCAATCAACGCCCGCTGACGCGCGCCATAGCATTGACGCGGCATTGTGGGAGGTCGTTGAAATCCGCATGAGCTGCGAGGATGTTCCATCGGAACCATTCTCCGTCGTGTGCGGCGCGTCATTTGAATCGTCGACGGGAAACAGCATGCAGGTTCCCGGCTTTTATGACGGCGGCAACACCTGGACAGTCCGCTTTTGCCCGCCCGAACCGGGAAACTGGTCTTATGAATCCTATTCCGCCATTGAAAGCCTGACGGGACACACGGGAATCATCAAGGTTTCCAGGGATTCCCACAACGGGCATCCGGGGCCGATTGAAATATCGAAAACAAACAGGCAGCGGTTCATGTATGCGGACGGGACGCCGTACTTCTTGATGGCTTTTGAGTGCGACTGGTTGTTTGCGCTGGACGCCGAAAACCCATACGAGATACCACTCACGCGGGAAATAGTCTCACACATAAAGGATAACGGGTTCAACAAGGTGGTCATGAATGTTTACGCGTATGACGCGCCATGGGGAGAGAAAGGGAAAATCAACCCCGCCAATAATTACGCCAAGCCCAAAGTGTTCCCGTTTCTCGGGACAAATGACGATCCCGATTACAACTCGCTCAACATCAAATTCTTTCAACGATTCGACCGGGTCATGGAACACCTGAACAACGAAGGCATTGTGTCGCATTTGATGATTTATGTCTGGAACAAGAAAGTAGCCTGGCCGGAACCGGAAAGCCGGGCCGACAACCTCTATTTCGATTATGTCGCAAAGCGCTATCAGGCCTATCCCAATTTAATCTGGGACATTTCCAAGGAAGCGCTGGCATACGGCCGCAACGACATGAACTACATCACCCGCCGGATTGCCCGGCTCAGAAAACTTGACGCGCATCAGCGTCTGGTGACGGTCCATGACTATGACTATTGCGGCGCCTGCCCCGGCAAGGTGGACTTCATCTCCATTCAGGATTGGCAACCGCACCTCATCCCGCGCATGCGTGAAATCGTGGAGCAATATCCGGACAAGCCGATTTTCAATATCGAACACGGGGGCTACGAAAAAACGGCGCATCACATTTTCAACGGGGCATACACGGACCCGAAAGTCTGCCTTGACCGCGCATATCAATGCGTATTCGGAGGCAGCTACTTCACGTATTACTGGCAGAACGCCTCATGGTACAACGTGGTCGCGGACCCCTTCGCTTTGCCCGAAGCGCAACAGCCCCACTTCCGCTACTACAAGCATCTGATGGAATTCTTTGAAAAATACAACTACAACGACCTGATGCCGTTTCAACGCCCCGGAACTCCGCCATTCCTGAGCAACGAAAAGGACACTTATATTTTTTACCTGGCGAATTCGCGCCGGGGGCTCTACGGCAGTATCAAGGAACTGAAAGGGAAAACCTGCAACGTGACCTGGTATGATCCGCTGACGGGCAACACTCACGAAGCCGGTAAAAAAATGACCCGTTCCGGGTGGCTGGGAGTCCACAAGCCGGAAAACGCCATCTCGGGCAGCACGGCGCTCTGCGTTCTAACCGTGGCCGAACCACCGGAATGACGGTGATGTCCGATGCTTCCTGTAAAAAGGAAAAGCCTCCGGCCGACTGAACCGGAACTCCTGCTTCCGTTAAACGCGGCTTGCCGCACCAAAGCCGCTGAACGGCATGAAGCGGGAAACCGTCATTCAGAGATGACGCCGCGGCGACTTCCTCCGCCTTTGCGGCGCACTTGCGTTCTTCACGCGGGAATTATGATTTTATCTTTTTTGTTTGTATTTTGAAGCCTTTTCCGGACAGTAAAACGGCGAATCCAGAACACTCAAACCGCAAACGAATATGAAACCCATACCCATCTCACTTCAGCTTTACACCTTGCGCGAGGAGGCTAAGAAAGACCTTCCGGCGGTTTTGAAAAAGACGGCGGACATCGGCTACGCGGGCGTCGAGTTCGCGGGGCTGCACGGCATGAAACCGGCGGAACTGCGGCGCATCCTCGACGATCTGGGCCTTGCGGCATCCTCGGCGCACGGCCCGCTGCCAACGGAAGAAAATGTCAGGGAAGTTATCGATACCGCCAAGGCCCTCGGCCACAACCGGCACATCAGCGGCTTCGGCCCGGATCATTTCGCCACAAAGGAAAAAGTTATCGAGGCGGCCGCGATGGCGCAAAACGCGGCGGATCTGCTCGAAGGTTCCGGGATCACTTACGGGCTGCACAATCACTGGTGGGAATTTGAAAAGCGCTTCGACGGAAAAGCGGCGCATGACATTTTGATGGAAGCCGCGCCCGGCGCTTTCGCCCAGATTGACACCTACTGGGTCCAGACCGGCGGCGGCGACGTGCCGCAAGTCCTGCGAAAGCTGGGATCCCGGGCGCCGCTGCCGCACATTAAAGACGGGCCGGCGGATTCTCCGGAAGCGGACATGACAGCCATCGGCGGCGGGGTTATGGACTGGCCGGCCATCATGGAAGCCATGTCTCCGGCCACGGAATGGCTGGTAGTGGAACTGGACCGGTGCGCCACGGACATGACGGAAGCGGCCGCCGCCAGCTGCCGGTATTTGACCGGGCAAGGATTCGCCAAAGGCAACACGTAATCCGGGCATGGAACCGCTGAAACTCCGGGCCGGCCCTTTGTCTCTGGTGTATCAGCCGGAACGGCTGTTCCTGCGCTATATCAATTACCAGGGCCGGGAAGCGTTGCGGGGCGTTTACCCGGCGTTGCGGGACCGCCATTGGGGCACGCCGCCGCCCGTTGTTTCAAGCTTGAAACTGGACCGTGAGCCGGACTCCTTCCGCCTTTCCTTAAAAGCCGGCTGGCGGGTGAATGAAATAGATTTCCGCTCAGAAGTCCAACTGGCCGGCGAGACGGACGGCACGATTGTTTACCAGTTTGAAGGAACGGCGCGCTCGGTTTTTCAAAAAGCCCGTTTGGGATTTTGCGTGCTGCACGGGCACCAGTGCGCCGGCCAGCCATGCCGCGTCGAACATGCGGACGGGTCGGCGGAAGAAGGGCGGTTTCCGGCGGAAATATCCCCTCATCAGCCGTTCTTCGACATCCGGGCGGTCACGCACCCGCTCGGCGCGGGGATGGAAATGGAAACGCGCATGGAAGGAGATATTTTCGAAATGGAAGACCAGCGCAACTGGACGGACGCTTCCTTCAAAACCTACTGCACGCCCCACCGGCTGCCCTCCCCGGTGGAACTCAAGCCGGGCGACAAGGTTGCGCAGACCATTACCATCCGGTTGAAAGGATCTGATGACAGGTTGGATTTTGCAGCGGCCGAGAAACAGCCTGATATTATAATTCATGTTGACGGCGCGGCGGCCAAGCCGCTTCCGGCCATCGGCTTATGCTGGCCGCCGGGTGAAACCGAGGCGTTAACGGAAAAAGAACGCGCCCGCCTGAAAGCCCTGCGCCTGTCCCACCTGCGGCTTGATTTGCCTTTGGCGAACCCCGGATGGGAAAAGCTGGCCGCGGCGCCCCTAAAAGAAGCCGGCGCTTTGGAGTTGCCATTGGAACTGGCTTTGACAGCGGGCGAAGACGGGGAGCGGCAAATCAGCGCGCTGGCGGAACGCCTCGCGGCGGCCAGCGCCAAAGTCTGCCGCTGGATTCTTTTTCCCGCCGGCGGGAAAAAGGATTTGGAAAACTGGGTGAAAACAATCAGGACTGCGGCGGATAAAACAGGCCTCGGCGGAACGATTGGAACCGGAGCCAGGGGTGATTTTGCCGAGCTGAACCGCCGCCGTCCCTCTCCGGAGAATTTGGATTTCATTTGTTACGGGGTCTGCCCGCAGGTTCACGTTTCCGATAACGAATCCATGGTGGAAACGCTGGCTGTCCAGGAGCAGACGGTGGAGAACGCGCGGCGGTTCACGAATGGCCTGCCGGTGGCGGTGACGCCCGTGATGCTGACAAGGTTGAAGCATCTGCCGCTTTCCCGGGATGAAAAGAAATTGTCCGCCGGAAGCCTGCCGCCCGGCGCGGACGCCCGCCAGGTTTCGCTTTTCGGAGCGGCCTGGACGGCGGGCAGCCTGAAAGCCCTGGCCGAAAGCGGGGCCGCCAGCGCCACATATCACGGCGCCCGCGGCTGGACGGGAGTGATGGAGAGGCAGGAAGGCTCGCCCGCGCCGGAGCTTTTCCCCTCGCGCCCCGGCGGCGTCTTCCCGTTGTATCACGTCTTCGCGGCGGCGGGAGAATTCCGGGGCGGCGAAGTTTTACCGGCCGCATCCAGCCGCCCTTGGGAAACCGCCTGCCTGGTTTTGAAGAGTGATAAACGCATCCGCATTCTGGCGGTGAATTACCGGCGGCAGGAAAAAAAGCTCCGCATCAAATGCCCAGGAAATCCAAAGAGCGTTGAAATCCTGAACCTGACAGAAACAACAAAAGCGGCGGCGATGACGGCGCCGGAGGCGTTCCGGAACGATAAAACCGCCTGTTCATTAGCCGTTCCGGGCGAATTGCATTTAACACTTGCCCCTCACGCCCTCGCTCAAGTTGACTGCCATCAGAAAGAACCATCGTGAAAACCTTCTCTCTCAACGGAAAATGGCGCCTGCGCCAATCCGGACAAAAAAAGAGCTGTCCGGCGCCCGTGCCGGGAACGGCGCAGACGGTGCTGCGGCGCGCCGGAAAACTGCCCGATCCCTTCCACCGGGACAACGAAAAGAACGCTCAATGGGCGGCGCGCAAGACCTGGATTTACACGCGGGAATTCACGGCGGATGCGGACTTGTTGCGGCGGGACCGCGTGCTGCTGCGCTGCCACGGCCTCGACACCCTCGCAACCGTTAAAATCAACGGCAAAGTTGCGGGGAAAGCGGACAACTTCCACCGCTTGTGGGAGTTCGACGTCAAAAGCTTGCTGAAATCCGGGCGCAACCGGATCGAAGTCCGGCTGGATCCGGTTTTCCCTTACATAAAAAAGCAAGAGAAACGCCTTGGCAAACTGCCGCACTGGGGCCAGCCGCAAGGCATCGGGGGGTTTCACTTCATCCGCAAGCCCGCCTGCCACTTCGGCTGGGACTGGGGGCCGGCCCTGCTGCCCGCGGGCATCCCCCGTGACATTGAACTGGCGGCATGGGATGAAGCCCGTTTCCGGGACGTGATTCTTTTGCAAATTCACAAGCCCGGAGAAGCGCGGTTGCTGTTCCACTTGGAACTGGAAAAGACCCGGCAGACTGCATCCCGGGTGGAAATAAGGTTGTCATACAACGGCGAAACCGCGGCTCGGGGGACCGCCGCGTTTTCGGGACGGGAGAGCGCGGTTGTGCTGGCCGTGAAAAATCCCCGCCTCTGGTGGCCCAACGGCATGGGCGAACAGCCTCTTTATGAAGCCGAAGCGGTTTTGAAAAACCAGGAAGGCCGCATCCTCGACCTCTGGCGCAAACGGATAGGCCTGCGGGAATTGGAATTGACCCGCAAAAAAGACAAATGGGGCGAAAGCTTTCACTTCACCGTCAACGGCCGCTCCTTTTTCGCCAAAGGCGCCAACTGGATTCCCGCCAGTGTGTTCATGGACGACCTGACGCGGGAAGATTACAGCCGCCTGCTGACCGATGCCGCGTTCGCCAACATGAACATGCTCCGCGTCTGGGGCGGGGGCTATTTTGAGAACGATGTGTTTTACGATTTATGCGACGAGCTGGGCATCTGCATCTGGCAGGATCACATGTTCGCCTGCTCGACATATCCCGCCTTCGATGACGCGTTCCTGGAAAACGTCCAGAAGGAGGCCGATGATAATATCCGCCGCCTGCGCCACCACGCCTGTCTGGCCTTGTGGTGCGGCAACAACGAACTCGAAATGGGGCTGGTCAAGGACGAGTGGACGGAGAATTCCATGAGCTGGCGGGATTACAAGCGGCTGTTCGACGACCTGCTGCCCCGGGCGGTCAAGAAGAACGACCCGGGGCGCGGCTACTGGCCCGGCTCGCCGCACACGCCATTGGGAGACCGCGGCCAGGGGAACCACCATGAATCAGGGGACGCCCACTTGTGGGGCGTCTGGCACGGGCGGCAGCCGTTCGAGTGGTACCGGACGTGCCCGCACCGTTTCTGCAGCGAGTTCGGCTTCCAGGCCTTTCCGCATCCGCGCACGATAGCTTCCTTCACGCTTCCGGAAGAACGCAACCTGACCAGTTACGTGATGGAGTACCACCAGCGCAGCCAGCCCGGAAACGGCTACATCCTCGCGACCATGCTGGAATGGTTCCGGGTTCCCGAATCGAATGAGATGCTGTTTTGGCTCTCTCAAATCCAGCAGGCGATGGCGGTGAAGACAGGCGTCGAGCACTGGCGCAGGAACATGCCGCGTTCGATGGGCGCTCTTTATTGGCAGCTCAACGACCTTTGGCCCGCGCCGACGTGGGCTTCGATCGACTGCTTTGGGCGCTGGAAGGCGCTCCACTACCTGGCCCGCCGGTTCTTCTCCCCCTTGCTGATCTCCCTGAATGAGGACCCCCTCAAGGGCAAAATCCAGACCTTCGTCACAAGCGACCTGCGCAAAACCAAAAAGGCGGCATGCGAATGGCGGCTTCTCACCGCCACGGGGCAAGTCCTGCGCAAAGGCGGCAAACCCGTGAACCTCGCGCCCGGCAAAAGCCGCCGGCTGGAAACATTAGATTTCTCCAGCGAACTGAAAGCCCGCGGCCCCCGCGATTTGCTGTTTCACGCCTGCCTGACCGCGGACGGCGAAACGGTCTCTGAAAATACAGTCTATTTTGTCCGCCCCAAGCATCTGGAGATAGTCAACCCGCGGCTTTCCGCCCGGTGCAAAAAGAAGGGACCGGCGGCGTTCGAGGTCACGCTGAAAGCCAGGCATCCGGCTCTGTGGGCGTGGGCCGACATCAAAGATACGGACTTCCGCGCCTCGGACAACTTCTTCCATCTCTATCCGGACCGGCCCCGGACCGTCACCGTGAGCACCGCCGATGCCATGCCCATTTCCGAATTCCGGCTCAGGCTAACCCTTCATTCTCTCTTCGACACCTATCAGCCCCGGCACCGTTAAGAACGAATGGCATATTGGCCGGAGGCGGTGACTTGTTTTTGGATTTCCGCGAAGACGCAGCTAACCTCCTCGTCAGTCAGGGTGCGTTCGGAAGAGCGGAAGGCGAGGGAGAAGGCGAGGGACTTCTTCCCCTCCGGCAGGCCCTTGCCCTTATAGACATCGAAAATCGAAATCTTTTCCACGCCAAATTTGTCTCCGGCGGCTTTTTTCGCGGCCCGCCGCAAATCCTCCCAGACCTGGCCCGCTGAAGTTTGCGCGTCCGCCACCAGAGCCAGGTCCCTGACCGCCGGCGGATATTGGCTGAAGGGTTTGAACCGGGGCCGCGGTTTTTCTTTACGGAGAAAGTCCGGGAGGAAAAAGACGGCGCCCCCGATGACCGGGCCGGTTAAATCCCAAGACCGCAGAACGGGGAAACTGAAAAGGCCGAACTTGGCTTCATAGCCCGCATCCAATCCGCCCGCGTGAGCGGCATGGCCCTCCTGCCAGGGGTCTTCATTGACGATGGGATGGAATTGGACAGCCTTTTCTTCCGCTCCGCCCAGCGCCAGCAGGCGGCGGACCAGCCGGGCGGCGGTATAAAAATCGGGGGCGGAGCGCTCCAGCCAGGAAGGCTCCCCGCAGGCCGGGGCCAGGATGAAGCCGGCCGATACCATCTCCCATATCACGGCGTCTTTCTCCCGGAAAACCCGGCCCGTCTCAAAAAGCCGGGAGGGGTGGTTGCCGCGGTAATGATTGAGCTGAACGGCATCGAGAAGTCCCGGAAGCAGCGCCGTGCGCAAGTGGCTCTGGTCCCCGGCCAGCGGATTGGCCAGACCGAGGCTCTCCGCCGCCGCGTGAGTGAACCACTGCATCAATTCCCCGCGGTCCCGAAGGGTGTAATGGACGCATTCATTGAAGTGCTGGCTCGTTAGATATTGGCCGGCGCGCCGCACGTATTGCGCCACGGGGTCGTCTTCATCCAGCAAACCGCTGACGGCCACCGGCGCCCCGGGGATCTTATCCGTGCCGTGAATGCGGAGAAATTCCTCCACCAAATCAATGGGCCGATCGAGGTCCTGCCGGAAGCTCGGGATCTCCACCCTCCAGACATCCCCGCCTTTTGCCTCATCGTAACAGGCTTCGTTGTAAAGTTGCAGGCTGTCAAAAACCTCCATGATTTCATCATCCTCCACATCGAAACCGAGGGTTTGACGGACAAAGCCGGGAGCGATGGTGATTTCCCGCCGTGTCAAATCCGGTTCCCCTTCCGTGAGGGGCGGGCCGGCGGGCCGCCCGCCGGCGGTTTCGGCAATCAGGCCGATGGCGCGCAAGGCGGCGTATTCCACACCGCCAGGGTCCACCCCCCGCTCGAAGCGGTAAGAGCTGTCCGTGGAGAAGCCCAGCTTGCGGGCCGTGGCCCGGATGCTGCCGGGATTGAAGTAGGCGGACTCGAGAACCAAGTCCGCCGTGTTCTCATCCACCTCCGAGTCGAGACCGCCCATGATGCCGGCCAAAGCAATGGCTTGCCCGGCATCGGCGATAACCATCATGGAGGTGTCCAACTCGTGCTCCTTGCCGTCCAGCGTGGTCATCTTTTCACCGGGCCGGGCTTGGCGCACGATGATTTGACCGCCGCGCAGCTTGGCGGCGTCGAAAGCGTGCAAAGGCTGGCCCAGCTCGCAGAGCACGAAATTGGTCGCGTCCACCACATTGTTGATAGGCCGCAAGCCGACGGCGGCGAGCAGCTGCCGCATCCACGGGGGGCTGGGGCCGACCTTCACGCCGGCGATGGGGTAGCCCCGGTAGTGCGGGCAATCCGGCGAATCCGTCCGCACGGCCTTGAGAATCCGCCGGCCGCTTTCGCTGAAGGGACCGCCGGGGCTGGCGTAAACCTCCGGATAACGGAAGCTTTGATGGAAGAAGGCGGCCAGCTCGCGGGCGATGCCCAGGTGGCTCAGGCAGTCCGGCCGGTTGGGCGTCACTTCGATATCGAACACCGTGTCACCGGGAGGAAGAACATTATTGATAGGCGCCCCCACATCGGGCCGGTCTTCGAGGACGAGGATGCCGGAATGGTCTTCGCTCAGACCAAGTTCTTTCGGGCTGCACATCATGCCCTTCGACGTGACGCCGCGGATTTTCGCTTTTTTGATTTTGAAACCGCCGGGCAAACCGGCGCCGGGCAGAGCCACCGGCACGCGGTCTCCCTCCTTGTAATTGCGCGCCCCGCAGACAATGGTTTGGGGTTCGCGTTCGGGAGACACTTTAACTTGGCAAACGGTGAGCCGGTCAGCATCGGGATGGGGAAGGCTCTCAATCACTTCCCCCACCACCACTTTTTCCAGCGGCGGCAGGCCGAAGGTTTCGGCGCTTTCAACCTCGAAGCCGATGAGGGTCAGCGCTTCCCCGATTTCAGAGGCCGGCCGCCCGAGGTCAATATACCTTTTAAGCCACTGGAGGGAAACCTTCATGTTTTTAAACCGCTGATTTTCACGCGTTCCCGAAAAAGAAATTCGCGGGTTGAATATTGATTGCGCGGCATTGAATTTTGCAACTGGTCATTCGGGTTTTCCGGTCCGGATCAGGCGAACTGCCGGAGGAAACGCAGGTCGTTTTGGTAGAGGACGCGGATGTCGTCTATACCGTAAAGGATCATGGCAATGCGCTCGATGCCGAGGCCGAAGGCGTAGCCGGTCCATTGGCCCGGATCGCAGCCGACAGCGGCGAAGACGTTCGGGTCCACCATGCCGCAGCCCATGATTTCAACCCATTCCCTGCCCAGCTTGGACAAGTGGCTGGAATGGAAATCCACCTCGAAGCTCGGTTCGGTGTAAGGGAAGAAGTGCGGGCGGAACCGGGTGCGAGCGTCCGGCCCTAAAAGCGAACGGAAGAGATAGTCGAGAACGGCTTTCAAGTCCTTGACCGTGACGTTTTTCTCCACGCACAGGCCCTCGATTTGGTGGAAATTGGCCGAATGGGTGGCGTCGGCGGTGTCCCGCCGGAAACAGCGGCCGGGAGAGATGAAGCGGAACGGCGGAGGTTGCCTGAGCATGGCGCGGATTTGCACCGTGGAGGTGTGGGTGCGCAGCAAATAGCGCTCGTTGCCGCGCTTGGGGACATTGCCGAAGCGAACGTGGCCGGGCAGGTAATAAGTGTCTTGCAAATCGCGGGCGGGATGGTCCGGGGGGGTGTTGAGGGCGTCGAAGCAGAAAAATTCGGTTTCCACCTCGCTGCCTTCGGCCACGGTGAATCCAACTTTTCGCAGGACTGAACAAATTTCCTCGCGCACGAGGGTGAGCAGGTGAAAGGAACCAGCGGCGGAACCGGGACTGGGCAAAGCCGGATCCGGCGGCGGGCCAAGGTGTTTTTTCCGCTCCTCTTCTTCGACGCGGCGGCGCGCCCGCTCAAAGAGAGTTTCCAGTTTCCGCTTGGCCTCGTTGATCATGCGCCCGGCGGCCGGACGTTCCTCCTTGGGCAGCCGCCCCAATTTTTTCATCAAGGCGGTAAAGGCGCCCTTGCCGCCCAGATAACGGGCTTTCAGCGCGTCCAGCTCCGCCCGCGCCGCGGCCCGGGCGGCGCCGGATTCCGCTTCCGCCAGGAGGGACTGCAACTGCTTTTCCATGCTCCAGTGTTCCCGCGCCCCGTTCGGCTCAGTCACCTGTTCGGCGCGGGTTTCTCGTTAGCATCTTGAAAGAAAAGATGGTGAATCCGAACGTTATTTCGCATCCAGGCTCCGCCCCCGCCCGGGCCGGCCCGCGGTCAGGCATTCAAAACGGACTTGGCCCGCAGAACCAAAGCCCGAAAAGCGGGCGGATCCTCGATGGCCAGCTGCGAGAGAGCCTTGCGGTCCAGTTTCACGCGGGCTTTTTTAAGCCCGTTCATGAAACGGCTGTAGTTGATGCCTTGCGCCCGGCAGGCGGCGTTCAGGCGGACGATCCACAGCTGCCGCCATTCGGTTTTCTTTTTGCGGCGGTCGCGGTAGGCGTATTGCCCGGCGCGGTCCGCGGCGTCGATGGCGTAACGGTAGAGGCGGGACCGGTTTCCAAAATAACCTTTGGCCCGTTTGAGGGTGCGTTTGCGGCGCCTGCGCGCCGCCTGGTGACTGGAAGCTTTAGGCATGGCAAATAGTATCTGGTGCGGTCTCGCCGCCGGCCGGCCCCGTTCAGGCGGCGGGGCGCGAGGCGGCCCGGCTTAAAAGCGCCCGGGAGCCGCGGTTTTCATCAGTTTGGCCTGGGCCGGAGCGGACGGCCTGTCAATTTTGGCGCGCCGCTTCTGGCGGGTGTTGCGCAGGCGCAACCGGTGGCGCTGGCCGGGCGCGCGGTGCGTCACCTTGCCGCCGCCGGTCACTTTGAACCGTTTGGCGATGGATTTTCTGGTCTTGTGCATGAATCGGAAAAAGGAGGCCATGAAAACGCTGCCGCCCAGGCTTGTAAAGCGTTAAATGCCGCCGCGGCGGAAATTTTCCGGCAGCCCGGCGCGGGCAATTGAAAAAGGCCGGAAATTTTTCCGGCTTTAATGCGGGAAAATCGCTTGACCCAAGAATGATTTGTCTCCACAACGGCCATTTCCATCCTGCTTCGCAGCCGTTGGAAAGCCTGGTTTTGGGCGGCATGCCCGGCATGTGAAACTTTTATAATTCTTTCACGGTCCGGGCAGGCGGCTCACTTAAATCAACAACGACAACATGCCATTTATGAAACACATCCTTACCGGAAGCCTTTTCATTCTGGTCTTGTGGGCCGCGCCCGCCGCGGTCCGGGCTCAGAATGAAGCCGAAATCGAAGAAGCCAGGGCCCAGATCGAGCAATGGGTCCAAGTCCGCCAAATTATCTCCAAGGAGAAAACCCAGTGGAGGGAGGAAAAGAAACTCCTCCAGGAGCGGACCGAACTTTACAAAAACGAAATTGTCGAACTCGACAACCAGATCGAGACCGCCGAGGAAGACGCCACGGCAGCCGGAGAAAAGCGCCGGCAGCTCGAGACGGAGATGGAAGAATTGAGCCTGGCCAAGGAGGTGATTGACGAAGCGGCGCCCAAGTACGAGCAGCGCCTGCTCGCGATCAGCCAGTTTTTTCCCGCGCCGCTGCGGAAAAAGGTCAAGCCGCTCCTGTCCCGCATTCCCAAAGCCGGGCAGCGCACCAAGCTCTCCACCAGCGAGCGCATGGCCGTGATCGCGGGCATTCTCAATGAAGTGGACAAGTTTAACAGCGAAGTGACCAAGGAGACGGAGATGCGCACCGGCGCCAACGGCAAGCCCGTCGCCGTGCAAACCCTTTACTTCGGTTTGGGCCGCGGATTCTTCGTGGGGGACCAAAACCGCAACGCGGGCGTGCTGACCCCAGCCGCGGGCGAGTGGGAGGTCGAATACAAAGACTCGCTGGCGGAAAACATCAGCCGGGCGATTGGCGTCTACACGGGCAACATCAAGCCCGCCGAATACGTCGAGCTGCCCATGCGAATAAAGGACGTCGAAGTTAAATAATTTCCAGCCCAGCCACTCATGAAAAAAGTTTTAATTCCAATCCTTTTCTGGTGCGCGGCGCAAGCCGGCGCCCAAACCTTCACCGAAGCCAGCCGCTCGGCCAAAGCCGACCTCGATCAGGCCCTGCGGGAGATCAGCGCGCTGCGCGAGGAAATCGAGAAAGAAAAAATTCCGCTGGCCAAACAGCTGAGCGAGCTTGAAAGCGAGGCCATTGTGAAGCGGAAGGAAGCCGAGCGCATCGCCGGCCGCCGCGACACCCTTCAGTACTCCCTCAGCGACCTCGAAAACCGCGTGGAGAAAATGAAGGAGAACACCAACTACATGATCAACCTTCTGCGCGACTACACCACGCGGTTCGAGACGCAAATCCACATCGGCGAAAGCCAGCTCTACAAAAAAACCATCGAACACTGCAAATCCACCGTGGACAATGTGGCATTGGACAATTCGCTCAAGTTCAAGGCCCAGCTGGCCGTGCTGGACGAGGCTTTCAACCGCCTGGAAAAAATCATCGGAGGCGCGAGCTTCCAGGGCCAAGCGGTGGTCGAAGGCGGCGCCCTGGAAGAAGGAACCTTCGCCGTCATCGGCCCCCTCGCGTATTTCACAAGCAGCGCCAGCGGGGCGACCGGGCTGGCCACGCTGCAGCTGCAGTTCACCAACGCGGTGGTCAAGAACCCCAGCGAAAAATTCACCAATGGGCTTGTCAGCCTGACCTCGGAGGGCGAGGGCACGGTGCCGGTGGACGCGACCCTCGGAGAAGCCGAGAAAATCGAGCGCGTCAAGGACACCATCGGCGAGCACATCCAAAAAGGCGGCATTGTCATGTATCCCATTCTGGGCCTGTTCGCCTTCGCCATTCTTATCGCCATTTTCAAGGTGTTCGAGATTCTGTCCGTGAAGCGGGCGCGGGCGCGCGACCTCGAGACCATCCTCAACCATTTGAAAAACAACGACCCTGAAAGCGCGCTGGGCTACGCCAAGTCTGTGAAAGGACCGGTGGGCGAAATGCTGACGGCGGCGGTGGAATACTCCGACGAGGAGAAAGAAGTGATCGAAGAAGTGCTTTACGAGAAAATCATCACCACGCAGCCGGCCCTGGAGCGCTTTCTCCCCATCATCGCGGTGACGGCGGCGACGGCGCCGCTGCTCGGCCTCCTGGGCACGGTCACGGGCATGATCAAGACCTTCAAGCTCATCACTGTTTACGGCACGGGTGACGCGCAGCAGCTTTCCGTCGGCATATCCGAAGCCCTGATAACCACCGAATTCGGTCTGATTGTCGCCATTCCAACCCTGATCCTGCACGCCATCCTCAGCCGCGCCGCCCGCGGCGTGGTGGTTAGCATGGAGCAGACGGCCGTCGGCTTCATCAACGGGATCGTGGACCTGCGCGAGGACCAGGAGCAAGACGAAGCCGCTTGACGGGGCGCCGCTCATGGAAGAGTTTATCAATCCGGCCACGTATATCAGCACTTGGAAGGAAGGCGGATGGGTGATGATCCCGCTTTTCCTGGTGACGGTTTACCTGTATCATCAGGCGTCCACGCTGTTGATATACCTGAAAAAAGCCCGCATCCAAAAAATCCCCCGCCGGATCTGGGCGCGCTGGATCGCCAGCCCCGCCGAAGGTGTCGGCCATATCGGGGAAGTCATCCGCTATGTGGTGGCCGACGGCTATGGGTCCGAAGCCGTTTTAAACCGCATCGAGCAGGTCAAGCTCCAGATCATCCCCGAAGTGAACCAGAAAATCATTCTGCTCAGTGTGCTGGTGACGGTTTCGCCGCTGATGGGGCTGCTCGGCACGGTGGTGGGCATGTTGACCACATTCAAAGGCCTGGCCGCCGCCACGGGGCAGACGGTGGACCTTGTGGCCGAAGGCATCCGCGTGGCGCTCATCACCACGCAAACCGGCTTGATGATTGCCATCCCCGGCTATATTTTCATCTCCATGATCATCCGGCGCCGCAATGAATACAGCGCCTTTCTGGCCCAGGTCGAGAACCTGGCCATCCAGGAAGGCGTTCACATGGCCGCTGAAGAAGAAACCCGGGAAACCACCTGATCCCCCATGGCCAAGCGAGGCTCCATAACCCAAGACGTCGAAATGAGCGAGATCAACATCTCGCCCATGATTGACATGGTATTCATCCTGCTTATCTTTTTCATTGTCACCACCGTCTTCGTCGAAGAACCGGGAGTGGACATCAACAAACCCCCGGCCATCAGCTGGAGGGACTTGGACAAAAACAGCATCCTGATCGCCGTGACCGACGGCAACCAGATCGTTTACGGCGGAAGCGAAGTCGGCGTCAGCGGCGTGCGCCCCATCGTGCGCCGGCTCACCCAGAAGGACAACATGCCGGTCATCATCCAGGCGGACGAAGGCTCGGCCGCCGGAGTGGTTGTGCGGGTGATTGACGAAGCCAAGCTGGGAGGCGCTGAAACCGTCAGCATCTCGACCCGCCTGCGTTAACCCCTTCTTCGGTGTGACACCGCCATGAAAAAAACGCACACATCCCCGCCCAAATTGAGCACCAATCCCTCGACCGCCGTGGGGGTATCGCTGGGCATCAGTCTTTTGATTTTTCTCCTCCTGCCCATCATACAAAAAATAGACGAAAGAACCGGCACCTCCCAGCATGTCATCACCGACCATATACTGCCCCCGCCCCCCCCCCCCCCCCCCCCCCCGCCCCCCCCC
>CAZYUX010000025.1:0-19754 GCA_964650745.1 uncultured Puniceicoccaceae bacterium
GGAATGCTTCCACCGCCCGCCCCCCCCCAACCTTCCGAGACCCGACATCCTCTCCTGGCCCTGGACATTACCATCTCCTGACGCACCAGTATTCTATCGTATCCAAGTCAATGAGTAGCATTAAGCAATATAAAGATGAGAAGGACGTTGCCAATTCGAAGAAATTCGAGACGTTTTTTACCGTATGCCTTCGGCACGCAAGTGGTCGGGGGTTATGAAATGGGGGTGGAATGGGGGTCCATTCTTCTTTTTGCGTTGCGTAAGGTTTTTGCCCGTTTTTGCGGTTCTGAGAATTTTCGATGTTTTGGGGGATTTGGGGGATTTTCGGGTGGTCCGGGAGGGTGCTCAGTTTTTCTCACGAGAGAGAAGGGTGTCGAAGATGATGGTGCCGTAAGTGTTTGTGTCCAAAGAGTTACGGAGGCGGTTTCGGAAAAGCGGCGGAGCACGTGGCCGCGTTGCGTTGCGGAAGGATGGATTTCGGGCAAATGGGGTAATGGTGGGAGATGCTGGATTTGAACCAGCGACCCCTTGCGTGTCGAGCAAGTGCTCTAGCCAGCTGAGCTAATCCCCCGGTGTTCAGGAAGCTATTGAAGGGATTATCGGCCGCATCACAAGGAAAATCTCGCCCTACTCTTGCCGGCGTATCCAAACGCGCATTTCACCCGGCTGGCGGTTGGCCCACAGATGATAGGGAATGGCCTTGATCTTGACGGCTTTGGTTCTTGCCGGCCCGGACCTGTAAAGTGACCCGCCCCAGCCGCCGCTTTCTTCCCGCCGGGCGGCGGTTGTGATTAGGGGAACGCCGCCAAGCGCTTTTTTGTCGCGCCGCGTTTTGAAGGCCGGTTGGGGAGGCAGAATGATGTTGTGCAGCCCTTTGCCATTGTCAGCTTCTTCCAGGCAATAGACCAGAGGCCCCCGCAGGAGGGCTACCCGGCCCGCGGTTTGGCGTGACGACGGGTGAGCAAAGGCCATTTGGACTGGCATGGGGATGGTCAGCTCCGCCGTGTCGCCATTCAGCCAGTCGCGCTTGATTTTGACGTAGCCGTTCAGCGGCCGGAGGGGCTCCGGTTTGCCGTTGATCTTCAAGCGGTGGCCGCGGCTCCAGCCAGGCAATCGCAGCGAAAGAGTGAACTTGCAGGATTTTTCCGGCCGGACGCTAATGTGGATTTTTTCTTTCCATGGATAATCTGTTTTCACTTCCAGACGGACTTTGTCTTGATCCAGCTTAAATTCCGCCTCCCCGTCAAGGTAGAGGTGGACCCGGATTTCGCCGCCGCCGCTCGAGTAGGCGTATCCGCCGAGAGAAGCGAGCAGCCGGGCAATGTTGGGCGGGCAGCAAGCGCATCCAAACCACTCGGATCGCCGGTAATGCTTTTCCTCCGGCAATCCGTCTTGCCGGGGTGAAACCCATGGATGCGCGGCAAGGGGATTGGCGTAGAAATACCGTTTTCCGTCCAGAGAAATCCCGCTAAGGACGCCGTTGTATAAAGCCCGTTCCATCACGTCGGCGTATTCGCCCTTGGGATCAATCCTTAGCATACGGCGAGCCCAGAACACCATGGCGATGGAAGCGCAGGTTTCGTTGTAGGCGGTCTCATCGGGCTGATCATAATCGAAGGTGAACATTTCAAAGGCCCGGGTGGCGCCGATGCCGCCAGTGATTGCCATGCGCTTGCGGGTCACGTTTTTCCAGAGCCTTTTGCAGGCCGCAGCCAGTTTCTTGTCTTCTGTTTCCAGGGCCAAGTCAGCCATGCCGCAATAGAGATACACGGCCCGGACGGCGTGTCCGACTGCCTTTCTCTGTTCGCGGACCGGCTCGTGGGCCTGGGCGTTTTCCTGGCAAAACCGGACGGACTTGTTCCACCGGCCGGGCGCTTCGCCCCGTTTTCTGGATTCGGCGCTGAAGTAATGGGGCTCTTTCCCGCGCTCGTTGACAAAGAACCGGGCCAGCTTAAGGTATCGCTTTTCGCCGGCGCTCCGGTAGAGCTTGACCAGGGCCAACTCAATTTCCTCATGTCCGGGATAGCCGCGCAACTGGCCTTTTCCAGGGCCGAAGACTTCCCCGATGTGATCGGCGAAACGGCGGAGGAGATCCAGCATCCGCCGTTTGCCCGTGGCTTCATGATAGGCCGCCGCGGCCTCCATCAAATGCCCGGCGCAGTACAGCTCGTGATTATCTCTCAGGTTGGTCCAGCGCTTGTCCGGGTTCACGGAGGCATAATAGCTGTTCAAATACCCGTCGGGCATCTGGGCCTTCTCCATCAGGGCGATTATGCGGTCTGTTTTCCGCTCCAGTCTCTTGTCCGGATGGGTGGCCAGGGAATAAGCGGCGGCTTCCATCCACTTGGCGGCGTCGGAGTCATGGAAAATATGCCTTTGGCGGCGCGCCGACAATTTCCAGGCGTCAATCCGGCCTGTCTTTTTCAGGTTTTCATACTGCGATGGGAGAGTGACAAGACGGTTGGTTTCCAATCTTGGCCCCCAGAATCCGCCATTCACGGCGGCATGTTTCCAAGGAAGCGGCGCAAGCCCTCGTGATGAGTGCTTTTTCATTAGTCGATCCTGAAAAACCGGTTTTTACGGATTAGAGGGGATTGAGGGGGCGGGTTGGGGTCTGGATCAGGGGCAATTTCAGGCGGTTTTTACTGGGCGGTGTTGGCGACGCTTTCTTCCATGAGGGCGGCGAGTTCGGCTTTGCGCTCGCGTTCTTTTTTGAGGCGGAGTTGCTTGTCGAGGGCGAATTCTTCTTTGATGGACTGGATGTCTTCCATGTCGGGCGGGGCGGTGCTGAGGGATTCTTCCATGGTGGAGAGGCCGGACCGGACTTTCATCATGCTGTCCTGGTGAAGGGTGGCCATGCCGCCCATCAGGGCGATGCGTTTGATCTGGGCGGCTTCGAGTCCTTCGTTGATGCCTTTGACGAGCTCGTCGGTGTTGACCATCATTTCATGGATGCCGATGCGGCCTTTGTAGCCGTTGCCTTGGCAGGCGGGGCAGCCGCCGGGGTAGGATTTGAAAATTTCTCCGGCCCATTGGATGGCGCGCTGCAGGATTTCGGCTTCGTTGCCTTCGGGGATGTATTTTTGCCGGCAGGTTTTGCACACGCGGCGCATGAGGCGCTGGGCGCACACGCAGAGCAGGGAGGCGGAGATCATGAAAGGCTCAATGCCCATTTCCGTGAGCCGGGAGATGGTGCTGGATGCGTCGTTGGTGTGGACGGTGCTGAAGAGCAGGTGGCCGGTGAGGGCGGCTTCAACGGCGATGCCGGCGGTTTCCTGGTCGCGGATTTCGCCGACGAGAATGATGTCGGGGTCCATTCGCAGGAAGGCGCGCAGGGCGCGGGCGAAGGTCAGTCCGATTTTGGGCTGCATCTGCATTTGGCAGAGGCCTTGCAGGGTGTATTCGATGGGGTCCTCGGCGGTGCGGATGCACAGGGAGGGGTCGTTGATTTCGTTGAGGGCGGAGTAGAGGGTCATGGATTTGCCCGATCCGGTGGGTCCGCAGTGAAGGATCATGCCGTAGGGGCGGTTGATGACTTCGCGGTATTTTTCCAGGTTTTCCTCTTCGAAGCCCAGGGCGGGGAGGGGGAGTGTGCTTTTGGTTTTGTCAAGCAGGCGCATGACGGCGCCTTCGCCGTGCTGCATGGGGCCGGTGGCCACGCGCAGGTCGACGTCTATGCCTTTGCGGTTGTACTGCTTGAAGGCGATGCGCCCGTCCTGCGGGAGGCGTTTTTCGGCGATGTCGAGGTTGGCCATGATTTTGAAACGGGCCATCAGGGAGGCGCAGACGCGGGGGGGGATGGTGAGTTTTTGGATCAGCTGGCCGTCCACGCGCAGCCGCACGCGGGCTTCTTTTTCGAAAGGCTCGATGTGAATGTCGCTGGCGCCGGTGAAGTAGGCTTCTTCGACAATGCGGCTGGAGAGTTGGACGATGGGCGAGTCTTCTTCTTCCAGGTCTTCTTCTTTGATTTCCATGTCGTCGACGTCGAATTGCTCGCCGAGGGCTTCGACGACGTCTCCAAAACCTTCGGTGCGGATGTTTTCGTCTTTGGATTTGATGTTGGACTGGATGTCCTGGTCCAGAGCCAGAAGGACGAGGACTTTGCAGTTGGTGATTTCCTGGATTTTGCCGGTGACGGTAAGGTTGAAGGGGTCCGAAAGGGCCACCACGATGTAGCCGCCCACAATGCCCACGGGCAGGATGTTGTTTTCGGCGCAGAAGTCCTTGTCCAGTTCGGCGAATGTGCGCTCGTCGGCGACGTAGTTTTTGGCGTTGAAGGGGTTGAGGTCGAAGGCTTTGCTTTTGGCTACGAGGATTTTGAATTCCGTGAGGTTGTATTCCTCGATGAGGAGTTTTTCCATGGCTTCGAGCGTCATGCTCTCGTCCGGAGAGTTGATGATGCTGTCGGCCTGTTCCTCGGTGAGCTGGCGCAGCTCGACGAGGTGGTTGATGATGCTGGTCTGGATGCGCGGGAGAGGCATGGGCGGAATCAGCCGGCGCGGGGCCGGATTTTATTTGTGGCAAGGGACGGCGGGGGGGTTCGGATGGGGCGCGGGATGGCGCCGCCCGGCCCGCCGGCAGCGGCGGGGCGCGTCGCTTGTCCTTTTGGGTTTGGATGCGGCGGCACGTTCATCCCTCTGCTAATTTACACGCGGCGGGGCTAAAAACAAGCGGAAATGCCTCCCGCCGCGGTTCGCGCGGTTAAACTTTGGCCGTGAGGTCCGGATATATTAAGGTCTGCTCTTCCGGGGGTTTGTCAAGAGTAAAATTGTCCAGATTTGCTTTCGCTTCTTTTTCGGCTGCGTCCATGTTGCCTCCGGTTTTTTGCAGGATGCGGCGCAAGTATTGGTATTGCTCGGTTAACAGGTACCCCTTCAGGTCCACGGGGGTGGCGGGCAGGTCCGGTTTGCGGCGGATGCGGGGCATGTTTCGTTTAAGGTCCGCTTCTTCCATCACTGCGGTTTTGTGGCGCCGGATGGCGCGGCGGAGGGTGTCCACCAGCTCCTGGTAGTTGCCGGGCCAGGGGTAGTGGAGCAGAAAACGCGCGGCGTCCGGCGCCAGGGCCAGCCCGTCGGCGTGCCGGCCTTTGGCGGCGAAATGGGAGAGGTTGTGCTGGGCGTAGAGGGCTAAATCCGGCAGCCGCTCGCGCAGGGGAGGGAGGCGGATGACCGCGCTCTCGTCCAGCAGAATTTTCAGCGGAGAGAGTTCCGTTTCTTCGTCGGTGGAGGGGAACTTTTCATCGTAGCAGCAGTAGAGGAGCAGCAATTCCTGGCGGTTGGGCAGCTGCCCGTAACCGGAGAGCAGGGATTCGGCCCATATGGCTTGCTCGTCCCGGGTCAAGTCTTCCAGCCCGCTGATGACGACGGTTTTGCTCACGGAAGGGTCATCCATGATTTGGGCGAGCATTTCGGGGGTGCTTTCCGGCTCCATTTGATGGACGGACAGGTTGTAGGAGCGTTTCTCGCCATAGCCTTTCCATGCTGATATTTCTTTGACCACGATCTCGAATTCCGAGCCGTATGGGGCGACGATGAAGATATGGTTTTTTTGCTGGGCGGCATCCCATAGTTCTTGGATGAACTGGCGGCTGGCATGGCACGCGCCCGCCAGAAACTGCAGGTTGGCGGGATAGGCGGAGGCGCCGTCGCTTGCTCCGGCGCGGCTTTGGGGCGCTGCGGGTTCTTCCGCGGCGCCTGCCGGCTCGGCGTAGCGGCGGACGGCTTCCAGGAACTGTTCCGTGTCGAACGGTTTTTCCAAGGCAAGGTTGACGCCCAAGTTGGCAACCTTGAGCAGGTCTGGCGTGTTCATGAGCCCGGATACCATGATGACGGGCAGGGCGGGGTTGATTTTGCGGGCTTCGGCCAGGAACTGGGACCCGTCCATCCCCGGCATTTTGAAGTCGGCAACCACGAGATCATAGGGGTCGTCCCGCAGTGTTTCCAAGGCTTCTTTGGGGCGGATGGAGACTTCCGTGCGGAATCCCTCGCCTTCGAGCAGGTCGGAGACCATGCGGGCGTAATTTTCTTCGTCGTCAAGAACTAATATTTTTCCTGCCATGTTCCGGGGGATCAGGCGGAGGCATTGCCGGCGGCTGCCTGCTGCCAGGTTTTGAGGAAATTTACCGGTGTTTTAAGGGTGGCCGAGGCGTCTTCGATTTTGCCGCCGCACAGTTCCAGAACGGCGTTCAGATAGTCGTCCCGGCAGACACGCAGGTATTGTTCCAGGCCCTCGGCTTGCTGGCCGGGCGCGCGGGCATCTTTGTATTCGTAGGCGTAAGCCAGGTCGGCCTTGGTGATGGGGCGGTCTTTTGCCATTTTCATGGCGGCCAGGACCGTGCGCTTGAGTTCCTGGTAATTGCGGGGGAAGGCCAGTTTCTGCAGGTAGGATTTCGCTCCCCAGTCCAGTTCCGGCGGGCTGACATCCTCTTTCCGGGCGGCTTGTTCAAGGATGTGGCGGGCTATCAGAGGTATGTCTTCAGCGTATTCCCGCAGGGGCGGGACGCGGATTTCGGTGGCGCCGATAAAGATGTATAATTCGCCGTCAATACGCCCCTGCTCGTAAAGGGCGTCGAGCTCTTCCGTCAGGCAAAAGACAAACCGCACCGGAATGCTCACGGCGGTGAAATCGCCCTCTTTTTTGGCCGCGGCAAAGATGGTGGCGGAGCTTTCGGCATCCATTTTGTCCACGTCCATGAAGGCGATGGTCACCCGTCCGGCTTGGTTGGCCTCGGCTTGTTTGACGCCTTGGAATACTCTTTCGTGACTGAAGTCGTCAGCGCTGAGGAAGACCAGGTCATCATTTGTTTCCCCGTTGAAGGCGCATAAATCCGCGCATATTTCCTCGAAGGGACTGCCGGGCTCGCCGGTCAGGAGCAGTTTGGATTTGAAATCGCGCAGGTCATGGAGCTTTTTGGCGAAGGCGGCGGCTTTGGGGGCTTTGCCCGCGAAGGCGGTGAAACGAAAGGGCAGAAGGGATTGGCCTGCCGCGCCGCTTTCAGTTTCTCCGGGTCCGCCGGCGCCGTCTTTTTTGCGCGCGAGCAGCTCCGAGGTTCGTTTGAGCAGAGAGAAAATGTTCAGGGGCTTGAGAAATACTCCCGATACGCCTTGCCGGATGAGATCCCGGATGGTGTCGTTTTCCAGGTATCCGGAAACCATGATCACCGGCGTCTCCGGAGAGCAGGCGAGGATTTCGTTGACAAACTGGTTGCCGGTCATGCCGGGCATCCGCTGGTCGGTCACCACCAGATCGAACGGGTTTGCCTTGAAAGCCTCCAGTCCCTTGAAGGCATCGTTCGAGGCGGTGACTTCATAGTCGCCTTGGGAATAAACGTCAGTCAACAACTTGTTGAAGTCGTCGTCGTCGTCCACGATGAGAATTCTTTTTGGCATGGCGGGCAAATAAGATAAAGCGAAATGGGTTCCTTGGCAAAAAGAAATGGAAGATTGCCTCTGGCCGCCCCGTCCCGCCGGGGCTACTGGGCAGATTCTTCCGTCTGGCTGACTTGCTCCATTTTTTCCAGCGACTCGACCACGCCGCTAAGAGGAGACACATACCAGATAATGCTTCCTTGCAATGTTTCTTGCCAGTGGTCGAGAACGGGCACGCTCAGGTAATAGGCCGTGCCCAGGAAAAAGATACCCTCGACCACATCGAAGGGAATGGTGTAAGTGCTCCAGCACAGTTCCACGTCAATGTTTTGAGTTTCGAAGGTGTTGCGGTCCAAGCGGTAACGGCTCAAGTCCAGCAGGCCGACCTCGTGGTTTTCCACGATGTGGTTAATAAGGTCTTCTTCCCGCAACACTTGCAGTTCGTAGATAAGAATATGAAGAAGGCTGGCTTGGCGGAGATTTTCCGCCTTGATATAGTCCAGCAACTTTTGATTGGCCGTGTCTATATCATCGTAGGTGATGAGGCCGCTTTCGACCAGGGCGGAGCCCAAAAAGCGGTTGCCGCGCATCAGCAATGACCGGTGCTTAATCATCCCTCTAACATTCGCCTCCTAAAATAAAGCTCAAAACCGCCGCAAATCCAAGAAAAAAACATGAAAAATCGCATAACAGTTTTTTAACGGGAGCGCTTCCTCCATCTTTGCGGGCCGCGGGTTTTCAAACTGACTCAAGGTGATTCAAGTAAAATGCGGCAAGATGATGGTTTGACTTGCTTTCGCGCCGTTTTTTACTTATCTTTTACTGCATCACATTGCAGTGTGCTTTTCACTTTATGAGCTTTCCCTTTTCGCGTCCCCTCGTTGGCGTGGCTGAACGCCAGTTGCGCGGGATTGCCGCCGCTTGCGTCCTGGTTTCAACGGCATGCGGCCAGGCGCGGCTGGACGAGCGGCACCTTGCCCAGTACGTGCACGATGTCTGGCTGCGCGGTGACGGGTTGCCCAGTGAAGAGGTGCATGCGGTGGCTCAAACCCGTGACGGTTACGTGTGGGCCGGCACGCAAAAGGGCCTCGCGCGTTTTGACCAGCGCCGTTTCACCATCTTCGGCCCCGCGGAAGTGCCCGCGTTCGAGAACGCGGCGGTGACGGCGCTGGAGCCTTCTGTTGACGGCGGGTTATGGATAGGCACCACCGGCTCGGGCAACCGGGAGGCGGAACTGCTCAAGTATAAAAACGGCGCGTTCACCCGGATTGGTTTTAACAGCCGTCTTTTCCGCAAAAGCATTACCGCCATGACCGAGGCCTCCGGGGAAGGGCTGTTCGTGGCGGCCGGCTCGTTCCTGGCCCGGGTGAAACCGGGGTCCGCGCGGGCCGAAACACTCAGCGAACATTTCACAAAAGACATCATCGAATGCCTTCTTCTGGACCGGAAAGGAACGCTTTGGATTGGCACGAGATACGGCGGCATTCTCCTGCTCAAAGGCGACATCTATTTGCCTCTGCCCATTGCGGACGAGCGCGATTTCGGGCAAGTGCTGGACTTGTTCCAGGACACCGGGGGGCGCGTCTGGGCCGCCGCCAGCCGGGGATTGTTTCTGGTGCAAGGCGAACAACTGACGCGCCATTGCCCGGAAAGCAAGGATTTCCAATGCCATTTCACCTGCCTGGCGGAAGACACGGAAGAGCTGCTCTGGGCGGGCACGAAGTCGAACGGGCTGTTCCGTTTCAGGCAAGGCGTGTTCGAAAACTACGGGACTGGCGAAGGCCTTTCCCACAACGACGTCCGCTGTCTTTACCAAGGCATTAACGGCGCATTATGGCTGGGCACGGCCAACGGGCTGAACCGCCTCAATGCCGGGCCTGTGAAAACGTTCACCGGGCGGGAAGGCCTGCCAGGCGGCATGGTTGCGGCGGTTTATGAAGACCGGCAGGGGGTTCTGTGGCTGGGAATGGACCGGGGCCGGATCGCGTCCGTGCGGGAAGGGCGGCTGATGATTATCGAGCCGGAGTATCCGGAAGCGGAAACCGATTCCGAAGCGAACCCCGCTTATCCTTTCATGCGGGCCGTGACGGCATTCGTCCAAGACCGCCAAGGGCAGCTTTGGGCCGGAGGAGTCCATGCCGGGCTGGGCCGCGTTCGGGAAGGACAATATGAGCCCGTTCCCATTGCCGGCCGCGGGCGGGACGTTTCGGTGCTCTCCTTGTATGAGGACCGCCGGGGCGCCCTGTGGATCGGCACCCGCGCAAACGGCCTCTACCGTTTTGACGGGGGCCGGTTTGAGCACTTTGGCGAAAAAAACGGCCTGCCCAAGCCCGAAGCCGGCATCCGTCACATCGCCGAAGATCTGGAAGGAAATCTCTGGCTTTCGACCTTCGGCGGGCTGGTTCAATTTTCTCAAGACAGAGCCGAAAAAGTTTTCACGGTCCGGGACGGCCTGGTCTCCAATTTTCTTGGCCCGCTTCACATGGACCGTGACGGCGTCTTGTGGATAGGAACAAACGGGCGCGGCCTCCAGCGTTTTTTCGAAGGCCGTTTCACCCTGATTTCCGAAACCGAGGGTTTGCACGACAACTCCATCCGCGCGATAGAGGAAGACGACTACGGATGGCTGTGGATGAGCGGCAACAACGGCATCTCGGCCGTTCCCAAAAAAGAATTGAACGCCCTGGCCCGCGGCCGGAAAGCATCGGTTCAGCCTGTTTCCTTTGGCCGCGCCGACGGAATGCTCTCGCCGCAATGCCTCGGCGGAGGCCAGTCCTCCAGTTGTATTGGCGCCGGAGGCGTCCTCTGGTTTCCGACGCTCAAAGGGCTGGCCCGGGTGGACCCCGCCCAAATCGAGCCCGCCGCGAGGCCCCCGCGCATAGTGATCGAGCGGGTTCGCGCGGGCAGCCGCGAGTTTCCGCGCCCTCTTTCCTTCGCAGCAGGCCCTGGAGCGGATCATCTGGAAATCGAATACACCGTGCTGGGCGGGCGCAACCCGGACGCCTTCCAGTTCAGTTACCGCCTGGCGCCCGCCGGGGAGGAATGGATCGAAGCCCGCGAACAGCGCAAAGCCATTTTCACCAACTTGCCGCCGGGGCGTTACCGATTCGAGGCGAAGGGAGAAAGCCGCGGCGGCGGGGAGCGGGCCAGGCCCGCTTTCCTCGAATTCGAATTGCGCCCCTTCTTTTATCAGACGTGGCTCTTTTACGGCTTGATCGCCGCCGCCGCCGCCGCCCTGGGGTTCGCGTTTTACCGCCTGCGCCTGCGCCGCCTGCGCCGCCGCCAACAAAAACTCGAGCAGATGGTCCACGAAAAAACCGCGCACCTGCAAAAGGAAATCGAGGAGCGCAGAAAAGCCGAAGCGGCCATGAAAGAGGCCAAGGAATCCGCCGAAGCCGCCAGCCGGGCCAAGAGCGAGTTCCTCGCCAACATGAGCCACGAAATCCGCACCCCCATGAACGGCATTCTGGGAATGAACCAAATCCTGGCCGAAACCGTTCTGGACGCCGAACAGCGGGAACTCAGCGAAATCATCCGCATCAGCGCCGAATCCTTGCTCGCCATCCTCAACGACATCCTGGAAGTTTCCACCATCGAGTCGGGAAAACTGGAATTGGAGCAAGAAGAATTTAACCTCTGCGATGTGATCGAAGAATCCGTCAGCCTGGTTCGCCTGGAGGCGGAAAACAAAGGCCTGAACGTGCGCCTCATCCTGCCTGGACACGGGCATTTCTGGTTTGCGGGCGACGCCGAACGCATCCGTCAGATTTTCGTCAACCTGCTCAAAAACGCCGTGAAATTCACGGACCGGGGCAAAGTGGATGTCCGACTCGTCGAAGCCCCCCGAAGCAACGGCAAAAGGCGTTTTTTCATCGAAATCGAGGACACCGGCATCGGCATGACGCGGGCGCAGCTCGAGAAATTATTCCAGCCATTCACGCAAATTGACATGTCCACGACCCGCCGTTTCGGCGGCACCGGATTAGGCCTTTTCATCTGCCGCCGGCTGCTGGAGGCCATGGGTGGAAGCATTGACGTCACCAGCGTGCCGGGGCAAGGCTCCACCTTCCGGGTGCGGCTGGACTTGCGGGAAACGGAACCCGCGCCCGCGCCAGTGGACGGGCGCCCCTCCCGCGCGGCCCCGCGGGACGAGCCCGTCCTGGTAGTCGAGGACAATCCCGCCAACCAAAAAGTCATCGCAAAAATACTCCAGCGGCTGGGGTATAAAACCATTATGGCGTTCAACGGCAAAGAGGCCCTGGAAACACTCGCGCGCCAGCGCAGCCACACCATCTTCATGGACTGCCAGATGCCCGTCATGGACGGTTACGAGGCCAGCCGCATAATCCGCCAGCGCTACCCCGGCGAAGGCATCCGCATCATTGCCCTGACCGCCTACGTCATGCCCGAGCACCGGCAAAAATGCGTTGAGGCCGGCATGGACGATTTTCTCCCGAAGCCCGTCAAGGTCGAGGATGTGGAAAAAGTATTGGAAAAACGTTAGGAATGAAACGGAACAAATCCCTTTTCTAAACGGTCCGCATGCCATAACCCCTTGATTTTAACATATTTTTTACGCGCCTGGCGGATTTTTTTGTTGCGCAAACAGCGTTTGTGGCTATTCTTTGTATAGGCGGGGATAACCGTCTCAAAATTCACATTTTCCAGCGGTTGCCCGTCCTCGTCCGAGCCATGCCGCCAGAACCACCCAGCTTCCGCCGGGGCATTCAAACAATTGCCCGGACGGAAAAAAGAAGGCGTATGCCCGTGCGGGCGGCTTGCGGATGTGTGTTGTTTCCCGTCCCCCTGATGGCGTTCCAGGCCGCTTCAGTTTCCGGCCCCTGGCCGCCCCGCCACGTGATGCTGTTGGCCCTGGCGGCCTTCGGTTTGCTTTTGATTTACCTCTGTCAGCGGAAGGAAAACAGCCGCCAAAAAGAGCTCCGGCTGGCCCTCGAAGAACGCACCGCCACGCTGAAGAATGAAGTCGAAGAACGCCGCAAGGCCCAGGAAGCTTTCGAGGAAGCCTGGCGGGAGGCCAGCCAAGCGCAAAAAGAAGCCCAGCGTTCGCATGACCAGGCGGCCCGGGCGCAAAAACACGCCGAAGAAGCCAAAAAAAACGCCGAAAAAGCCAACCGGGTTAAAACCCAGTTCCTCTCCAACATGAGCCACGAGCTCCGCACCCCCATGAACGGCATCCTCGGCGTCAACCAATTGCTTCTGGCCACCCGCCTGGATGAAGAACAGCGGGATTTGTGCGAGCTTATGAGCCGCAGCGCCGAAGCCCTCCTGGCCGTCCTCAACGACATCATCGAAGTTTCCAGCATCGAAGCCCGCAAAACGGTTCTGAAAAAAGAAGATTTTGATGCCGCGGACGTCGTCCGCGACACCGTCAGCCTCTATTCCTCCGAAGCAAAAAACAAAGGACTGCGCCTTAAAACCGCTCTCCCCGAAAGCGCGGACACCCGCGTGCGCGGCGACGCCGGACGCCTCCGCCAGATCCTCCTCAAACTGGTGGACAACGCCATCAAATTCACCCGGCAAGGAGAAATCATCGCCCGCTTGCGGGAAGAACCCGCGGCCGGGGAAGAGCGCATCTTCTCGTTCGAAGTTCGCGACACCGGCATCGGCCTCGCCCCCGAGCAGAAAGCCGGCCTTTTCCAGCCGTTTTCCCAGGCGGACATGTCCGACACCCGAACCTTTGGCGGAGCCGGTTTGGGCCTCTACCTGTGCCACCGGCTCATCGGGCTGATGCAAGGCCGCATGGAAATCAAAAGCCAGCCCGGCGAAGGCTCGTCATTCAAAGTCTTCCTGCCCTTTTCCGAACCGGCCCAGCCGCCCGGCGTTTATGTGGCCGAACCGGCCGAACCGCAAGCCCCCGTTCTGGAATCCGCCGAAACCGGCCCGGACTTTTACCCGCCCGACACGGTTCTCCTGGCCGAGGACAACGAAGCCAACCTGACCGTGATCAAATACATCCTCGGCAAACTGGGCTACACCGCGCACGTGGCCATGAACGGCGAGGAAGTTCTCGAAGCCCTCGAAAAAGGCCTCTACAGAGCCATCCTGATGGATTGCCAGATGCCGCTGATGGACGGCTACGAGGCTGCCAAAACGATCCGCCAGCGTTATCCCGGGCGCAACATTCGCATCATCGCCCTGACCGCCTACGTCATGCCCGAGCACCGGCAAAAATGCGCCGAATCCGGGATGGACGATTTCCTCGCCAAGCCTGTCAAAATCCACGAAGTCAAACGCGCCCTCGGCGCCGTGAACTGCTGACTTCATTTTCCGCGGCCCCGCCGCGGTTCACGACGCCCGGGCCAGCGGCCGGGACGGAAGGAACGCTTGCAGCACGGCCAGCCCGTCCAGACTGGGATGGAAACGCTCCGCGGCACGCTCGGGATGCGGCATCATGCCGAAGACATTGCCCTCGCGGTTGCGCACGCCCGCGATATTATCCATCGAGCCGTTAGGATTGCCCGCGGGCGCCGCATAGCGCAGGAGAATTTGCCGGTTGCGCTTCAGCTCCTCCAGCCCCGCCGGATCAATGCGGTAATTCCCTTCCCCGTGCGCGATGGGCAGCCGCAGATGCCCGCCCAGATGCTCACGGTTAAAAAACGCCGACGAATCTTCCACCGCCAAATCGCACGTCAGACAGCGAAATTCGAGGCAGCCGTTGCGGATCAGCGCCCCGGGCAGCAATTGCGCCTCGCACAGGATCTGGAAGCCGTTGCAAATCCCCAGCACCGGCCCCCCGCCGGCCGCGAATTTCGCCAGCGCTTTCATGACCGGGGAAAACCGGGCAATCGCTCCGCAGCGCAAATAATCGCCGTAAGAAAAACCGCCGGGGATAATGACGGCATCCGCCCCCCCCAAACTCTCCTCCTTGTGAAAAACCATCTCGGCCGGCACACCCAGAACGTCCCGCAAAACATAAAAAGTGTCCCAGTCGCAATTCGAACCCGGAAACTGAATCACCGCCGTCTTCATATTCCCATCCATGAGCGGCTCCGGCGGCCATTTCAACACAAATTCGCGCCAGCCCTCGCCGCCCCGCGCCCATGCCCTGATATTGGCCTTGAAACCGCAATGTTTTTCCGCAGAGGTCAAACGGATGGAAGACCTGAAAGAAAACCGGGCTGCGGAAACGCCCGCCTTTTGCAAGACAACCTTTCAGGAACGGCGCAAATGAACGGGCCGCGAAACGGAACAAACTGGCTGGACCGGCTGGCCCTGGCGTGGAACCGGGAAGAGACCGTGGCGCTCATGGCCCGCGAATTGTCGGTCCTCATTCAGGGAGGGGTGCCGCTGGCCCGCGGGCTGGACATCCTCCGGCGGCAGCGGAAAAACCGGCATTTCCAGCAAATCATCACCCGGATGGCGGAGCGCGTCCGGTCCGGCGAAACCTTCTCCAACGCGCTGGGCGGCCACCCCGCCTGCTTTGGCGCCGTCTTCATCCACACGGCTGAAGCGGGCGAAACCGGCGGCGATTTGGGAAGAGTCTTGAACCTGCTGGCCGATTCCCTGGAGCGAAAACTGCGCCTGAAACGCAAGATGCAAGCAGCACTCATCTACCCCGTCATCGTTCTTCTGCTTTCGGCGGGCGTGGCGGGAATGCTGGCGGGGTTCATCGTCCCGCGCTTCGAAACGGTTTTTCAAAAAGACCTGGAAGGAGCTGCGCTGCCGCCATTGACGCAATGGGTGCTGGGCGCCTGCCGCGCCTGCCGCGGGCACTGGCCGGCCGGACTGGGCATGGCCGCCGCCGCCGCCGCCGCCCTCGCCGCCCTCCGCATGTCAGACGCCGGGCGGCGGTTCCTGGACGGGTTGCGGCTCCGGCTCCCAGTGGCGGGAAACATTTACAACAAAGCGCTCACCGTCCGCTTCACCCGCGGCCTCGGCATCCTGCTGGACGGCGGAGCGCCTCTGCTCGACGCCCTGCGCATCACCGGCATGGCCGCCGGCAACCGCGTCTGGCAAGAAGCCGCGCGGGATACGGCGCGGCGCTTGCGGGAAGGGGAAACACTGGCAGCCGCGCTCGAACACACCGGCCTGATTTCGCCCCTGATCCTGGGCCTGCTCCATGCGGGAGAAGAGACGGGGCAGCTGCCCGAGATGTTCGCCCGGGCCGCCGCCCGCTGCGAAGAAGACCTGGACCATGCCCTCGACAACATCACCGCTCTCATCGAGCCATTGATGATCGTCTTCCTTGCCGTTGTCGTCGGAATCATCGTATTAGCCCTCTTCCTCCCCCTCGTCACCCTCATCCGCCACCTCGCCGGATGAATGCGAATGCCCCTTCCATGAAAAGAGCGCTTTTTTTTTGGAGAATAAAAATCACGCTGGAAAAAACGCCGCGCAAAAATAATCCTCTGATCGGAAACGGCGGATGATCTAAAAAAACCTCACAAACGCTTCACATGACGAATCCTTGTGGTTATTTCAACGACGAAACCCGCGAATACGTTGTCACGCGGCCGGACACGCCGCTGCCCTGGTTCAATTACCTGGGCCAGGAAGATTTCTTCGGCCTTTGCAGCCACACGGGAGGCGGCTATTCTTTTTGGAAGGATGCCCGGTTGCGCAGACTCACCCGCTACCGCTACAACAATCTGCCCCTGGACCTCGGCGGCCGGTACCTCTACATCAAGCACGGGCGGACAGTCTGGAATCCCGGCTGGATGCCCGTGAAAACGCCGCTGGACCATTACGAATGCCGCCACGGGCCCGGCTTCACCCGCATCACCGGCGTCAAAAACGGCATCGAAACCGGAGTGCTTTTTTTCGTTCCCCCAGGCGAAAATCTGGAAATCTGGCAGACTGCAATCCGCAACCGCTCCAAGCGCGCCCAGTCTCTCCAGGTGTTTTCTTTTATCGAGTTCTGTTTTTACGAGGCTTTGAACGACATGACCAATTTACAGCGCACCTATTCCATCGGCGAGGCGGAAGCCGAGGGCGGCGCTCTGTATCACAAAACCGAATACCGGGAGCGCCGCGGTCATTACACCCTTTTCGCCTGCACCCGGAAAATTGACGGTTTCGACACCTCGCGGGACGCTTTCATGGGCCTGCAAAACAGCTGGAACGAGCCGGCGGCGGTCGCCGCGGGCCAATGCCGCAACAGCATCGCCCATGGATGGAACCCAGCCGGGGCGCATCAAATTGACCTGTCCCTGCGGCCGGAAGAAAGCGCCACTTTTTCATTCCTCCTTGCCTATATCGAGCAGGACGATGAAACCAAGTTCGAGGCGCCGGGCGTCATCGATAAAACCAAAGGCCGCGCCTTGATAAAACGCTACTCCAGCCCCGCGGCCGTCGAAAACGCCTTTTCGCGGATGCGGGAATCCTGGGAGCGGCGCCTCGGCGTGTTCCAAGCCGAATGCCCGGATGAACACCTGCGGCGCATGGTCAACATCTGGAATCCCCGCCAGTGCATGGTTACCTTTAATGTGGCCCGTTCGGCCAGCGGCTACGAGACCGGCATCGGCCGCGGCATCGGTTTTCGCGACACCAACCAGGACCTGCTCGGCGCCGTGCATATGGTTCCGGAACGCGCCCGCCAAAGAATCCTGGACGCGGCGGCGGTCCAGTTCCCCGACGGCTCCTGCTATCATCAGTACCAGCCGTTGACCAAAGAGGGAAACACCGAAATCGGAAGCGGTTTCAACGACGACCCCCTCTGGCTTATTTTAAGTGCGTGCGCTTACATCAAGGAAACCGGCGACGCCTCGATTTTGAAAGAAAAAGCCGGTTACGCCGGCCGCGCCGGCCACAAAGCGCCGCTGCTGGAGCACTTGGAAACCAGCATCGCCTTCACAAGACAAAACCTCGGCCCGCGCGGCCTGCCCCTGATAGGCCATGCCGACTGGAACGACTGCCTCAACCTGAACTGTTTCTCGTCCGAACCAAACGAATCCTTCCAAACCGCCGGGGACACCGCGGATTCGCAAGCCGAATCGGTCATGATCGCCGGGCTGTTCCTCTGCGCCGCCCGCGAGATGGAATCACTTTACCGCTGGCAGGGAAAGGAAAAGGACGCGGGCCGGATGCGTTCTTACCACGCTGAAATGCTTAAAGCCATTGAAACGCGGGCGTGGGACGGCGAATGGTATTTGCGCGCCTATGACGCCTCGGGGCAGCCCATCGGCTCCCGCGCCCGCGCGGAAGGAAAAATATTTGTCGAGAGCCAGGCATGGTGCGTCCTTGGCGGAGCGGGGTTTGACAATGGCCGGGCGCGGCGCGCGCTCGAAAGTGTTCACAAACACCTCTACACCCCTCACGGCGTCGTGCTCCAGCAGCCCGCTTTCAGCCGGTATTATCCGGAGCTTGGGGAAATTTCCAGCTACCCGCCCGGCTTCAAGGAGAATGCCGGAGTCTTCTGCCATAACAATCCCTGGGTGCAAATCGCCTGGTGCTTGCTGGGCGAGGGCGAGCGGGCCTTGGAGTATTATTTAAGCATCTGTCCCTCCGCCAAAGAAGCGCTCATTGACACTTACCGGAGCGAGCCGTTTGTTTATGCCCAGATGATCGCGGGGCGCGACGCCGCGGTCCCGGGAGAAGCGAAAAACTCATGGCTGACGGGGACGGCCGCCTGGTCCTGGGTTGCCGCCACCCAGTTCATCCTCGGTTTGCGACCCGATTATGACGGCCTCCGCCTCGACCCCTGCATCCCCTCCCAATGGGACGGCTTTCGCGCCGCGCGGCGCTTCCGGGGGGCGGACTACGACATCACCGTGGAAAACCCCTCAAGCCTCTGCCGGGGTGTGAAGCGCCTGCGCGTCAACGGCCGCGAAATCTCCGGCAACCTGCTGCCCCCGGCTGACGGGGAGCGCGCCATTAAAATAAATGCCGTCCTGGAGGAATAACCAAGAAAGCCCGGCGCGCCTGAAGCGGGGCTTTATCACGGAGAGGGCAAAAGATCCGCTCCCTTATTCCGCGCAGGGCCGGTCGCCGACCTTGGCTTGCAGACGGTGGAGTTCCGCGGTTAATTCGGTGACCACTTCCGCGCGGGCGGGATCGGCATAGAGGTTGTTTAATTCACAGGGGTCTTTCTCCAGGTCGAACAGCTCCCATTCCGGCTCCAGATCGCTCGCGCAAACCTCCACCGGCCGGCCGCCGGCGCACAAGGACGGATTGCGCCCCGTCCCCGGCTGGCCCAGCCCGTCGGCATAATAATAAATGAGCTTGTAACGGTGTGTGCGGACACCGTAATGCGCGGCGACATTGTGGCCGTCGCCATTCATCCAATACCGGTAATACATCGAAGTCTGCCAGCCATCCGGAGTCTTTCCGTTAAGCACGGGCCGAAAGCTCGTTCCCTGAAACTCTGACGGCGCGCCCGCGCCGCCGTAATCCAGGAACGTGGGGGCGAAATCCACGTTCAGGATCATGTCCTTGCAAACCGAACCGGGCCGGATCTCACGCGGATAACGGATGATAAAGGGCATCCGCAGCGATTCCTCATACATGAAGCGCTTGTCATACCACCCGTGGTCGCCAAGGAAGAAACCCTGATCAGAGGTGTAAATAACGATGGTGTCTTCCGTCAGCCCCGCTTCATCCAGGTAATCGAGAAGCCGGCCGGTGTTGTCATCAATCGAGGCAACGACGCGCAGGTAATCCTTGATGTAATGCTGGTAGGCCCACTTGCGCAAGGCGTGGCCCTCGACACCTTCGGGGAGAGGGCGCTTCACGTCCCCCTCGCTCATGTGCTCCCCGACCCGCATCATGGCGGCTTCCGCCGCTTTGGCCCGGTTTTCATAGTTGTCGTAAAGAGTGTCCGGCTCCGGGATCTCCTCGTTTTCATACATGCGGGCGTGCTTTTCATCGGGCTCCCAGGCCCGGTGCGGCGCCTTGTGATGGACCATCATGCAGAACGGGCGCTCCGGGTCGCGGTTCTTCAGCCAGTCCAGCGACATGTCCGTAATCAGGTCGGTCACGTAGCCTTGGAGCTTTTTGCGCGCGCCGCCGCCCGGCCCCTTGAAGATAAACTCGGGGTCGTGATAAAGCCCTTGGCCCGGCAGCACGGTCCATTCGTCAAAACCTGTAGGGCAATGCTCCGGCCCCGTGCCCAGATGCCACTTGCCGAATATCGCCGTCTGATAGCCGGCCTCGCGCAGCAGCTTCGGGTAAGTCGCCAGCCGGTTGTCCAGGGGCGTGGCCAGCGTCGTCGCGCCATTGACGTGGTTGTATGTGCCGGTGAGGATGACGGCCCGGCTCGGCGTGCAGATGGAATTGGTGCAAAAACAGTTGTCGAAGCGCATTCCGCCGTTCGCGATGCGGTCCAGGTGCGGCGTCTGGTTGATCCGGCTGCCATAGCAGCTCATCGCGTGAGCCGCATGATCGTCAGACATGATGAATATGATATTCGGCCTCACCGGTGTCTCCTTT
>CAZYUX010000026.1:0-19690 GCA_964650745.1 uncultured Puniceicoccaceae bacterium
GTCGGAAAGAAACCGGCGCTCCCGGAAACAGCGGGCAAAAAAGAGCCCCCGGGCCAACCTCCTCCGCCCGAACCGGAACCCGCCATAGAAGAAACGGATAAGCTCCTCGCCACGCCGGAAGGCATTCAAACTTTCATGGACCGCATGAAGATCACCGGCGCCAGCGCCCAAGGCGCCGTCATCAACGGCAAGTATCATGAAACCGGCGCGTACCTCGGCCCGGAAAATTCGGCGCGCCTGGTCCGCTCGGGAAAAAAACTTTTGGTATTCAAAGACAAATACGGCAAAACGCACAAGGTTATCCCTTTTCAAAAGGGCGCTTACGATTATTGAAACAGCCCGCGCGGGCGGAAGCCGCCTGCCGTGATTCCGCTCTTACACGCTTTTGGGAATCAGATTGCAGCGGCGGAAACTGAAGACTTCGTTCCCCGTGACAACGAGATGGTCGAGGACGCTTACGCCCAGCGGCAGGCCGGCTTGAATGATTGCTGCCGTTAAAGCCCGGTCCTTTTCCGAAGCCGCGGCCTGGCCGGCGGGATGGTTGTGGGCCAGCACGACAGCCGAAGCGCCCCGGCGCAAGGCCGCCTCCATGATTTTGCGCGGATACACCACCACCCGGTCCACCGTGCCCTCTTCGACGCGTTCGACGCCATCCTTCAACAAACGGTAAGCTTTGTCCAAAAGCGCTATCTCGAAAACTTCCTTTCCCTGCCCCCCAAGCCGGCTCCGGAAAAAAGCCTCGATTTTATCCGTGCTGTTAAGCAGATCTCCACCCTCGGCGGTCTGGCGCAGGTAAAGAGACGCCGACTCGCGGATGATCCGCAGCGCCACCGGCGCCACCCGTCCGATTCCCGCAACCTGACAGGTTTCCTCCGGCGCGGCGTCAAGGACACCCTTCAGGCTCCCGAAGCGTTTCAACAGGGCTTTAGCGGAGATTTTGACATCCTTGCGGGGAATACACAAAGTCAGGATCAATTCCAGCGCCTCGTGTTCGGCGAATCCCGCGAAACCCGTCCGCTCGAACCGCTCCCGCAAACGCCGCCGGTGCCCTTGTTGTGTTTCCATGGTCTGGTGGCGTCATTTAGACAATCACTCCGCCGCGTAAAAGCAACCGGATTTATGTTGCCATTGTCCGGCCCGCCGGTTTTTTCCATATTTTCAGTTCACCAGCCAACCAAGTCATCAAGCCATGAAAAACATCCTGATCATCGCGGCGGCATTCATGCTCGCTCTCTCCCCTCTCGCGGCGAAAAAAGGCAAAGGGGGAAACAAAGGCCGGGCGCCAGCAACGGCGCAATCCGCATCAAAAAAATCGCGCGCCAGCGCGGAGGCCAGCGCGGAGGCTGAGATGAAGACCGGCGGCCTGACGCTGGAGATGCGTTTCAGCCCGGATGACGAAGCCGTCCTCAACAGCTATTTCAAAAGCGGCGCGAAAAAGGCGGAAAAGGGGCTGCCGCCCGGTCTGGCCAAACAAGGCAAACTGCCCCCCGGCTGGCGGAAGAAACTGGCCCGGGGAGAAGTTCTTCCCGAAGCGGTTTTCAAGGCCGCCTCCCCCCTGCCCAAAACGCTGGCGGCCAAACTCTCCGCCCCGCCCGAAGGCGTCACCACTATCATAGTGGAAGGAAAGGTTTTGCGGATTGAGGAAGCGAGCTTGAAGATCAAGGACGTCATCGAATTGAATGTGAAATTCTGACTTCCGCCGCGCCCGGACATCCCTGGTTCACACTGTGCAACTGCGTTACAAAACCGGCTTCGAAGAAGCCAAAAAGGCGTGGAGCTTCTTCTGGGCCGGGGAAATCCTCAAGCGGCCGCTGGTTGCCGCCACCGTGGCCAAAGAGGAGGGCCGTCCGCATCCCGGCAAAGACCAGTATCACGACGCCGTCCATGGCCGGTGGGACGAGCATCTGAAGGTGGTGGACGAGTGGCTGGAGAACACCCATTTCCTCGCCGAGGCCATCCCATACTTCGCCCCCGACTTCGGCCCTGACCAATACGCCGCTTTCCTGGGCGGGGAGTTCCGCAATCTGGAGACCTCCAGCAACACCAACTGGGTGGCTCCCATCGTGGAAGACTGGGAATCGTTTCTGCCCATTGAACTGGACCTTGCCAATCCCTGGCTTGAGCGCATCCAGGCTTACAGCCGAAAAATGGCCGCGCACGCCAGGGGCCGTTACCTGACGGGCGTGTGCGATTTGCATTCCAACGCCGACGCCCTCCTGGCCCTGCGCGGAGCCGAGCGGCTGTGTATGGATTTCCTGGATGCCCCGGAATTAGTGGAGCGTGCCATGCTCGATGTCCGGAAAACCTATTCCGCAATTTACGATTTGCTTTATGAAGCGGGAGGCATGAATTCAGACACCGGTTCGATCGGCTGGACGCCATTCTGGTGCGAAGGCAAGTTCGCCACCATCCAGTGCGACTTCATCTGCATGGTCAACCCCGAGGCCAGCCGCCGGTATATTATCCCGGCTATCGAGGAAGAGGCGGCCTTCCTCGACCGCTGCGTCTATCACCTCGACGGCCCCGGGGCCTTGCCCCATCTGGATGATATTTTGGGAATCAAGGATATTGACGTCGTTCAGTGGGTCTCCGGCGCGGGCCAGCCGCCCATGCACGAATGGCTGGATGTCCTGAAAAAGTGCCAGGCGGCCGGGAAGGGCTTGCACATCTACGGTGTCAACCCGGAGCAAATCAAAGCCCTCCACCGCGAGCTCGATCCCCGCAAAGTGCTCTACTGCGTCCACCCCGCCACCGTCCATGAAGCCGAAGACCTTCTCCACTGGCTCGAACGGCACACTTGATCCTCATGGCGCATTGAAATTCACTGCCGGGACGCAAATGTTCTGCCTTAGGATTAAAAAGGAAAATTGAGCGGCGCGGCCGAAACGGGCGGGCGCATCCATTAAACGGAATTGAATTTCCTTTTTATGCCTGTCTTTCTGCTTTCTTGTTCTAAAACCGCAAGCCCCGGAGGGGTTTTGGGGCGCGGGCTTCTGTCAGCCCGGATATTTCGCGAGACAAGCCGGGGTTATTCAGAGGAGATCTGGTGCTGGAGAATGCCGGCGTTTTTTCGCAGAGGGGGGTTGTCGGGATTGAGTTCGAGGGAGCGCCGCCAGGCTGTCAGGGCTTCCCGGCGCTGACCCAGTTCGTGGCGGACGTTGCCCAGCAGTTGCCAGGCGTATGAGTGTGCGGGGTCCGCCCGGACAGCTTGCTGGAAAGCGGCCCGCGCTTCTTCCCACTGTTTGAGGGCAACGTGAGACAACCCCGATTGCACATAAATTGCCGCGCTGCCGGGATTTTCCTTCTGGGCTTCGCGGAAATACTCGAGGGCGGTTTGGTGTTTGCCGGCCTCCGCGCAAGCGACACCTTGCTGAAAAGCGTCGCGCCGGTGAAAGGAGCCGCCGGCCATATCCTCCGCCAGCCGTTGGTAAACTTCCCGGGCTTCGGCCAGGGCGGCCCGCGAGTCAGCTTGGCGGCCGCATTTGCGAAGAAAGCGCGCCTGCTCCTTGAGGATGCCGGCGTAGTCCCGCAGGCGCACGGGGTCGGAAACGTTGCGGGTCTCCGCCTGGTAATACCGGACAGGGAAGCGCATGGTTTCGGCGGCGGCGCACGGGTCGCCCGCTTTTTCGAGGGCCTTGGCCAGGTTATGCTGGTAATTGGCCCGGCTCGGGCAGGGAGGGAGATTGGCTGCGGCTTTTTTAAAATAATGGATGGCTTTTTCGGCGTCACCCATCTCAATGTATTTGACGCCGAGATTGTTGAAGGAAGCCGCCGGAGATTCCGGCGGAACGGCAAAGAAGGAAAAGAGCGAAACCGCGAGCGCCGCCGCTCCCCACATGCCGACGTCACCCCACAGCCGTTTTCGGATTCCTTCCCGGAACGCGGCCGCGCCGTAAGCTGCGAAAAGAATGTAGAGTGAGACTGCGGGGAGGCGGTAGCGCGAAAAGATGAAAAACAGGATCACCGATGCCGCTGATCCGGCCAGGAGCAAATAGAGTGTCAAGTGTTCCCGCCAGTTTTTCAGGGACCATGCGATTCCGGGAACCGCCAGGGCGAGAATGGCCCCGAAGGGCAGGAACGCCAGCCGCAGCGCCGGCGCAAGGGAGCGGAAGACGCCGTAATGCACGGTGTCCTCGATTTCCGTGCTGGCGTGAAAAAGAACCGCCTTGCGGCATTGCAAAAGCAGCCAGCGTCCCGGGTTGCCCAGCATGAATTTGAGGCTTTTTTGAAGCCAGTAATTGGATATCTCGGAGGGTTTCAAGGCGCGGCCCGCTGCTGCTTCGGCCAGGGACACGGCGTCGAATTTTTCCTTGCTGGCCAGGTGCCGGCCCGGCCGCAGGGCGGTGTATTTGCCGCTGGCCCGCGGGTTGTTGCCGATGTACAGATTCGATCCGCCCTGATAAGTGGTCAAAACAAAGTCATGCGAGGCTATCGCGTTGTGCAGTGTGGCCGGGGTGAGGCCCGCGAGGAAACCGGCCAGCCACAACCCCGCCGCGCGCGCTTTGAAGCCGCGCCTCCGCGCTTCCCATAAAATCCCCGCCAGCAAAAAAGGAGCCAGCAACAGCACGTTCCCGCGCAACAGCGCCAGCCAGCCGAAGACCAGCCCGCAGCCGGCCCAGAGAATCCCCGCCGGTTTCCGCGCCGCCAGCACGAACAGCAACAAGCCCAGGTTCGTGAAGAGAACCGCGAAGGCGGTTTTCAGCAGCAGCGCCTCGTAAAGGTAGTAGACGCCGTAGAGCAGCGTGAGCAGCGCCGCCGCCAGCGCCGCCGCGCGGTTTTTAAAAACCGTCCAGGCGAGCATGAACATGACAGCGGCATTGGCCGCCCCGGCCGCCGCCTGAAGCATCTTAAAAAGGAATACCTTCTCGCCGAACACCGAGAAGAACCCCGCCAGCATATAGGGGTAAAGCGGGGCGAAATAGAAGGCTCCCTCCCGTATCAAGCCGTTTTCAAGAATATCCCGGGCCGCGGCCAGATGCTGCTCCTCGTCATTGGTGGGAAAAGCCACGAAGGGATGGTCGCGGACGGAATAAAGGAAGGCCGTTTTGAGCGCCAGGCTGGCGAGGAAAACCGCCAGCGCCGCTTTCCAGGGAAACGGTTGTTCTTGTCCGTTCTTCATCGCCGTCAGCCGGTTTGCTCCCGCAGGGCTGTCTCGCGTTCGAGCAGGGCGGGGTGGGAGTAGTGGAAGGCGCTGTAGGCGGGATGGGGCGTCAGGTTGCTCAGGTTTTTTTCGTGGAGTGCGCGCAGGGCTTGAATCAGCGGCGCGGGGTTTCCCCCTACGGCTTGGCGGGCGAAAATATCGGCGGCATATTCGTTTTTGCGCAAAAAGAAATTGAAGACCGGCGCCAGCCAGAATGCCGCCAGGCCGCTCAATAATCCAAACAACAGAATGGCCGGAGCCGCCAGGCCGGGCGTGTATTCAAACCCGAAAGAGGACACGAACCGCTCGCTGGCTGTCAACTGCCCCAGCGCCCAGAAGCCCAGCAGCATGAACAGCGACGAGGCCGCCAGCATTTTCCAGACGTGCCCCAGCTTGTAATGCCCGATCTCGTGGGCCAGCACGGCTTCCAGCTCCTCCGGGGCCAGCTGTTCCATCAGCGTGTCGAACAGCACGATGCGGCGGAACTTTCCGAAGCCGGTGAAAAAGGCGTTCGAATGGCCCGAGCGTTTGCTCCCGTCCATCACCAGCACCGCGCGCGCCCGGAAACCGGCGCGTTCCGCCAGCCGCATCAGCCGTTTCCGCAGCTCCGCATCCGGCAGGGGCTCGAACTTGTTGAACCACGGCATGATAAACATCGGATAAACGATCATCATCACGATCTGGAAAATGAAAAACAGACTGAAAGCCCACAGCCACCAGCCCGGCTTGCCCGCCAGCCCCAACAGCGCCCACAATAGCGGGACTCCCAGCGCCGCGCCCAGAACCAGGCCTTTCAATTTGTCCGTGATCCACAGCTTCAGTGTGCTTTTGTTGAAGCCGAACCGTTCCTCCAGCCGGAACTGACCCCACCACTCGAACGGCAGCCCCGGCAGCGCCAGCGCGGTTCCCGTAAAAAACAAAACCAGCGCCTGCGCCCAGCCCCGGGTGCCATACCCGCCAAACAGGCCCGTGAAAAATTCATATAGCCATGGCAGAAACCCCGTCAGCACCACGGCCGCCAGCACCGCCGCGTCATACACGGTTTCGATAGCGCCGAACCGGTTCTTCGCCAGCGTGTATTCAGCGGACTTTTTATAAGTCTCATCGTTCATAAACCCGCGGAATGCTTCCGGCACCGCTCCGGCCATCCGCCGCGCATGCCGCCGGTTCAACGCGTCCAGCCACAATTCCGCCGCCAGCTTTCCCGCCAGCAGTCCCGCAAACAATAACAGCCAAAAATTCATCCCTTCCCGTAAAACACATCCGCCCCCGCTTGGCCACACCGCATTTTCATCGGCGGAATTACCCTGAAGCATGCGGGAATCAACCTGGATATATTCCCGAAAAGAATGCCGCGGAGTTTTTTCCCCAGCCGTCAGCCGGCGCGGATTTGGCGCGGTTTTTGTTTGATGCCGAACCATTTTCGCTTGGCGGCGCGGGCGCCTGGCGGCGGTTGATCCGCTCCTGGTATTGAAGGATGCGGTTGTGGAAGGATTCGTTGTTTTTAAATGAGGCCGTATTTTTCATTTGTTGGAGGAGTTCGCGCGCGGATGGAGCCATTTCCATTTCCAGGAGGGCGTCGAGCAGGCGGTAAACGCTCTGCAGCCTCATGGCGGCGGGCTGCAGGATGCTTTGCTCGCGAAGCAGGTCTTTCAGCTCCAGAGCTGTTTCGCGGGCGGCTTCCTCGCGTTCCGCGTTCCGCAGCAGGTCCAAAATGGCGAACCGCGCCGCGGCGCGTTCCGGGTAATTGCGCGGATGAAGGTCCGCCTCATGGCGGATGCGGCGCAGCAGAGCCAGGTTCAGGTTGATGGCGCCGGGATGGGCTTTCAGGGCGTCCGCGATGGCGGGATAGAGGCTGCGGGCTAAATCCGCCTCGTGCTTTTTCAGGATATTATCCCGGGTGTCGTCCAGAAATGCCAGCAGTCCCCGGACGTGTTCCGGCAGCCGGGGATCGTCAAGCGCGATGCCGGCGAGAACCAGAACGGCGCGGGCGCTGAGGGCTTCGACGGGGCCGCTGGCGTTCAGGCGGGAGCGGGCGGTGGCGGCGAGGCGGCGCAATCCTTTTTCGTTCCGCAATTGGGAAAGGAGCTTGAGGATAAGCAGGGAGCGTTCGCCATTGACGGTCTGCGTCTGCGTCATCCAGGCGGGCAGGGCGTCCTCGAACTGGCGCCCCAGCCAGAGGAAGTCCCGGGGCTGGCCGGTGGTGTCAGGGAAGAAGAATTTTTCGAAGATTCCGGCGTGGCGGCCGGACTGGCCGGTGTTCGCCAATTCCCGCAGCAGAGGTTCGAGCAGGCTGAGCTGGCTGCGGTGGTCCACGGTGGCCAGGCCTTTTTCCCACACTTGAATGGCTTCCTTGCGGTGGCCATGCCGCAGGAGGGTGCGGCCGATTTGTTCGAGAGCGCGGCTGTTGGCCGGCCCGACGTTATGGATTTTGCTCAGCGCGGGAGAAGGGTAATCCGCCGCCGCGATGCGGCGGACCAGTTCCGGAACCCGTTTGGCCCGGATGAAGGCCTCCGCCATTTGCGGGTGGCGCTGGAGGGTGGTGTAGAAATCCCGGTCCAATTGTTCGATGTAAAGTTCGGCCAGCTCGTCATAGGCTTTGTCTTGCAGCAGCCGGCGGGACAGCGCCTCGAAAAAGCCCGGGTGTGAAGGGCGCAAGGCGGCGAGGCGGCGGTAATACTCGACTGGAGGCCGCCGTTGCGGATAAGCCTCCTGTTCATTGGGAGGCAGGCTGGCAATCACTTCGGAGGTTTCCGCCAGCAGCTGAATGAGCCGGACCGATTCGGGCGCCGCGGCCAGCTGTTTGTTTAAGTCCTCACAATAATCCGTCAGCCTTCCGGCTTTGTGGAGGTCGAGCAGCGCTTTGCGGCGCTCTCCGCCGGGTCCGCCGCGTGACAGGATCAGGGGCGCTTGCTGAAGGATGCGTTTGGCCAGATCTTCCACCTTGTCCGCTTCCGCTTTTTGCGCCGCCCGCGTCAATTGGCCCGCCAAGTCGCGCGTCTTTTTGGCGGAGGGAGCGCGCCCGGAAACCTTGGAGCGGGGGCTTTTGAAGTCCAGACCGAGGGAGCGCAGTTCTTTATCCAGGTTGAAATGGGGCAGGGAGGGAAGGTTGAGGGAGGCCAGTTCCAGTGCTGCCGCTCTGGCGCCCGGAATGTCTTCCATTAGTTTCAGCGTGGTCATCAAACGGATGAGTTTCATCACCGCCAGGGGGCCGCTTTGCTGTTCGATTTTGCGGTAATAATGCGCGGCTTTTTCGAGTTGCCCGGTTTCGCGCAGCAGTTCGGCGGCCAGCAGATGCGTTTCGTCATCCGCTATGGTTGAGGCCATTGACAAAGCGCGCCGGAGGGCTTCTTCCCGGTTGCCCGACCACCAGCGGAAGCAAACCGCCAGCCATTGCGCGGGCCGGGCCGCCGCCGGCGCGTCCAGCAGGCCGAGGATTTCGGGATACCAGGGGGCATCCTGAACCAGCTGGTGAAACTGCCGGAATTGGACCATCATTTCGCTGGAGAAGAAGGAATTGGGGAAACCGCTGGTGTAATTCAAGTAAGGGGAGAGCCGCTGACTGATATGAGCGGCGGCGGGAACGGCGGCGGCGGCGCCCTGGCGGAACAGGGCCAGCAAATCGCGGGTCAGCTGCATGATTTCCGGGTCCAGCCGGTTTTTCGAAGTTAACGGGCGCAGGCACGCCCGCAGCAGCGGGAGAGCCTTGGGCAGCGCCCGGGGGTCCGGATGGTTTTCATAAGCGTCCGCGCCTTGCCGCAGAATCCTGCATCCTTGCTGGTAAAAGTTGTTGTCGAAATAGAGCTGGGCGGCGGTGAAGGCGGCGTCAGGCTCGCTGAGGTTCAGCCGGTCCGCATTTTTCTTGATGAAGTCGAGCGCCAGATCCTCGCGGTGATGGGTGCTGAAACACTGGGCGGCCTTGAGCAGAAAAGAGCCGGCCCTGCCGGGGTCGCGCTCAAGGATGCGCCGGCCCAGGCGGGTGTAAAGCCCGGTCATGCGGGGGCCGTGATGTTTGGCAATCGCGCCCTGGTTCCAGTAAGTGGTGTTGACCAGCACTTCGTGGCAAAATTCATACAGTTCGCCGTCGTATTCTCCGGCTTCCAGCATGGCCTCGATTTCGTCGAGCAGGGCGTCCCGGGCTTTGACATGAAAGCAAGCCAGGATGCGGACCCGGCGGGGCGTTTGCATGGCTTGCATTTTGGCTTTTAATTTTTCCACGAATGCATCAGCTCTCAGATGCAGCGAAGCAATGCCGGAAAGGTAGACGAGTGCCGCCACCTGCGCCTCGTCCAGGGCGGAGACTCCCGCGCCCGTGACGCTTCGCGAGGCGAGGCCGGAACGGCCGGATGTGTAACGGGCGGACATGATTTCCGGGAAGGCTGCCTGGGCGCGGGTTCCGGCCATGACTTGGCGGCGCAAGTCCGAAAGAGCGGCGCCCGGCGGAGCGGCGGCGCCCGGTTGTATCCGCTCCCCTTCGATTTCCAGGATTCTCCACAATAAAGTTTCCGCCTTGTCGTCATCTCCCAAAGCGATGAAGAACTCCGCCAGGGCGAAAAGCGCGGCCCAGTCATCTTCGCGCTGGCGGGCGCCCCGCAGCAGGATTTGGCCGAATTGTTCGACCATGCCTTCGGCGGCCAGATAGGGAAAAAGGTTTTTCCATGTTGCCGGGTCGCGCAGGAGCTGCGGGGCGTTGTGTTCCAACAGGCCGGCGGCTTCTCCGGACCGGCCATTGGCCAGAAGGGCTTGGGCCAGTTCCAGATCGTGTTCCGGACGGGGCCACAGCGCGGCTTGCAGGCGGGCGTAACGCTCCCATTCCGCCGTGTTTTCTTCCTCTTTGCTCAGGTGGATGAGCCGCTGGAGCAATTTTGGATCATCCCGCGTATGGGAGAGGACTTTTTGCAAGGCTTGCCGCGCTCCCGGCAGGTCGTGCGCTTGCTGGTGGATTTCCGCCAGGAAAAGGTTGTATTCCCAGCCGGAGAGCCGCTGGCGGGCCTTGCGCTGGAACCGTGCCAGCAGAACGTCGAGTCCGCCTTCCAGAAGGTGCAATTCGACAAGAGGCCGGATGAGGGCGTGGCGCTGGTTGTAGTTGTCTGTTTCGTCGAAAGCTTCCAGGTAAATTTCTATCGCTTCCTGGTATTTGCCCTGTTCCGTAAGGGAGCGCACCAGGCGCGCGCGCAGCTCGCCGGGGTTCTGGGTCAGATCGATGGCATTGCGCAAAGCGGCATCTCCCTCGCCGCGGCGTTTGGCGGCGTAGCAAATCTCGGCGTAGAGCAGGTGAAACATGGGGTTGGCGGGGTTGGCGGCTATGGCGTCCCGTGCCGCCCGCAGGGCCTCATCCCGGAGGCCGGCGGATTTATAGGCCAGGGCCATGCGGCGCAGCCATTCCGCCTGGCGTTTGGGCCGAAGGGCCATAAGGCGTTTCCACGCCTTGATCTGTTCGCCGAGCGGGCCGAATTCCCGCTGGTATTCGGCCTCCAGGAGCGCTAATGAAAAAGATTCGGGGAAAGATTTCCGTCCGCGCCCGAAAACCCGCGCCGCCCGTTCCGGCAGCCGTTCCGTGATTTCCATGCGGGCCAGCAAGCGCAGCGTCAGTTCGTTCAGTTCCGCGCCGGCTTCCAATTTTTCGCGCCAGCATTTCCGTTTTTCCCCGAAGGTTCCGGCGCGGCGCATGAGGCTGACGTAACGCCGTTCCAGGTCTTCGGCGAAATACTCGTTGGGGGCGTTTTTCAGCAAGACGGGGAACAGCTTCTCCGCTTCTTCGAAATGCCGCAAATCCGCAAGCGTTTCCCATTTCAATGCGAGTAAATTATAGTCGCCGGGATGGGCGTTCAGACCGGCTTCCAGGGCGGCCAGCGCTTCCTTGTTTTTTCCGTGGCGGCGCTGGAGCCGGGCAATGCGCAAGCACGGCCCCGGTTCCCGCGTCACTTCCGGCGGAGTTTCCCCGAGGACCCGCCAGGCTTCCTGGTTTTTTTTCATGGAGAGCAAATACAAGGCCAGGCGTTCCCGCCGGGCGAAATCCGCCGGGTCGGTTGCCACCGCCCGGCGGTATTGGGCCAGGGCTTCTTCTCTCAAGCCGTAACGCCGGAACAAATCACCCAGGTTTACGATACGGTCCGCGTCGTCCGTGCCCGGGGGCGCGAGGGCGTTCCAGATTTTCAGAGCGCGGGCGAGATGGGGAGAGCCGGCGTCAGGCCTCTTTTTTTCAAGGGCAACGGCCTGATGCTGCCGCCACGCCGCTTCGCCCTGCCGTTCCCGGTATTCCCAGTTGTCAGGATATTGCCGGACCAGTTTCCGCAGGATCGTTTCCGCTTCGTCCGGGCGCTTTTCCGCAAGGAGCAGCAGAGCTTGCTCGAGCCGGATTTCGGGCCGCCGGGGCGCCCACCGCGCCGCTTTGTCCAGCCACCGCAGCGCTTCGTCCGTCTGGCCCGTCTCGCGCAGGATGGCGCTCAGCCGCAAGGCCGCGCTGATATCCCTGGCCGGGGCTTCAAGGCGTTTTTCGTAGAAAGCCGCCAGATCCCGGAAGTTTTCCCGCTGGCGGTAAAGGTCTTCCAAATCTCCGCTGATTTCCCTGTGGAGCCAGCTGTCTTCATGGGTCATGCCAAGAGCTTCTCCGTAGAGTTTGGCCGCCTCCTCGAAACGGCCCCGCTGTTTTTCCGCTTCCGCCTGCTTCATCCGGGCGATCACCCGCCTCTGGGGATCGTCTTGCGCGAGTTGTTCCACGGTTTGGAAGGCTTTAACGGCTTCCTCGAACAGCCCGGCCTCAATCATGGCTTCTCCGGCTTCCTCGAGGATGAAGGGGTCGTCCGGAAACGTCTCCCGGAGCCGCCGCCAGGAGCGCAAGGCGCCTTCCTTGTCCATGGCGCGCTGCTGGGCGCGGGCCAGTTCGAGGAAAATTTCCCGTTGTTTGACGTAGGGAAGGTTCCGGTTCAGGGCTTCTTCATACGCGGCAATGCCTTCGTCCAATTCGCCTTGGGCGACGGCCAGCCGCCCTAACGCCAGCCAGGGGCGGCAGCGGGCGGGATCCGCGTCGCGGGCTTTCCGGTAGTGCTTTTCGGCTTTTTCCAGCCGGCCGCGCCGTTCGGCCAGCAAGCCTATGAGCAAATGCCCCGCGGCGCGGTCCGCCCCTTCCGCCTCCATCCGCTGTTCCCAGCGTTTTTCCAAGGCTTCCAGCCCTTCATGGGTGAAAAAGTGCTGGTAAACGCGGGTGAAGGCCGCGCCTTCTTCCGGTGAGCGCCACAGCATCCGCTCGTAGCGCGAGACCGCTTCCGGAACGTCCCCGGCGGCGGCCCGCCCGGGGGGGCAAACCGCGCACAAAAACAATCCCGCCAATATGGCGCTTCTTTTTCCCATCGGATGCCTAATATAATGCTAAAACCGGGCGCGTCCAAAATTGTTTTCTTTTTTAAAAATCACGGCCATCGCTTGAGAGCGACATCCGCGAGGAAAAGCCCCGCGGCGAGGCCGGCAAGCCAAGGCCACCATTCGAATTCCTGCCGGGCTTCGCGGCCGGGCGCGTTTTTCAAGTCCTGCCAGCTTGGGTTATAAAGTCCGCCGGATGAAGCCGCCAGTTCCTTGAGCGCCGCTTCGTCCGGCGGTTCCAGGAGAAACTCTTCCGGATAGCCGGCCGCGGCGGTAAGGTATTGGCGGTTGATGACGTTGCCTTCCGCGTCCGCCAGTTCCGCCTCCACATGGTAGTTGCCCTCGCGGGTGATCGGCCACGCGGCGGTGAATTGCCCCGGCAGCGGATTGCGCATTTCCGTCTCATGGCTTTGACCCTCGGGGCCGAGCAGGCGGGCTTTGCCTTTCAGGCCGGTTTGGATTTCGCCGTTTTTATCCACCGCTTCCACCGTCAGGCGCAATCTGTCCGGCCCAGCCGCGAAGGAGGCGGGGAAAGGGCGGAGGGATTCGGAGCGCGTGAGGCGGCGGCAGACCTGCGCCCAGAAAGGCCCGTAACCCTCCCATTGCAGCCACTCGACGGCCCAGCGGTTGCGGGCGTCCGAGGCGAAGGCGCCGGCCTGCCCCAGGCCGTACCGCCAGGTGCACAGCAGCGGGTCGCCCTTTTCGGTGGCCAGCCAGACTTCCGCCGTGGGTTTGCTTTCCGTCTGCACGTAGCCGTAGAGAAAGGGCGCGGAGTCAAAATCGATTCCCCGCAGAAAATCGCCCCGTTTGACTGCCCGCGGCTGGAAGGGCATCTCTTTGATGGCCGATTTGGCGGCGGTCATGGTTTCCTTGGCGAATATCTGCGGAATGCGGTTCGGATCCTCGGTGTAATAGAACCGCCCGTTGCCCCAGCGCGATATTTGTTCGAGCAGTTTTACATCCGCCCCCTGTCCGACGCCCACGGAGCTCACCGTGATGCCCTCCTGGGCCATGCGGGAGGTGATTTCGTGAAACGGCCCCGGCTGGGACTGTCCGTCGGTCAGGAGAATGACGTGCTTGAGTTTTGCCGGGCAATAGCTCAACTGCCGGTAAGCCATTTCCATGGCGGGCGACATGTCTGTTCCGCCTCCCGCCTGTATGGAGCTGATGAGCTGGATCAGGGCGTATTTGTCGGCCACCCGTCTCAGATCCGCGGCCCAGAATGACTGGCTGTCGAAAGCCGCCACGCCGGAAAAGTCCGAAGGCGAAAGCAGTTCGACCGCCGCTTTGGCCGCTTCTTTTGCCATTTCAATTTTAACCCCCGTCATGCTCCCGCTCTTGTCCAGCACCAGAACCAGCGCCAGCGCGGGCTCATCCCGTTGCTTTTCATAGTCCACTTTAACCGGCAGGATGTCCTCCGCCGGTGTGCGGTAATACCCTCCAAGACCGAAGGCCTGGCCGCCTCCAAGCATGAGGAATCCGCCGCCGAAGTCTCTGACATAAGCCGCCCACAATTCCAGCTGCGCGCGGGTCATCTCCGTGGCCGGCACGTTGTCCACGATCAGGAGACCGTAGTTTTGCAAGTCTCCCAGGCTGGTTGGCGCGCCGGTGGCGGGCCGCACGTCCAGCAGGATGCCTTCTTGTTTCAAAGCCCACGCGAGGAAGCGGGATTGTTCAGGCCGGTCCGTCACCAGCAGCGCTTTCGAGATGCCCGCCGTTTGCGTCAGCGCGGAAAGGCGGTTGTTGTCCGCCAGCGTGTCGCGCTCCGGTTCCACGGCCACCGTGAATTCCGCCAGTTTGTCTTCCTTTATTTTCTGGAGAAAGCTGAAGCGGTTCGGGCCTTTCCGCAGCGAGACGGTTTCTTCCTTGGCCAGCGCGCCATTGCGGAAAATTTTGATCCGAGCGGGGGTTTCTTCGCTGGAGAGGATCTCCGTCTCCACTTGGAAAGGTTCGGCTTCCTTGACGCGGGGAGGTGCCCGCACTTCGCGCACCAGGACTTCCGGACGGTCCGGTGGACTGACTTTGAAGGTGTGAATCCGCGTTTCCGGTCCGGCCAGGTTTTGTCCGTGTCCGGCCGCCGGTTGCGTGCTCCGGCCGTCCGAAAACAAAACAACCGTTTTGGCGCGGCCCGGCGGCGCGGAAGCTTGAGCGAAGAGCAGAGCCTCCCGCAGGCGGGTGTGGCGCGGCTCGAGTTCGTGCCGGGGCAGCTTCCGCAGGGCCGCCGCAGTGTCCGCCGGACGGGCTTTTCCAGCGAACGCCACAATTGCCTCTTTCGCGAACACGCCGCCGGGCGTTTGTTCGCGGAAACGCGCGAACATTTCAACGGCTTCCATTTCCACGCTCCGGCTCACGTCCACAAGCCAGACCACAGCCTCCTCCCGCGTGCGCGCCAGCCAGCGGATATCCGCCATGGCCAGGATAATCAGCGCGTAGAGCAAACCGCGCAGGATAACACTGGCGCGGCGGCGCGCGGGTGGCAGCGGGTCCAGGGATCGCCGGGCGAACCGGGCCAGCAGCACTGCCGCGGGCAGCGCGGTCAGAATCCATGGGTGATAGATTTCGAAATCCATGCGGCTTATTCCGTGATTCTGCGGGAATAGGACCACCATTCCGCCAAACACCAGAGCGCGCCCAATCCAAGCAGCCACCACCACAACGGCAGGCGCGGCCATATCAGTGCCGGGGAGTTGACATGTTCAGCCGGATTCTCTTCCGGAAGTTCCTCCAGGCGGGAGCGCAATGCCGTCTCCGCCGGGCCGGGGAGGGCGGCGGAAGCGCCCTGCCGGCCGCCGCGCAGGTTTTGCAGCCAGTTGCCCATGAGCACGGGAAAAGCGGCGCGCAAAGGCAGGTCCGTGCGCTCCAGGTCAAATGCCATCAGGAGCCACGGCGCGGCGCCGTCCCAACGGCCGCAGAGCAGCGGATGTTCAAAGCTCCCGGCCCAGGTTTCAGCCCCCGGCGGCGGTTCGTACCGGCTTGCCTGGCGCAACCGCACGGTGTCCAGAGACAAGTGTTGGCACAGCGGATGGTCCCGTTCCCACTCCGTGACAAGCGGTTTCTCCAATTCCCCGGCATAATGACCCCAGAATCCGTCTGTCCGGGGATTGATTAAAATCACCGGCTGGCCCTGAAAATAACCGGGAGGAGCGGTCTGATTATAAATCCAGCATACCGGGCCTTCATTCCGGCCAGCGGGCAAGGCCGGGGTGTTTTGTTCCTCTGTCTCGACCGCAACGCCGGGGAAAGAGAGCAAGACGGCCCGCAAAAAAGGATTGGGGTCGCCTGCCAGGCGCGCTTTCACCGTTTGCAGAGCCTCCAGTTCCAAAGAAGCCTGGTTGTCCGCGTCCAGAGCGTCTTTTTCGGTTCCTTCCAGTTTCAGGGAAAAACGGCCGGCCTCAAGCCCGCGTTTGCGCCAGACATGCTGCCACGAGCCGCCCGGAGCGATGGACAGTTCCCGGGCGTCAGCCAGCTGCCCGTCCCGGTAAAGCAGCGCCCGGCCCTCGAAACCGCCGCCAGCGGATGTCTGCGCCTTGGCCGAAAGCAGGTATTCATCCGGCACCGTGTGCAACCGGCGGGCGGAAAAAGAAACGATGCCGGTGTTGTCCTTTGGCGGCCCGGCGGGAACGATGCGCGCCTCCTTCAGCGCGGAAGGCTCCGGCATGTCCTCCCACACCCCGTCGGTAAACAGGTAAATCTCCGCCGGGGCGGCGGTCTCCGCGAGATTACGGGCCAGTTCGAGAGCAGGCTCCAGGCCGGCGGCTTCTTCTCCCGGCCGGGCGCTGGCGAGGGCGGCGTCGAGAAGACGCCGGTTGGCCGTCCAGCCTTGCGGGATTTTGACGGGTTTGCCGACGAGGATCACCATCCCCTGGCGGCCGGCGGGCAGGCCGCGGACGCGGCGGCGCGCTTCAGACAATGCCTTTTCCCAGACGGTTTCGCCGTCCGCTCCGGCGGCTTGCATGCTGGCGGAAGCATCCATAACGAAGATGAACGCGCCCGGTGTTCCGGAGGGTCCGGCGAAGTAGGGGCGGCTCAAAGCCATGCAGAGCAGCATCAGAAAAAGGACTTGCAAAAGGTAGGAGAGCCAGTGCCGGAAGCGCTTCCAGAATGGCCGGTTGTGCAGTTGCGGTTGCGTTTGCCGCCAGAAAAGCAAGGTGCTTGCCGGTTTTATCCGCCCGCGCTGGCGCAAAAGATAGAACACCAGTACGGGCAGGGCCAATCCCATCCCGAAAAGCGCCGTTGGTGTCACAAAATTCATTGGCGGTTTGCCTTTTTCTTTGAAAACGGAGGGGTTAATGTGGCGGCGGCGGAAGCTTTTTTCAATTTCTCATTGAATTATTATTTCATTTCCGGCTTGCCCGTTTCGCCAGGCTTTGAAAGCTTGTCCGCGGATGGAAACCGCCATGTCCGATTCCGCCATCGAAAAACTGCTGGCGTTGCAGGAGCACGACGCGCGGCTTGAGAACCTCCGGCGGCAAATCGAAAGCATCCCCCTGGAAATTGACGGGTTTGAGGCCCGGATCGCGCGCGAGAGAGAGACGGTGGAAAAGGCCCGCCAAAACCTGCGCGAAATGGAAGTGCGCCGCAAAGAACTCGGCGGGCGCGCCGGCGCCGCCCGCGGCCAAATCGTCAAATACAAAAACCAGCAGCTTCAGGTTAAAAAAAACGAGGAATATCAGGCCCTCCAGCACGAAATTGACGCGCTCGAAGATTCCATCTCAAAAATCGAGGACGAGGAATTGGAACTGATGCTGGCCATGGATGAGGCGCGCGCCGGATGCGCCCGGCGCGAACGGGAGAGTGAAGCCGCCATCAAGGAACTCAAAGGCCACATTGCCCGGCTCAAGGAAAACGAAGCCGCCTTCCGGCGGGAAATGGAAGCCGCCGGAAAAGCCGCCTCGGACGCCGCATCAAAAGTTGGCAAGGAAAACCTGGACCTTTATCAATACGTCAAGGGCCGGCTGAAAAAACCTCCTTACGTGGCCCCCATCCGGCAAGGCAAATGCGCCGGCTGCCACCTGCGGGTTTCGCGCGAAGTCGAAAACGGCGCCCGCGCCGGGAAGGAACTCCATCGGTGCGACAGCTGCGGCCGCATCGTGTATCTTTGAAATAAAAGCCCGGCAGGACCGGTTTCCGGCCGGGTCAATGCTTCAAGGTCAGGGCGGATGCGCCGGTTTGCAGCGTATAGCTCTCGCGGGTGATTCCGCTGATTTGGATAATATACCTTTTTCCTTTGACTTTGACGGCGAAGGAATCGCCTTCCTTGTAATCGCCCGCGGCCGTCTTGAGCACCAAACCTCCGCCCGGGGCGGGCCGCGCGGTTGTTTTTTTCAATTTCCGGGAGGCCATGGCTTTCATGATTTTCATTTCCAGCAAACGTTTTTTTCCTCTTGCCGCGCCGGAATCCGCCGTCCAGCCCTCCGTATTTTCCGTGCTGGTGAGAGATGGCATGCCGTTGAATTTCTTCAAGCCATAGCCGGGTTTGAGGACAATCCCCAGGCTGAAAACCAGGCGCTGATTGTTCTTTTGGTAATCCAATTTTCTTTGCACGAACCCTTCGGCGATGTCCAAAAGCAGCTTTTCGGCGCGCAGGTTTTGCATGAATTGATGGAAGATCGCCGAGGCGTCATCAGGCCGTTTGGGGATCACGCCGTTTAACAGGATTTGTTTGCCGAGCGCCGGTTTGCCTTTGCTGGTGAGGAGCGCGTCTTCGTAGAAAACGCTTTCAATGACAACACCTGGAATGAGCGCCCGGCCCAGTTCGCGTTCGACGGCGGAGGAACTGGCTTTGTTTTTAATGGGAATGGGGTCCGGGGCAGGTTCCGCTGGTCCGGCCGCCCGGGATTTTCCGGGCGCCTTCGGCTGGACATGGTGGATTTTGGGCGGTTCGGGAAAGGCGTCTTTGGAATCCTCCTCTTTCGCGTTATCTCCGTTGAATGCCTTGATGAGAAAAAAGCCCAACGCGCCGATGAAAACGACGACGGCCGCCAGGATGCCGGCAATGACGGCTATTTCCGCCCCCATTTTTTTGGGGCGCGGGGCGGCGGCCTCTTGCGGGGATTCCGCTTTAGCCGGCGGCGGGAGCTCTCCGGACGGCTGGTTTTCGGGTGTGTCTTCTTCTGTCGCCATCAAAGGCGTTTGTTAAATGATGTTTCCGGCAATATTGGAATTGTTGTTTCACTTTAGAGGCTCTTCGCGGAAAAGCCAAGCTTCAAATGCCGCGCGGAAAAAGCGGGCGGTGAAGGGGGTTACCAGAACGTCTTGATTGAGAAGGAAAACTGCCGCGGGGCTGGAGGAACGCCGGGGATTTCCTCGAAGCCGCTGTTGAACAAGTTGTCCGCTCCGGCGTTGCATTCGAAGTGCGGCCAGCGGGCGGGCCGCCACGCCATGCCAGCAAAGACCAGTGCCGCCCGCTCCGGGCCGCCGCGCAGAATGTTAGGCTCCTGAATGCGGAATTCGCCGCCGCCGCGGCACTCCAAGCCTTTGAAGGGCCGCCAGAAAAATGAAGCTGTCAGGCGGTGGCGGGCGTAGTTGAGGGCGTAAAAACTGGCGTCCGCCGCTTTCCCGTAATCGCCGTCTTTATGCAGCCAGGTGTAACCCAAAAGCAGGCGGCCGTTCCGCCCGCGGCATTCCAGCAGCCACTCCGCGCCCGCCGTGTCAACGTCCACGGGGTTCGCCTCGCGGGCGTAATCACCTTTCCGGGCCTGGGCGGAGTCATAAGTCCAGTCCGTCAAGTCACGGTCCATCCGGAAAAAAACCGCCGCCGAGAGACGCCAGCGGCCGGTCTTGCATCCCGCGCCCATCTCGGCGTGATGGCTGATCTGCCGGGGAAGCTCCGGATTGCCCCGGAAGAGCCCGGCCGCGGGGTTCGAACCCAAAGCGGTGTAGCTTGGAAGCTGCGCCGAGCGCGCATACTGGAGCCACGCCTGCCAGGTCCGGCTCTCCCTTTTTATTTCAAACAGCGGGGAGAAGCTCCAGCCGCCGCGGTTGGAATCCTCAGCCCCCAAGCCCGCCCGGACGCGCCAAGCGCCGCCCGCCGCGGTTTCGAACTCAACTTCCGGCAGCAAGGCCAGTTTGCCGTGAGTGCGCGAGCGGAACGGCCCGTGAACCAGCGCCGTTGACTCGATGCGGTCCGCGAGCGCGTGCCCGGCGTAATTCAGCGCCCAGCCTTGCCCTTCCCAGCGTCCGGCCGCGCCG
>CAZYUX010000027.1:0-19664 GCA_964650745.1 uncultured Puniceicoccaceae bacterium
AAACTTAATCCAACTATAAAAAGAAGCAAAGCTATTCCAATATTTGAAAGAATAGCCCCGGCGGTCCGCCAGGGCTTCCAATGTGTCCAGGCGTTCCTTGAGGACATCCGGCAGCGGCGCTTCCGCCATCTCGAGCTGAAGGTCCAGCCAGTCGCTGTGGCGTTTCTGAATGTGAGTCAGCTCTTCTGACAAACGGAGACGGTGCCGGCGGTAGAGAGCCTCGAAATAGAGTTCCTTGATTTTGAGGCGGCATGCGGTTTGAGCGGCGGCCAGGCGCGCTTCGGCGCGGGCGATCCGCGCGTAATCCTGGCGTCTTTCGGCGGCGGCTTCCCAAGGGTTCGGCGGGCGGAGGCGCAGCGCGATGTCGCGGGTTCTCACATCATCGTTGCGGCTGTTGTAACCGAGGCGCAGTTCCGGTTGTTCCCATGCGCCAGCTTCCCGGGCGCGGGCGCGCGCCGCGGAAACGGCTGCCTGGAGGACGCGGATTTCCGGATCGCGCTTAAAGGCTTCCCCGACCGCCGTGTCCAGATCCAGTTCCGTCTCTCCCGGGGCGGCGGCTGTTCCCAGCCCGGCGAGTCCCGCTGCTGCAGCCATGGTTATGGCTCCCTTCATCAGCCGGCGGCTCCGGGCGGGTTCCTGTTTTCCTGTTTTATTTTCCTTCACCGGGCGGAACATGGATTAAAATGAGAACAGGCCGGGTTTCTTCAGATGGATGGCAACCGCCTGCCCCGGCGAGAGGGTGAAGGCGCCGTCGGCGGGAATCAACACCACCTGGCGCCCGCGCACCACCGCCTGCGGCAGAATACTGGTGCGGTCCGGCAAAGAAAGCACGTGGGGTGAAATATACGAGACACGCATTTGGAAGACTTGCCCATTGCGGTAACGCGGCGTCACCCAAAGCGTGTCTCCCTGGCGCATTTCCAGGGGCGACTCTTCAGGCACGAACCCGTGCACCTGGGGCGCTTTGTGCAGGACTAAATGCGCCACGGGGCGGCCCTCGCGCACGACATCGCCGGCCTGGTGGTCCACGCGGGCCACGAAACCGTCATGAACGGCCCGCAGGGTGTAGTTCTCCCGCTCTTTCCGGAGCAGCTCCAGCTCGCTGTTGACAGCGCCGGGCGAGGACAAGCCCAAGGCTTCTTTTTGCAGCCTTTCCAGCTCGGCCAGCTCGGCCTCCATTTCCTGGATCATCCGCGGGTACATGGCCGCCCGCTGTTCCAGGACGGACAGCCGGGCTTTGGTTTCGGCCAGAGCGCCTGCCTCGATCAGCCGCCGTTCGAGCATCTTCTCTTGCCGGGCCGCCTGTTCGCGGGCCGCGGCCAATTCGTTTTCATCCTCGGCCTGTTCCAGGCGCAGTTCCCGCAGGTCGCTCTTGATGCGCTGGACGGCGTTGGTGAACTGCCGTTTGCGGTCCTGCTGATCCAGGGCCAGCTCCACGGCGCGCGCGGATATTTCCTGGTCCACCAGGGAGGTGTCGAGCCGGGCGATGACATCGCCGGCCTGAACCTGCTGGCCCTCATGCACCTCGATGCTCAGCACCCGCCCGGTTTCAAGGCTGGCCACGGGCTCCATGACAATTTCCACCACGCCGTTGAACTGCTCGAACTCGCCGCTGCCCTGGCGGTAATAAAGCCAGCCAGCCAGCGCCGCCGCGCCGAGCCAGACAAAAAATGGCCAGTGCCACTTCAGCCGGCTCCGCCAAACGGAGGGATGGCGGGGCAAAGGGCGGTTTTTTCGGAGTGGACGGGGCATGATGGTGTCATATTTCCACCGTTGAGCGCTGCATGACAAGGCTCACGTCGGAAATGTCTTCCAGCTGATTGAGGGCGCTGATGAGATCGGTTTTGAAAGAGGGGTCGAGCAGCCGGATCTGATAGCAGTATTCCAGCAGGCCGCCTTGGGCCGCGTCGCGCAAGGCCACGTTTTCCACCGAGGAAGTGAAACGGGAGAAGATTTCCGTCAGCTGCTTTTCCGAAGCCGATCCGGGGAGCAGCACAAAGCGCAGCAAGCCCTCGAACTCCCGCCGTGAAGTGGCGGGGGTGACGGACAGGTAAAGCGCCGTGGCGGCAAAAAAAAGCGTGCCCGAAACGGCGGCCAAATATTGCTGGGCGCCCGTCGCGATGCCTACCGCCAAGCTCGCGAACAGGAACACGATGTCGCGCGGGTCGCGGATGGGAGTGCGGAAGCGGATGATCGCCAGGGCGCCCAAAATCCCCAGCCCCCGGGCCAGACTGTTGCCTATTGCGATGATCATCACCGTGGCGACAAGGCAGGCCAGCACGACCGTCTGCACGTAGGAGCGCGAATAGGTGCTCCCCTGGTGCGTCCAGCGGTAAACGGCGGCCAAAACCGATCCGAGAACGAAACTGAATACCAGCGCCATGAAGATATTCACAAACGAGGGCATGGGCGTGGCGTAAAAGGTGTCCAAAAAATTTTCCATGCGGCTTTTGCTGGTAAAAGAAAAACAATAAAGCGTTAAAAATAGCCGTTGTCGCGGGTGGCGTTTTGGAATTCGTAGCCGCCGAAAAGGGCGTCCGTGTTCAGGGCGGCCGAGTATTTGCAGAAACCGCACTCGGTCAGATCGAACCGGCGGATCAATTCGGCCATCCACAGAGGCTGGTCGCGGGTGCATTTCAGTTCCAGAATAACTCCCGAAAAAGGCCGCTCAAAAGCCGCGTGAGTGTCCGCCGCCCGCCACCGGCAGCCGTTGCGGGGCGGGATGTCGTAACGGCTCGTGCGCCGGTAGCAAAGCCGCCGGTCAAAGGTCACGCGCGCGTAGTTGTCAATGGCGCTGGCATAAGACTCGCGCTCATAACGGATCAGAACCACCGGGCGGGCGCCGATCTGCCGGGTGAGGCGGACGAATTCCAAGTAGGTATTCTCCTCGCGGCGCCGGGCAAACGGCAGCCGCCGGGGCCTTTCCACCGCCGCTTGTACGTCACACGCCGCGGGCAGCCGGCAGCGGCTTTTGCTGATGATGGTATTGAGTTTGCGTTTGATTTCAAGGAACACCGGAGCGTTCCCCCGCGTGGTGTAAGTGCGCAGGCGCAGCTTGAAACGATTCAGGCTTTGGCGGTCTTTCGCCAGATGGAGCGCCAACGAGGGCGAGTCCAACTGCAAAGTGATGACGGTGTAGCCCGGCGGGTTTCCGCGGGCGTGGGCGTCCGGCTCGCAGAAATTCAGCAGATACTCCCGGATTTCCGGCGCCTGCCGCGGGCGGATGATGTATTTGAACTCGTGCCGCTCGGGCGGAATTTCCTGACGGATGCCCCGGGGCGGATCAAGCATGGTTTCGCTGCGGAAAACTGACATGGGTATTGAATGGCGCGGCAAAAATACATTTACCGAATGCCGTATTGTTACACGAAATTCAACAAAAAGTCACGGATTAAAACCTTTTTCCGATCCGGCACAAGCGCGGAACCCCTCCTGTTTTTCAGCATTGCCAAAGGCTGGAGGATGGTGTAGCTTTCGGCCTTCACTTATTCGCCGTCAAACTGTGACATTCATCCTGGCATGCCATGAAAACAAATTATCACCTTTTGGATTCCCGATTTTGGGCCGCGGCGGGGATTTTGCTTCTGGCCGGAGCGGCCTGCAAGGCCGCCGTCCCGGTTATCCTCAATGAATACAACGCCGTCAGTTCGGCCAACGTTTTGAGAAACGGCAACTCCGATATCTATTGGGGAATTGTTCCGGGAAACGGCGGTGACTGGTTCGAAGTCGCGGTTGCCGGGGACGGCACGCCGGGTTCCTTCGTGGACATGCGGGGCTGGACTTTTCTCATCGAGGACGGCGTCAACGATGGCGACCCCGCCAATGACGATGCCAGCGACTTCGTCCTTACGGGCCACAAATATTGGAGCGCCGTGCCGGCCGGGACGATCCTCACCTTCATCGAGGACACCACGGAAATGGGCGGATTGGACACGCAATTGCATGTCATCAACCGTCTCGCGTCGGAGGGATGGGCGTGGAGCAACATCTGCCTTCAGGATCCCCTCTTTACCGTTATCACCGACGCCGAGCCCAACGCTGAAGGGCGCTTTTTCACCATGCGTGTTTCCAACGACAACACGCAAATCACCATCATGGACGCGGAGGGCAACGTCGTGTTCGGGCCGGCGGGCGAGGGCGTGAACCCGCTCAGCGGCGTCAACTCTGAAGAGGTGTTCAAGCTCGAGGCGGACCCCACGCCCTACCTGACTCCCGGGACCGCGAATTACAATGACGGCAGCAGCAGCACCTTCGGCCGGCCCAACCTTTGGAGCGGCGGAACGGGCATTCAAAGCTTCACTCCTTTTATCTTCACTCCAGCCGCTCCGGTTATTGAAACGCCTCCGGCGGGATTGACCGTCACCGAAGGCGGTCCGGTCGTTTTTGCGGTGGAGGCTTCGGGAACGCCGCCGTTGTTTTACACCTGGAGCAAGGACGGCGCGGGCATTCCCGGCGCGGACGGCCCGGAGCTGGCTTTCCAATACGCGCAGGAGGCTGACGCCGGTTCTTACACCGTGACCGTCAGCAACATCGCCGGAACCGCGGAGAGCGCCCCCGCCGTCCTCACGGTCAACCCCGCTCCGGACCCCCCCGAAATCATCGAACATCCCCGGGACGTGTCTGTCAGCGAAGGGGAGGATGCCGCGTTTGACGTTACGGCTTCGGGCGCCGGGCCGCTGATCTACCAGTGGAGCAAGGATGGAGAAGACATTCCGGGGGCCGCAGCCGCCAGTTTGATCTTGGAAAACACGGGGATGGCCGACGCGGGCTTTTATGCCGTGACCGTGACCAACGCTCACGGTTCCGCTGTCAGCGCCTCCGCCGAACTTTCCGTGCGGCCTTCAATCGAAACCCGCCTGACCGGTTACTTTGGAGAAGCGGCCGGAGCGGGAAACGGCTGGTTTGAGATCAGCTGGTTCGGATATGTGGAAGCTTCCCTTTTCCCGTGGTTTTGGCACGCCCAGCTGGGCTGGCTTTACGCCGCCGGAGAGGGTGGCCAAAGCTGCTGGCTGTGGACCAAACCGGACACCTTTCCCTTTCTCTACAGCGCGGACACTTCCGGCTGGCTCTTTTTTTACCGCGGCAGCGGCAACGGAAAAGGCGGCGCCTGGTTTTACGATTATGCCACACGGGAGAACCGCTGGGTGCCGTGAGCATCCGGAACCTCCGCTGGCGGGCCGGCGGCCCGCGGAAAATTATCCGGCGTGTTTTTTGGCGGCTGGTTTTTGCGGGGGATCTCCTCACGCCTCCACGTTTCCCCGCAGCGCCTGGTAGCCGCAGTGCATGAGGAAGTGGTCGAGGATGAGGATGGAGGCGTAGCTTTCGGCCACCGGCCAGATGCGGTTGGTGATGGTCGGGTCACGCCGGGTGATGGCGGAAAGCTCTTTGTTTTCCAAAGTGTATTTGTCAATTGTCATTTGCTTCTTGTCAATCGTTGGCGTCGGCTTCACGGCCAGGCGCACAATGACGTCCTGTCCCGAAGCCAATCCGCCGGTGACGCCCCCCGCGTTGTTCGTCTCGAAGACGACCTTGCCGTCCTTGGCGCTCATGCGGTCGTTCGACTGGTAGCCGGTCATGTCCTTGACTTTGAAACCGGCCCCGACTTCGACGCCCTTGACGGCGCCGATGCCCATCAGCCGCCCCATCTCGCCGTCCAGCTTGTTGAAAACCGGTTCGCCAAGGCCGACGGGCAGTCCGCGCACCACCATCTCGATCAGGCCGCCCGCCGTGTCCCCGCTGTTGTAAATCTCGCCGCATTTCTCGAGCATGGCGTCGGCGGCTTCCATGTCCGGACAGGGGATGACGGGATGGCAGCCGTATTTCTCCCGTATCTCCCGCGCTTTCATCTTGGGAGCCTTGCCGCGGATGTCGTCAATTTCGTTTTCGACTTCGGCCAGGACCGCCGCTTTTTGCAGGAAACGCATGTCCATGGTGATGCGGTTCTTGACGTAAATTTCCTGGTAGAAAGGATCCAGGGCGCAGCGCATCTTTTTATAGGCTTCCGCAAGCTCAAAAATCCGGCCGTAATCCACGTCCGCGCAGGCCACGCCCGCGATTTCCTTGACGAACGAGCAGACGCGGATGCCGCACATCGAGAGGACTTTCCTGGCGACGGCGCCTGCCGCCACCAAGGTCGAGGAGTAACGCCCGCTGAAAAAGCCAGCGCCGATGGCGTCGTCGTCCGGCCCGTATTTTATAAAAGAGGCGTATGAAGCGTGGCCGGGCCTGGGCGTGCGGTTGGTTTCCTGGTATTGCTTGATATGGATATCATGCCGGTCCAGATTGGGGATGATGACGGTCAGGGGCGTGCCGTTGGTGTGGTTTTTGTTTCCCGCTCCCGGCACGGTGTCGTCCACGTTCAAGCCGGTGACGATGACTGGCAGGTCCGGCTCCTTGCGGGGCGACGAAAGCTCGTCCGCTCCCGGCTTGCGCAGCAAAAGCTCACCGTAAATTTCCTGTTCGGTCACGGTCATCCCCGGCGGGACGCCTTGCATCATAGAGGCCATGCACTCCTGGTAGGAGCCGCCTCCCACACTTACCTGAAACAACTTTCCAATATGGCAGCCAAGCATAGTTATCCTTTCGTGTTACTGGATTAACGTCATTTGCGCGCCGGTCTGGCGCATCTGTTCGATGAAATCGGGGAATGTCACTTCAACCGCTTCCGCGGTGTCCACGCGGACGGGAGAGGAGGCCGCCAGTCCGGCGGTTGCCAGCGCCATGACGACGCGGTGGTCGCCGCGCCCGCGGGCGCGCCCGCCCCGCAGCCCGCCGCCCTGGATAATCAGGCCGTCCTCCATCTCCCGGACTTGCCCGCCCAGGCGCTGCAATTCCTCCGCCATGACGGCGATGCGGTCCGTCTCTTTCAGCCGGGCCTGCGGCACGTTGACCAGCCGTGTCTCGCCTTCGGCAAAACAGGCGGCGGCGGCCATGGCGGGCAGGGCGTCCGGTGTGGCGTTCAAATCCAGTTCGCGCCCCCGCAAGCCGCCGGATGAGATGGTTATGGCGCCGTCTTCATGCCGCACGCGCGCCCCCATTTCCTCGAAGTAACCAAGGACCGCTTTGTCCCCCTGCGTGTCGCGGATGTCCAATCCCTCCAAAGTCAAGGTGGAACCGGTCACACATGCGGCGGCGAGGAAGAACGTGGCGGAGGAAAAGTCGGCCGGGATGGTTTCCTCGAAAGCCGTGTAGCTCTGGCCGCCTTTGATCCGGAACCAGTTCATATCCCGGCGCTCCAGCTCGATGTTTTGTTTTCGCAGCCAGGACAGTGTCATTTCCACATAAGGCCGCTCGTGCAGCAGGGGAATGGTGATTTCGGTATCCTCCGCCGCCAAGGGGCAGCCCAGCAGCAAACTCGTCAGGTATTGGGATGTCGGGCATTCGATTGTTGCCGCGCCGCCGCGCAAAACTCCCTCCACCCTTAAAGGCGCGCAGCCGTTGCCTTTGAGGGAGCGGCACTTCGCGCCGAGGGCATCGAGCGCCTGCATCAGTTTGTCAGCGGGCCGGGATTGGATTTGAGCGTCGCCGGTGAACTCGGTGGCCCCGTCCGCCAAAGCGGCGGCGGTCATGGCCACGTAAAGGGTGGTGCCGGAATTGAGCACGTCAATCCGGCCTCCGCCGCGCGGTTTTCCCGCCGTGCCCCGCACGGTCCAGTCTTCTTCGGCGTCGTCAATCTCCGCCCCCAGCGCCCGGCAGGCTTGAACGGCGGCCCGCGAGTCCGCGGAGCGCAGCGGGCGGCGCAACACCGACAAGCCGCGCGCCAAGGATGCGATGGCCACGGACCGGATGGTATGGCTTTTGGATCCGGGGATGCGCACCGCGCCGGACAGCCGGGATTTGCTTGACGTTAATTCCATTTCCGCCGATGTTCGGAGGCGGTATGGTGCAACGTCATCCCGATGTCAAGCGCCGCCCGCCCCGTCGCGGGCCGGGTGGTTCAAACGGGCCGGACGAAACAAGACCCAATATCTATCTGGCCGGTTTTATGGGTTCCGGCAAAAGCGCCATCGGCCGGAACCTGGCCCGGCGGCTGAATATGCGTTTTATGGACGCGGACCGGGCCATTGAGCGGCAAACCGGGCGGACCATTCAAGAGCTTTTCGCCAGCGAAGGAGAAGAACGCTTCCGGGAAATCGAAAGGGAATTCATCCGCTCGGGCCATCCTGCCCGCGGGTGCATCGTGGCTTGCGGAGGCGGCCTGCTTCAGCAGCCGGGCATGTCCGGGCAGCTGCAATCCAAAGGGGAGGTCTTCTGCCTGTTCGCCTCTCCCGAAACCCTGCACCGGCGCACTTCCCGCACTAACAAAAGGCCCTTGCTGCAAGTCAGCGACCCGGAAACCCGCATAAAGGAGCTGCTCACCGAGCGCGAGCCGGCGTACCTGCGGGCGGGCACCGGCATTTGCACGGAAAACCGCGCCATTTCCGATGTGGCCGCGCACATCGCGCGCCTGTATAAACTAAAAAATAAAGAAAGAAGCCGGCAAATCTAACCTTGCCGCGCGCTTAAAATAGTTTAAGCCTTTGGGGTTGATGTCAAAAAACGGATACAGGAGGCCGCATGGCTGAAGGCGGCGGAAACGGGCAGTCTTTCACTCCCGGCCAGACACTGGGCGAGCATGAAATAATCCGTTACCTCGGCGCTGGGGAGACGGGCGAGGTTTACCTGGCCGAGGACTTGTGGCTGCGGCAAAACTTCGTTTTGAAGGTTTTACCCAGGGAATGGACTGACAGGGAAGGTTTTCTGGAGCGCTTCGGCCAAGCTGTTGAAGCCCTCGGCGCTCTGAAATCCGACGCCATTGTGGCGGTCCACAAGTCGGGGCAGGACCAAGGGCGTTTCTATCTGGCCGTGGATTACGTGGCCGGCGACACTTTGGAGGATTACGTCCTCGAGTCGGGCGGGCGGCTGGACCCGGAGGAAACGCTGGAAATCATGCGGCAAGTCTGCGCCGCCTTGTCTCACGCCCATGAACAGGGAGTCACCCACGGCAGCCTGAAACCGTCCAACATCCTGCGCTCGGCCAACGGGAAGATCCGCGTGACCGATTTTGGCCTGTCTCTGTTGAAGGGGGAACAGCCCGGCGCCGCCGAAGGGCGCTCGCTTGACTTGTCGCCGGACATCCAAGCTGTTGGCGGGATCATCTTTTTCCTGCTCACCGGGCGCAAACCCGCCGAAGCGCGGCAGCCGCCTTCCTCTCTGGCCGAAGGTCTTCACCCGCAATGGGACGCTTTGACCGCCCGCTGCCTGGCCGGGGACCCCGCGCAGCGGTATCCTGATATACCTTCCATCCTCCAGGATTTGGGAAAAACAGCCGCGCCGCCTCCGGAAGAAAAACCGGAACCCCCGCCGCCGCCGCCGGAAGCCCCCGAACCCGCGCCGCCGCCGCCGGAAGACAAAAAAACCGCGGAGGAAAGGATCCATGACGATCAAGCCGGAAAGGGAGCGCCGCCTCCGGAACCCGCTCCCCTTAAACCGCCGCCGCGGAAACGCAAGCCCCCCGAGGCCGGAGAAAAACCCGCGCCGGTTCCGGAATCTTCCCGCAAAGGCCTGTATCTCCTCTACGCCTTCGCCGCCCTGGCCGCCTTGCTCGCAGGCGCCGGCATTTTCTTTTACACCCGGCACCAGGAACAACAGGCCGAAAGAACCCAAACCCAGCTGGCGAGACAAAAGGAAGAAGAAGCCGCCAGACGGCGGGACCGCCTGCGCAACCAGGACCAGGAACTCTGGCTCGCCCGCCAGCGGGCCGAACAGGCCCGCTCCGAAGCCGAAGTGCTTAAAGAAGCCGAACGCCTCCTGCGGGAAAAAGAGCGCCAGGCCAAAGCCCGCGGCGGAGCCCGCATCCTCACCGATCCTCCGGGCGCCGCCGTCAAACTGGGCGACAACCCGCCGGTGAAAAGCCCGGCCCTCTTCGAGAGCCTCAAACTGGGCAAATACCCCGTGGAAATTCAACTGGAAAAATATGAGCCTCAAACACTTGAGGTCGAAATTCTTGAGGACCAAATCACCGAAGCGGGCCCCGTTAAGCTCGCGCGCCGGAAAGGCGGCGCGCGGATTGTCACCACCCCGGCCGGCGCCGCGTTCGAAGCCGTTTCCCTGCAGTCCGAAATCCCCCCGCGCAAAGGAACCACCCCGCAAAAACTCGAAAACCTGCCGACAGGGGAATACGAGGTCATCTTCCGCTACAAAGACTGGCCGGAAAAACGGCAGAGCTTGAAGGTCGAATGGAACGAGGAAACAACCGTTAAAGAGGAGTTTCACACCGGCGGCGTCGTCATCACCAGCACCCCCTCCGGGGCGGAGGTTTACCTGTCCGGTTCCGAAGAAAAACTGGGGGAAACCCCGCTGATCCTCGACAACCTCCCTCCCGGGCCGGTCATGTATGAGTTGCGCAAGTTCGGCTATGAAACCATGCCCTTGGGCGGCATTGTCCTCGAGCAGCGCCAACTCCCCCTCTCCGCCACGCTGAAGAAAAAAGGCCCAAAGGAAGGAGAGAACTGGACCGTGCCGGACATCGGTTTGGAAATGGTCTACATCCAGCCGGGCATATTTGTCATGGGCAGCCCGGAAACCGAAAAAGACCGCGGCGCCAACGAAGGCCCGCAAACAACCGTGGAGCTGACCAAAGGCTTCTGGCTGGGCAAATTCGAAGTCACCCAAGGTGAATACACCGCCATCACCGGCACCACCATCCGCCAGTTGCGGGACAGGATGGGCGACTTTATCGGCCTCAACGGCGTGGGCCAGCGCCATCCGGTTTACTGGGTTGCCTTCGGCGAGGCTCTCGAGTTCTGCCGCATGATCACTGAGCGCGAGCGTTCCGCCGGGCGCCTGCCCGAAGGCTACGTCTACACGCTGCCTTCGGAAGCCCAGTGGGAATACGCCTGCCGCGCCGCCACCGCCACCGCCTATTACTTCGGCAACGAGGCGGACGCCATCTCCCAGTACGCCTGGCATCTGTGGAACAGCGAAAACTCGACCCATCCCGGCGGCCAGAAAAAACCCAACCGCTTCGGCCTCTACGACATGCACGGCAACGTCTGGGAATGGTGCATGGACTGGTACCAGGAACATTATCCCGGCGGCAAAGTGAAGGACTGGAAAGCGCCTCCGGAGGTGCTTAGCTGTGTCATCCGCGGCGGCAGCTGGGCTGACGGCCCGGAGTTCTGCCGCTCCGCAGCCCGCCGCGAAGCCTTCACCACCCTGCGTTTCAACTACCTCGGCTTCCGCGTCGCTCTCCGCCCCGTCAATTAGCCGGCAGCCGGTTTCTTTTCATCCCGCCCCGCGGCTTTGAAGACAACTGTCAGTTTTCCCCGGCGCGGGTTTTCATCTGTTTGATTTTATCCCGGTAAGCCGCCGCTTCCTCGTAACGCTCGCCTGCGATGGCCCTTTCCAGCCGCGTTTCCATCCGTCTGATGCGGTCCCGCAACAAGCCGTCCTCCATCGCTTTTTCCGGAATCTTCCCCGCGTGCTTCGCGCCCGCCTGCAATTTGTTCAGCAGCGTCTTAAGGCCTTTGCCAAAAAGCGAATAACATGCCGGGCAGCCCATCCGCCCCGATTTCTCGAAATTCCGGAACGTCCACCCGCATGCCTCGCACCGCGGCCCCGCCGATTCGGTGATGGCTTCCGCCTCCGTCCCGTCGTCGAAGAACGCGTAGCCTTTCGGGTCGAGCAAGCCCGCTTCGGCCGCGTGTTTCTGGCAGTACGGCACTTCCTTCACTTTTCCCTGCGCCACCTTGCTGGCAAAGAAAACCGCTTCCTTTCCGCACAACGAGCACTTGGCTTTTTTCTCCATGATTGCCTCTCTCACAAATATGCCCTTATTTCCTTAAAACACAACTCCAAACACCCTCTCTTCCGTTAACAGAGGCCGCCTCATCCTTTGAAATTCCCGCGGCGCCCGGGAAACGCCGGACCCGCGCAATCCTCGCGCGTGTTTCGCGGCCGCGCGGATTGACAGATGGAAGCAGATGCTATAAATTATTGGAATGACAATAAAGGCAAAGGTCTTTTCTCGTTTTAAGTTTGAGCCTTTTGGCGGCGCCTCCGCTTTATGATCGAGATCCGGGAGAAGCCCAGAAAGGTTGAGCGGGCGTGGCTGGCAGGCGCGCATTACCCGGGAAAATCGCGGACCGAGGCCAAAGCCCTGCTCGATGAGTTGTCCGAACTGGTGAAAAACCTCCAAATCGGCGTGGCGGGAAAAGAGCTGGTTAATTTGAAAACCCCGCGCCCGCGCTTCCTCATCGGCGCCGGCAAAGCCGGGGAAGTCATCCGGCGGGCAAAAGAAGCGGGATGTGACTGTATCGTGCTGGATGAGGAAATCTCCCCCGCCCAGCAACGCAACTGGGAAAACGAAAGCGGCCTGTGCGTGATTGACCGGCAGGAGGTTATCCTCGATATCTTCTCCGACCGGGCCCGCACCAGGGAAGCCGTCCTGCAAACCGAACTGGCCCGGATGGAATACTCTCTGCCCCGCTTGCGCCGGGCCTGGACGCACCTGAACCGCCAGCGCGGGGGCCGCGTCACCTTGCGGGGCGAGGGCGAGGCGCAGATCGAGCTCGACCAGCGCATGGTGCGCCAGCGCATTGCCCGGCTGAAAAAGGAATTGGCGGCGGTTGTCAAACAGCGGGCCGTCCAGCGCCAGCAACGCTTGCGGGTTCCGGTGCCCGCGGCCGCCATTGTCGGTTACACCAACGCGGGCAAATCCTCCCTCCTCAACGCCCTGACCCGCGCCGGCGCCCCCGTGGCGGACAAGCTGTTCGCCACTCTCGACCCCTCGACCCGGCGGATGGTCCTGCCCTCCGGACTGGCCCTGCTGCTCACCGACACTGTCGGCTTCCTCCGCCGCCTGCCCCACGCCCTCATCGAGTCTTTCAAGGCAACCCTCGAAGAGGCTCTCGTGTCCGATTTGTTGATCCACGTGCTGGACGCTTCAAGCCCCGAAGCGGAACGCCACCGGGAGACCACGCTGCAAGTGCTGGAAGAACTGGGCGCGCGCGGCAAACCCCTCATAGCGGTTTATAACAAAATTGACCGGCTCAGCGCGGAAGAGCGCCGGAGTTTGCGGGTCAACGGGAGCGCCCGCCCTTGCTTCATCAGCGCCCGCACCGGCGAAGGCCTTGATGCATTGACGCTGCGGCTGGAAGATTTTCTGAAAAGCTGCCAGCCGCTGACCGGCCCGATGGATTTCCTCATTCCGCATGACCGCTACGGTTTCGTTCACCAGCTCCATGAAGCTGGCGGAGTCCTGCGGGAGAAGGCCGAAGATGAGGGCGTGCGCGTCCGGGCCCGCTTGCCGCGCCGGTTGCTCGGCGCCTTCAGCCCGTTCATCATGACGCCCCGGCGTGCCGGCGGCGGAACTCTTCCAGATGAATGACCCGGCCGGTGAGCCGGGCTTCCTCGGCGGCGAAACCCATGACATGACTTTCGACCGAGAGCGCAAGAGAAGAGCGCATTTGCGCCGGGTCATCCTTCATCATCTCGTGGTATAGCGCCGCCACCAGGCCGCCGTCACCCCCGCCATGCCCGGCGTAACCGCCGCCGGCCGGCCGGCCCGCATCGAACCGCGACACCGCCCCGCTGGCGTGCTCCGTCACGATAATTTCGAAGCCGGCGTTGTGCTTGTAAAAGTCGCCCCCGTGCAGGCGGGCTTGGGTTCCGTAAATGTCAATGTTCCGCCCGCTTTCGAACGCCGTCATCGTGAAGGTGGCGGTGCTCCCTCCGGCGAAGGAGAGGTTGACCACCTGGTGGTCCACCGCGGTATTGCCGCAACGGTAAACGCACCGCCCCCACGGGCTTCGCGAAAGCCATTGCCGGATATCCTCGAGGCTTGCGCCGCCGGCCTCGTCATAAACAAACGGCAGCCAGCTCCGGTGCCGCGTGGCGTAAAGGACGGCGTTGTATGGGCAGGCGCGGGCCGCGGGACAGCCGTCCGTGCAGCGCGCCGGGGCGCCCTCCGGGGCGTTCTTTTCCGTGAAATAACTCAGCCGGCCGAAGCTGGAGACGGCGGCGCACTTCTCTCCCGCCAGCCAGGAGAGAATGTCCATGTCGTGGCAGCACTTGGCGATGATCATGGGCGAGGCTTTTTCTGCCACGCTCCAGTGGCCGCGCACGTAAGAGTGCGTCTGGTGCCAGGCGCCGACGCCCTCGGCGGCGTTCAGGCTCACGATTTCCCCGAGCATCCCGCTGTCCGCGATCTCCTTCACCTTCTGATAAAACGGCGTGTAGCGCAGCACGTGGCAAACCAGCACCTTGCGCCCCAGCCGCCGCGCCTCCTGTTCGACCCGGATCACGTCCGCCAGGTTCGCGGCGATGGGCTTTTCCAGAAGAATGTCGTAGCCCTTTTGCATCGCCGCCAGACAAGGTGTGACGTGATAAGCATCCTGGGTGCCGATGATCATGACGTCCGCCAGTTTATCCGCCGCGAGGATGGCCTTGTCGCTGTCAAAGCCCCGGAAATCCGGATTGCGCGAAAGCCCGCGCACTTTCTCCACGCGCCCCGCGATGGGGTCAGCCGCGGCCGCGACCTCGTAATACTCCGGCATTTGCGCGGCCAAGCCCAGGTAGGTTTGCGTCCGCCCTCCGCAGCCGATGCCTGCCAGTTTCAACCTTTTCATCATTGGATCAGGCCTTTTCACTCAAATGCCGGCGGCCGAAAAGGCAACAGAAAAACGAGAAAAGGACCGGCCAATGCCCGGACCGGCTCATTTTGGTGGTTGACTTGATTGTCACATTTTGGTTTCATAATCTTAACCAACAAACAATCGTCTTTTACCCCATTCACCCAGCATCAACTCAGGCGGGGAAAAGCGCAAACTTATTCGATCTCAATGAAAATAAAACAATCCATTCTCTGTCTGTTGCCGCTGATTTTTCCCGTTTCCTTCGCCGCGGCCCAAGACATCATCATCAATGAAATCATGGCCGGTGGCGGCTCGCCGATGCCGCCGGGCTACGAGCCCGCCTCCGAGTGGGACGAAGCCAATGACTGGGTGGAACTCTACAACCAGAGCGCCGCCGCCGTGGACCTCACCGGCTGGTCCTTGACGGACGACTACGCCTTCAAGTCCAAATGGGTCTTTCCAAGCGTGACGCTCAATCCCGGCGAATACCTGGTGGTGCTTTGCACGGGGGATGACGTGACCAGCCCCGTTTCGCCCGCCATTCACATGGAGACCAATTTCGAGCTGTCCAAAGGAGGCGAATACCTGGGGCTGTTTGACGATGCCCAGACGGCGCAAAGCGAATTCAACCCCGAATATCCCAACCAGGCCTTCGGCTATTCTTATGGATGGCTTTCGGGACAATTATGGATACTGGAAACGCCGACGCCCGGGGCGGCCAACACCGGCAACACCATGGACGGTGTCATTAAGGAGCCGCAATTCAATTACCGGCGCGGTTACTACAGCGCCGCCATCAGCGTCAGCCTCGCCATTCCGGACCAGTCCTTCGCCACGATCCGCTACACGCTGGACGGCAGCGAGCCGACAGACAGTTACGGCGCCATTTACTCCGGCCCGATTAGCCTCTCGACGACCGCCTGCCTGCGGGCCGTCGGTTACGCCGCCGGCTATGTCACCAGCCCTTCCGTCACTCACACTTACATCTTCACCGGGGACGTCCTCCAGCAGCCGGCCAATCCCGCGCACCCGAACGTGGACGGGTCTTCCCAGGTGGACTTTCCGCTCCAGTGGGGCGAGTACTGCCAATCGGACGACTCCCCCTGCTCGACATGGTATTACACGGACGCCGATTACGAGATGGATCAAACCATCGTCACCCACTGCGAAAACGACCCGCGCCTCGACGGCGTCATCAACGACTGCTACTCCAGCGAAATCGAATCCGACCTGAAACTGCTGCCAAGCCTGTCGGTCGTGATGAGCGCGGATGATTGGTTCGACTACGACAACGGGATCTACTCCAACCCCATGAAAGGGGAGCCTTATTATTCCCAATACGATCCGGCATTCGACACCGAGCGGGCCTGCTCGGTGGAATTCTTCACCGCGGACGGGCGGGAAGAGTTCCAAGTCAACTGCGGCGTGAGCATCGGCGGGGGAGCGGGGCGCAAGCCGACCTCGACGGACAAGCACATGCTGCGCTTCCACTTCCGCAGCGAATACGGCGCCACCCGCCTGCGATACAACCTGTACGGCGGTTCGGCCGTGGACAGTTTCAACAAGCTCTTCGCCCGCGGCATCCACAACTACTGCTGGGCGCAGAAGGGCGGTGAATGGTTCCGCATGTCCGCCATGTACATGGAAGACGCCTGGTCATCGGAGAGCCAGCTGGCCATGGGCAAGCCCGCCATTCATCAGCGGCCGACTCAACTTTACATCAACGGCTTGTATTGGGGCATCTACTACCTGCACGAACAGATTGACTCGCGTTTCGCCAACGATTACCTGGGAAATGAAACATCCCGGCATGATGAGTGGGACGTCATCAAACACACCAACCCGGTTTCCCCGGACGTTGAGGTAAAGAGCGGTCTGCGCAACGCCTGGGACCAGGCCGTCAACCTCGCCAACAACTACGACCTCTCCGTCCAGTCCGATTACTTGAATTTGTTGGACTACCTCGACCTCGAGAACTATGCGGACTATATTTTCACGAACATGTTCGCGGGGAACATGGACGCCGTGGAAATCCAAGACGGCAACGCGAACAACTTCTACGCCGCCTGCCGCCGCAATCCCGACGACCCCGCCGGCCCGCCCCTGGAAAAATTCAAGTTCTTCATGTGGGACGCCGAATTTTCACTGAAAAACGGCGACAAAAGCGATTTCGCCGTGGGGAATAACCCCGGCACTTTCCACACCCGCATGATGGCCCAGCCGGAATACTGCTTGTTCTTCGCCGACCGCGTTTACGAGCACATGTTCAATGACGGCGTGATGAACGTCTATTACTCGGAAACCGAGCCGAAATACGATCCAAATGACGTCCTCGGCATCGCGGCGGCGATGATGGACCGCGTGCAAGGGCCGGTCGTCTGCGAATCGGCCCGCTGGGGTGACGCCGGCCCGTGCTGGGACTACGATCCCTACACGGGAGACAGCAAGGATCCCAACCGGCCCGCCGAGCGCAACGAGGGATGGCTCCACCACAGGCGGTGGATCATCACCCGCGATGAAGGCTCCGGCGTGCTGCCCGACCGGCCCGCCGCGATTCTAAGCCAACTGCGCGGCAAAAGCCCTCAACTCTACCCCAATTCACCAGGCGGCGGCGGCTGGGACACCAACCCGCCGGACTGGAACCAGCACGGGGGCGAATACGACCCCGCAACCTTTGAGCTCACAATGAGCAACCCCAACTCCGGCGGCACGATTTATTACACCACGGACGGAACCGACCCGCGCGAGATGTGGACGGGCAGCGCCGTCGGGACGGCCTACGGCGGCCCCGTCTCATTGATCGGCGATGTCACGGTCAAGGCCCGCGTGCTCAACGGCTCCGAGTGGAGCCCCCTGCACCAGGCGGAATTCTACCCCGTCCAAGATTACAGCAACTTTTTGATTACGGAAATCATGTATCACCCGCCCGACGAGGGTGCGATTGACGGCGACCGCTATGAATTCATCGAGCTGAAGAACGCCGGCGCTTCCTCTTTGCGGCTGGGCGGGGTCTATTTCTCCGACGGCATCGAATACACCTTCCCAAAGGGGACCATCCTTGATCCGGGCGCCTTCATCGTCCTGGTAGAGGACACCGTCACTTTCGCCGACAAATATCCCGCGGTTGCCTGGGACGGCATCTACTCGGGCCGGCTGAGCAACGGCGGCGAGCGCGTGGCCTTGAGCAAGGCGGACGGCACGGTCATCCGGGAAGTCACCTATAACGACAACTACCCCTGGCCGGAGATGCCCGACGGCGGCGGCTTTTCCCTCGTGCCGGTCCTTCCGGACTCCAATCCCGATCCCGATGACCCCGCCAACTGGCGCGCCAGCGCCTATCCCGGCGGTTCCCCCGGAGAAGACGACCCCGAACCGCCGGTTTTCACCGTGGTCATCAATGAAGCCCTTACCCACACGGACACGCCGGAGCTGGACACCATCGAACTGCATAATTACGGAACGTCGCCGGTGGACGTGAGTTACTGGTATCTGACGGATGATCCCGTTACGATGATGGATCCCGACACCGGGCACCGTTACCAGATCCCCTATCAGACCATCATCCCGGCCGCCGGTTATGTGACGTTCGACGAGGACGACTTCAATCCCGGCCAGCCCGCGGATCCGGAGCCGCCGAATTTCGCCCTCAGCTCTCAAGGCGAGGAAATATATATCTTCTCGGCCAATAGCGCCGGCGGCTCGCTGACCGGTTACTTCCACGGTTACGAATTCGGAGCGGCGGCCAACGGCGTCTCCTTTGGCCGTTATATCATCTCGACGGGTGAAGAACACTTTCCGGCGCAGGTCTCCAACACATTCAGCTCGGCCAACAGCGGCCCGCGGGTCGGCCCCGTGGTGATCAGCGAAATCCATTACAATCCGGCTGACGGTGAAGACGAATACATTGAAATCACGAATATCACCGGCGGCCCCGTCGTCCTTTACGATTCCGAATACGGGAACGGCTGGCGTTTGTCCGGGGTGGATTATGATTTTCCATCGGGCGCGCAGTTAAACGCGGGAGAGCGCGCCCTCGTCACGCCTCTCACCCCGTCCGACTTCCGGACCAAATACGGCATAGACGCGGCCGTGGACATATACGGCCCATACTTTGGCGCCTTGCAGGGCGGCGGCGAAACCATCGCTCTGAAACAGCCCGATGCTCCTGACGGCTCCACGGTGCCTTACGTCACCATTGACGCCGTGAGTTATGATGACGCGCCGCCCTGGCCCGCGGAAGCTGACGGCGGAGGGTGCTGCCTCACGCGCATCGACAATTCCGCCTATGGCAACGATCCCGTCAACTGGAATGCCGGGTTCCCTTACGGGCGCGTTCCGCCCGCCGCCCCCGCGGACTTGACCGCGGCCGGGGTTTCGAACTCGCAAATTGACCTGTCGTGGGCCGATCTTTCCTCCAATGAGGACGGCTTCAAAATCGAGCGCTCGGCCGACGGCTCCACCAGCTGGACGCAAATTGGCACGGCGGGGGCCAATGCCGCCGCTTACAGCGATACGGGTCTGCCGCAAAACGCGACCTATTACTACCGCGTCACCGCTTACAATGCCGACGGCGATTCTTCCCCTTCCAATGTTTCCGGCGCGACCACGGGCTCGCGGGGAAGCCCCGCTATTCCGTCAGCCGCCAGCGGGCTGACGGCAACGGCGATGGGCGACACCTGGATAGACTTGGCATGGACAGACAACTCCGGCAATGAATGCGGCTTCAAGATCGAACGCAGCGGCGACGGCGGTTCCACTTACGGCATCATCGCCACCGTTCCGGAAAACATCACAAGTTATTCCGACACCGGCCCGGCCGCCTGCACGGAATATTTCTACCGGATCGTGGCCTACAATGACCATGGCGACGCGTCGTCGCCTTCAAATGCCGCAAACGCCGCCACCACCGGCTGCCTCACGCCTCCGGCGGACCCGACCAACCTGGCCGCCTCCGCGGGAAGCGGCAGCCAGATCAACCTGGCCTGGACGGACAACGCCGACAACGAGGACAACTACGTGGTCGAGCGCAGCGACGACGGCGGCTCCACC
>CAZYUX010000028.1:0-7915 GCA_964650745.1 uncultured Puniceicoccaceae bacterium
ATGGCCGCCGAACCCTTAAAAGACCTTTCCCGTGTGTGTGTTCACACTGCGACCACAAAACCCTGGCCTGTTGAACGGGCCGCCCGCCATTACGCCCAAGCCGGATTCAAGGGAATCACCGTCTGGCGCGAGGCGCTGGAAGGACGCAGCGCCGCCGGGACGGGGCGAATGCTGCGGGACGCCGGCCTGGAAATTGTCTCTTACTGCCGGGGCGGATTCTTCCCCGCCCGGACGAAAGAAGAACGCCAAAAAGCCGTCGAAGAAAACCTTCGCTGTCTCGAAGAAGCGGCGGCCCTGGGCGCGCCCCTGCTGGTCCTGGTCTGCGGCGCCCTTCCCGGCCAGCCTCTCGCTGAATCCCGCCGCCAAACCGCGGACGGCATCGCCGCAATCATTCCCCGGGCCGAAGCTCTGGGCCTGCGGCTCGGCATCGAACCGCTCCATCCAATGTTCGCGGACTGCCGCTCCGCCATCAACACCCTCAAGCAAGCCAACGCCCTGGCGGAGCAACTCGGCCCGGCCGCGGGAGTCGTCGTGGACGTCTATCATCTGTGGTGGGATCCGGACCTGGAGAAAGAAATCGCCCGCTGCGGCCGGCTGGGCAAACTCTTTGCTTTTCATGTCAGCGACTGGAAAACGCCCACGGAAGATATGCTCTGTGACCGCGGCCTGATGGGCGAAGGCTGCATCCCTTTGCGTCAAATCCGATCCTGGGCCGAGGCTGCCGGGTTCGCCGGTTTCACCGAAGTGGAGATTTTTTCCAAACGCTATTGGAGCGCGGATCAAGGTGAATTTCTTGAACTCATAAAGGATGCCTGCTTGAACAACGTTTAAAAATGACCACTCGTAAAATCGGCATTATCATGAACGGGGTAACGGGGCGGATGGGAGCGAACCAGCACTTGACACGCTCGATCGCTGAAATCATCCGCCAGGGCGGCGCGGCCTCCGGCCCCGGCGAAACCATTCTGCCCGATCCCGTTCTGGCGGGGCGCAACCGGGAAAAGCTGGAAGCCCTGGCCCGCGGCTTCGGTATCCAAAAAATAACCACGAACCTGGACGAAGCCCTGGCGGACCCGGCCAACACGGTCTACTTCGACGCCCAAACCACCCGGCTGCGCGCCGGCGCGGTCCGCAAAGCCATCCGGGCGGGCAAACATATTTACTGCGAAAAACCGGTTGCGGAAACCGCCGCCGAGGCCCTTGAACTTCACCGCCTCTGCCGGGAGGCCGGGCTGAAAAACGGCGTCGTGCAGGACAAGCTGTGGCTGCCCGGCCTGGTCAAATTGCGGCGGCTCATCGAAAGCGGGTTCTTTGGCCGCATCCTGTCCGCGCGCGGCGAGTTTGGCTACTGGGTCTTCGAAGGCCGCGGCGTCCCCGCTCAGCGCCCTTCCTGGAACTACCGCAAGGAAGACGGCGGCGGCATCATCACGGATATGTTCTGCCACTGGTATTATGTTTTGAAAAATCTCTTCGGGGATGTGAAGTCCGTCTGCTGCCTGGGCGCCACGCACATTCCGGAACGCCTGGACGAAAACGGCCGCCCTTACCGCTGCACGGCGGATGACGCCGCCTACGCCATATTCGAGATCGAAGGGGGCGCCGTTGCCCAGTTCAACTCCTCATGGTGCGCGCGGGTGCGGCGGGACGACCTGCTCACCATCCAGGTGGACGGCACGAAAGGCTCCGCCGTGGCCGGTTTGCGCCAGTGCTGGACCCAGGCCCGCGCCGCCACACCCAAAGCGGTCTGGAATCCCGACATCGTCCAGCCATTGAATTTCCGCGATGGCTGGGAAGAGGTTCCGGACCGGGAAACTTGCGATAACGCCTTCAAGGTCCAATGGGAGCTGTTTCTCAAACACGTCGCGGCGGACAAGCCGTTCCCATGGACGCTGCTTGAGGGCGCGCGCGGGCTTCAGCTCGCCGAGGCAGCCCTCCGTTCCTGGCAAACCCGCGCATGGGTGGAGATGCCTCGCTGATTCATTATTGCCGGCCTCCTCACGTGAAACGGCCGCGTTCCTTCATTCAGCTTCCGTCCAGAATTCCTCGATGTTCCAAATGACGGAACCCAGCGGAGGAATGCGGACATTCCGCCATTGGTCTTTCAAACCAGTGTAAGTGATGGGTGTGATGAGGAAAATCAATGGCAGCTGTTCGCTGAAGATTTCCTGCACCTCGAAAATGTATTTCCTGCGCTGCTCCTCGTCGAGGGTGCGCTCCTGCAGGATCATCAGATCGTCAACGCGGGCCTCCCATTCCGTGGCGGGCGTTTCCTGGCGGGGATGCCAGACATGCAGCCGCCCGCCGCTCATGTAAATGGCTTTGCCCCCGGACGGATCGCCGCCCCCGGTGAAGCCCATCATCGCCGCGTCGTAATCGAACGTCGTGTCCGTGCGCCGCACCAGCGTGCTGAAGTCCAGATAGGAGGCTTTGACGCGGATGCCCAGGTCCTTCATGTTTTTGATGAAAGTGTTGATGAGGCTTTCGCGGCGGATGCTGTCAATCTTGGTGGTTAACAATTCGAACTGGACGCGGTTGCCCCGGGGACCGGCCAGTTCTCCAGCCTCATCCCAAGTGAAGCCCTCGCTTTCGAGCAGCTTGCGGCTCTTCGCGGGATCATAGGGGTAGCGCTTCACGCCGGGATGGTGCCATTTTTTATTGGCGGGGCTGATGATGCTGTGCAAGGGGCGGGCTTTGCCCATGTAGGGGCCTTCGATGACGCTGGCGCGGTCGAACCCGTAAGCGACGGCCTGCCGGAAGTGTTTATTGGTGAACCAGTCCAGTTTATAGGGCGGGATGTAAGGTTCTCCGCCTTCGTTCTTTCCGGGGTTTTGGTTGAACCAGATAAAACCGATGCCCGCGGCCGGGCCCCGCTCATAAATCGTGTAGCCGACGGTTTTTTCATTCTTTTTAAGCCAAGCCAGGTCATCCGCCTGGATGCCGAGGTAGTCAATCTTGCCGGTGAAGAAATTAACCTTGCGGGCGTTGTGCTCGTTGACGAACCGCCAAACCAGATGCCCGATGTAGGGAAGGCGCTGTCCCTTCCGGTCCGCCCGCCAGGAATTGGGGTTGCGCGTGAAGACAATCTGCTGCCCGGGCTTGTAGGATTGGATGGTCCACGGACCCGTGCCCGCAATGGCGCCGGGTTCCTCGCGGGCCGTTTCCGCGCTCCACTGTTTCAGCAGCGTTCCGTCCTCGTAAGCCGCGCGGAGCCTGTGCTCGGGCAGGATTTCAGCCCAGCCGATGTTGATTAAGAAAGGGGCGAAAATTTCCGGAGTGGTGAAAGCCACCGTATGGGAGTCAATTTTCCGGCACGTGACGGGCTTTCCTTCGATTGTATACTGATGTTTCAGCCGGTTGGGGTAGCGGTCGTCGAAAATGCATCTGAAGGTGAAGATGACGTCGTCCGCGCCGAACGGCTCGCCATCGCTCCAGCGCACGCCCCGGCGCAAGCGGAAGGTGTAAGTCAAGTTGTCTTCGGAAATTTCCCACGATTTGGCCAGCGCCCCGGCGGGTTCTTCCGCGAAAGGGTCCCAAGTGGTCAAGCCATCGAGCAGCAGCCCCGCCGCCATGGCTGAATACGCGTCGCTGATGAAAAGCGGATTGAATGAGTTGGGTTCGTTTTCATTGATGGAAAATATGCCGCCGGGCCTTCCGGGCGGCATGCCGCTGATTTTGGCGTCTTCGGGAACGGGGTGGACGGGAAGCGCCTGCCGTTCCGATGAAGGCGAACATCCTCCCGCGGCGGCACCGAGCCAGACCCAAAGAAAAACAAGGTGAAAAACTTCCGGCGAACGGCGCATGGCGGCGGTTTGGAAATTATTCCTGGTAATAGACCAGAACGCGGTCGTGCACGAGCAGGGCGCAGTCTTCCCGGCCGTCTCCCGTCAGGTCGGCAGTGACGATTTCCCGCGGCTCCATGGGAGCGCCTCCGCGGCCTTTGTAATTCACATTTGCGTCGAACACGGTGAAGTGCAGGACGCTTTTCCAGCTGTCCCCGCAAGGTTGAAGCACCTCGATAACATGCTTCAGGCCGTCCAGCGCAATGATTTCCATTTCCCCGTCACTGTTCAAATCCGCTTTTTCCAGATGATTGTAACGGACGTTTTTCAAGTCGGTTTCGTAACTGGAAAGGGGATGGATCTTCCAGCCCTCCCGGATGAGGGGGAAAACCCAGAACCGGTCCTTGCCCCAATAGATCATCTGGGGCGGCCGCTCCCCGCCGGGATGGAAAATCTCCGCCGCCGTCAAGTCTATCGGCCCTATTTCCGCCGCTTTTTTGAAACGGAAAACTCCGCTGGCGTCTTTTTGCAGCATTTGTATCCGGCTCTCATCGTCATAAAACAGGAGGTCTTCCACGCCGTCACGGTCGAGGTCGTAAAATAACGGGCCGCGTATCCAGTCATCCCCCCGGCTGGCATTGTATTGGTCTACGATATCCAGCCGTCCTCCGGCGTCGAGGCGCAGGGAGCGGGCAAACCCCCTCCCGGTCACAATCATTTCCGCGCGCCCGTCGCCGTCGGCGTCTCCCCAGCCCAGCCGGGAAGGGTCGAGATCCGTCAGCATTCCCTTGCGGATGGAGGACGTTTCGGCCGCAAGGACGAACCCGCCGTCTCCGGTTTGCGTGAGCAGGAGAGCCGGCTCCCGGGGGATCATGATGATCAGATCCGGCCGGGAATCGCCGTTCAAATCCTTAATGGCCAAAGCGGAAGGGTCGCGTTCGGCGCCCTCTAATGGCTGTGTCCGCAATTGCCATTGTTCCGTTTGTTCATCGAGATGGAAAATGCCCAGCCGGTATTCGCGGTCTTCTTCTTCAACGAAAACTATCTCGTCCCGCCCGCCGCCGTCCAAATCCCCGGCGGCCGCCGTCAAGGGGGCGCCTTCGGCCGGCAGCACTTCGGGGAAACCCAACCGCCCGTTCTCCGCGTAGCTGGAGACGCCCATGATTTCCTCCTTTTCGCTCAAAGCCACAAGAGAAGCGCGCCCCCGGCCGCTGAAGTCCCCGGCGGCCAGTCCAGTCAAATGAGCCAGCGTGGGGAACGCAACACCTTCATTGAAAGCCCCCTGTTCATTTTGCAGAAAGAGGAGGACTTCAGCGGTATTAGGGTTGCCGGCGGCAACGTCAATCCTGCCATCGCCGTTGAAATCTCCGGTGGCATACAGCGTCGGACTGCGTGAGGAACCGCCTGTGGCCCAGGCCCGGGGCTGGAGGTCTTCCAGACTGTCCGCCGGTTTGAAACCCGCTTCAAGCCGGAAGGTTTCCAGAATGTGCGTCTTTTCCTCGATGCCGATGAACTCGTTGCCGCCAAGGGACACGAGACCGGCCAGCGCGGGGTCCAGGATCAGACTGATTTCCGGCCCGAAACCCAGGCTGCCGGCCCCCAGGCGAAAAAGCATTATCCTCTTTGTTCCGCCGGCGAAATAATATAAATCCTCCCGGCCGTCAGCATTAAGGTCCGCCACTCGCAGCCCGCTGGCATTTTCAGCCGCCAAACGGCACGTTTTCGGCTCCGCCATCCGCCCGTCTTCAAACTGGTAAAAAAGATAAAGCTGGTCTTCGGCCAGCACGGCCAAATCGTTCAACCCGTCACCGTTCAGATCACGCACCGCCAAGGTTGAGATCCGCTCCGCCGGCTTCAGCTGGCCGTAAATCCAGGATTCCGTCCAAGTGCCGCCATCTCCTTGATACCGGACAGTCAGGGGGTCGTTTTTGCCGGTATAGACCAAGTCGGTTTTCCCGTCCCCGTTCAAATCCCCCGTTTCCAAGGCGAAAGCATACATGCCAGTGACCAGCCCGATTTTGGTAAAGCGCGAATTCTCCAGTTCCGGCTCCCAGCGACTGGGGTTGACGCGCCGGGGCGGCGCCGGGAGCGGCTCCCCCGGGCGGCGCTGGTAAAGCATCTCGATTTTGGCTGTGTCATTGTTGATGACGGCGAGGTCCGTCAAACCGTCGCCGTTGAGGTCGGCGGCGCGCAGGGACCGGGTGTTCCAATCCAGTTTCACCACATCCGGACCGCCCAGGCGGACCGGCGGCGCGGCTTCCCCGAAAGCCGCCCGGAAAACCGCCGCGAGGCATCCGGCGCCTATAACAGCCAAGTTGATTTTATTCACGGTTCTTGCGGAAAATCTTCATTTGATGGATCAACCCGCCGTCCAAAAGGCTTGTGCGCGCAACCATCTCGTATGGCAAATCGAAGGCCTCCGGCTGGGCTTGAGGATTGCAAAATCGGTTGTCTCCCTTGCCAAACACCGCTGTTTGAACCCAGATCAGCGTTTCGAAAAGCGTCTTCATGCCCGCGTTAAGGTCTTGGTAAGCGAAACCCGCCGCGGGGCGGTCCAGATACTCTCCAATGTTTTCTTTCTCAAGATCGTCCCACAAGCTGCGGCCGGGATTGCGCAGGCGCGACACCGTCTCTTCCAGCAGCGCCAGCGACCCGATGGAGATGAGCAGGTAGTCGCGGGTCACAGCATAAGCCAACTGCTGCTGGTTCGGGACTGGCCGGGGATTTTTAAACAAATAAAGGGAAACGCCAAGGTAATCGCGCTTTTCAAACCACTCCTGTCCCGGCGCCGCCATCGCCTTGATCCCCTCGATGGCCATCTCGAGGTTTTGCCGGTCCCCCACGGAAAAGGCAATTACCTGATTGTATAATGCAGGATAGCCCGGCGTGTCTTTTTCCGTTTCCGGCGGCTCCCGGCGAACGGCAAAGAAGATGACTTCCGGACCGAGGTTTTTGATTATGGAAGTTTTGATATCAATTCCGCCGCTCTCTTCTTTGAAACTCCTGAAAAATCCGTTGCTCTGTTGTAACAAGCCCGGCGCGGCGCGCCCCGCCAGATCTTCCAACGCTTCCCACGCGCGGCCGAAGTCAAAAAGCCCGGAATTAACCGATACCGCGCGGGGCGGAACGAACGGGGGACGCGGGAACTCCCCTTCTTCGCAGGCCAGCAGGCGGAGCAGTCCGGCTTGTTCCTCATACAACAGCCCGCTGCGGATCAGCAAGCCGTCATCCTCCGCTTTCACGCTCGCGCAGAAACGCTCCATCACGTCCAGCCGCAAAACGCCGGCCAGGTTTTTGCCTGTCAACCCCGGCGCCGGGGCTTTCCGCATGGCATTCAATTCCGCGTTCATCCATTCCGTCAAAGGATCGAGGTTTAGATAGAAGTAAGCGTCCGCGTCCCGGCAATACTCCCGGGCTTTCAGGAAACCGTCATCTTCCAGAAGCGTGTTCCGTTTGCGGCCCTTTAACCGCGCCACACAGTCACGCGCAAAATCCGGCGGCAAGGCAACCAGAGCCAAGCCGTCCGCCAAAGCCCACGCCCGGTGCTCCACTTCGCCTTCCAGAATCTTTTCCACCAGCAGCGGGACGCCCAGATATTCTTCCTGCGCCACGCGGATTTCCTTTTTTTCCTCGCTGTTTTCTTCAACGATTTTTTCAACGATTTCTCGCAGCTTTTCGTATCCGCCCGTAAACTCCGCCGCGACTGCATACGAGAGGGGCTGAGCCGATTCGGAATCCGTCTCGCCTTTCAGATCTGTTGGCATCACCGCCGCCGCAACTTGGCCGGGGAACAGCTTCTTCACTTCTTCTTTGTCCAGACCCGTCGTTTCTTTCACTCTCTCCCACCAGCCGAAGTTTTCAAAATTCTCAATCGCGGGAGCGAAAAATTCCCTGATTTCCGGTTTGTCCAACAAGCCGGCGAATGGTTTTTCCTCATTTTCCCCGTAAAAAACACCGGTGTTCTCTATCTTGACGGCGCCCAACACCTCGCCTGGAAAAGCCCTTTCCGCTTTCACCGGCGCGGTTTCACGCGCTTTTTTTCCCGGCTTCTTTGCCGCTTCGCGCGCCGCCGGCGCTTCCGCGGGGGGCTTCGGCTCCTCCCGCCGCACTCCCAGCCACACAGCCGCTCCCAATGC
>CAZYUX010000028.1:7925-19543 GCA_964650745.1 uncultured Puniceicoccaceae bacterium
GCGGCCGCCAAAACAGCCGCAAAAATCTTGGCTTTAGAACTCATCTCAAACGGCGGCGGCGCGGGTTATTCCGAATCCGATGCCGCAGGCGCGGGCGGCACGTGGTAACGAAATCCCGAATTGGGGTTGAGCGGGTCGAAAGCAAAGGCGTCGCGGTTCTTCAGGAAAAATTTCACCATGTTCGACGGGATGGCGAAGCCCAGTCCCTCCGCCCCGAAAGCCATAACTTTCATGTTGTTCACACCCACCACTTCGCCTTTCAGGTTGAAGAGCGGACCTCCCGAATTTCCAGGGCTGATCTGGGCCGTGGCCTGGATGTAAAGCCGCCCCCTGATCAGCCGGTTCTTCAGGCTGACAATGCCCTGCGACACCGTCCGCTCCAAGCCCATTGGATTGCCGATGGCGAAAACCGCCTGGCCCCGCCGCAGTTGGCTGGAGTCCCCAAGGGGCACGCTCTTCAGCTCACGTCCCTGCAAATTCCGTATCTTGAGCAGCGCCAGATCAATCTCCGGGCTTGTCGCCACGATACTGACATGCTCGTAGTTCACCTTGTTCATCGAATCGGGGCCTTCCTCGAACACCGTCACGCTGATGTTATGCTCCCCCGCGATGACGTGGTCGTTTGTCACGACAAACCCGCCGGGATGGATGACAAAGCCCGATCCCAAACTGGTAGCCGTGCGCACCAGCACCACCGCCTCTCCGTAGAGATCCACCAGCTCTTTCACTGGCATGGCGGAGGGATTCTCCATAATCCGGTAGAGATCCCCGCTTTCCTCACGGGGCGCCGACGTTCCGGCTTCTTCGATAGCGGCAATATATTCTCTCGGGATGGACAAGACGGCGAAACCCAAATCCACCACCACCCGCTCCGGCTTTTCCGTTAAAATCGCGGCTTCAATGAACCCTCCCGGCGCCAGGTGAATGCGCGCCTCCTCCCCGCGGACCGGAACGGCCAGCAAACAAAATATCAAATTGCCAAGAAACACTTTTTTCATTAACATAAATAAAAATATACTCTTTTTATTCTCTTTGCCAGAGCTTTTTTCCGGTCTCCTCCGCCGTCCAGCCAAAAAAGTTAGACATATTCAGCCTTTAGCCATTTAACCATTTATCATCATGGCTAAAATAATCGTAACGGGCGCGGCGGGTTTTATCGGCAGCCACACGGTGGAGTGCCTGCTGGCCGGCGGTCACTCTGTCCTTGGCCTGGACAACCTGCGCGCCGGCAACCCCGATAATTTAACTCCCTCCCGGTCAAACGAACGGTTCCAATTCGTTAAGGAAGACATCAGAAACACCGCGGCGCTGGACCGCGTCTTCGGCGGATTCAAGCCGGACGCCGTCCTCCATCTGGCGGCCCTGGTCAGCGTTCAGGAGAGTGTGGAAAACCCGGAGCTGAATTTCGAAATCAACCTGCGCGGAACCCACAACGTGGCGGAAGCCGTCCGCCGCCATAAAGTCCCCCGGATTGTCTTGGCCTCCTCGGCGGCGGTTTACGGCGACAATGAAAACCTGCCTCTGGCCGAAGATGCCCTCCCCGCTCCCGCCAGCCCCTACGGCATGGCCAAGCTGGCGTCCGAGGAACTGCTGTTGACCTGCGGCCGTTGCTATGGCCTGGAAGCGTTCTGCCTGCGCTACTTCAACGTTTACGGTCCCCGTCAGGATCCTTCCTCCCCCTACTCCGGCGTCATTTCGGTCTTCCTCCACAAGCTCAAGGCCGGTCTGCCTCCCGCCATCTATGGCGACGGAAAACAAACCCGCGACTTTATTTCCGTCCATGACGCCGCCCGGGCCAACTGTTTGGCCGTATCGGGGAAGCAGGTCCGGAACGGCGTCTATAACGTCTGCACAGGCCATCAAACCTCACTGCTGGATATCATTCGCATTCTCAAAAAACACGCCCCGGACTGGCTCCCGCCGGAATTCGCCCCGCCCCGCTCCGGAGATATCCTCCACTCACGCGGCAATCCTGAAAAAATCCGCCGCGTCCTCGGATTCACAGCCGAAAAACCCCTGGCTGAAGGCCTGGCGGAAATGGCCGGATAACCGGCTTCAAGCCGCCGTTTCCACCGCCATTGCCTCAATGGTCCCAGGGCAGACGAATGTCCTCCGGTTCATAATCCCATACTTCAAAAGGCTCAAAGATTTTTCCCGGGTTGAGGATGCCGTTGGGATCGAGAGCCTTCTTGATTTTTTCCATGGCCCCGATTTCAGCTTTATTCAGTTGCAGGCGCAGAAAGGGACTCTTGGCCAGACCGATGCCGTGCTCGCCGGAAACCGCCCCGCCCAGCTCAACGGCCTTTTCCATAATCCGGCGCGCCGCCACGCGGGCTTTCCGGGTCTGCTCCTTGTTTTTCCGGTTATACATCACGTGGACGTGGAAATTTCCGTCCGCCACATGGCCGAACACCGGCGTGGGCAATCCTGTTTCGCGCTTGAGTTGCTGCGTGAATCTCATCAGCCCGGTATAATGCTTCACCGGAAGAACCACGTCCTCGTTGAGTTTCGTGTCGCCGAGCTGGAACATGGCCTGGGAACACTGGCGGCGGACGGCCCACAGCCGGTCCGCTTCATCCTTTCCGGCGGCGGCCCGGAAAGCGGCGGCGCGCTCCTTCATAACAGCAGATAGTTTTTGTTTGTCCTCTTCGACTTGCGCGGGATGGCCGTCGAGTTCGATGAGGAGTAAAGCGCCGCCGGGCCGTTCCGCGAACACCGGCGCGCCATGATGCCGCTCGACACAGACCACGCTCTGCCGGTCAAGAAATTCCAGAACCGAGGGCGTCAGCCGTTCCCGCAGGATGGTTTGCGCGGCGCGCAGAGCCGCGGTTTCATTGACGAAAACGGCCAGCCCCGTCCACCTCGCCGCCGGCTTGGGTGCCAGCTTCAACGCCGCTTCCGTTATCACGCCCAGTGTCCCCTCGCTCCCAATCCACAGGTCCCGCAAGTTGTAGCCCGCGGCGAATTTCTTCAGCCCGCAGGCCCAGCGGATGCGTTCCCCCGTCGGCAGAAAGCCCTCCAGGCCTAAAACATAGTCGCGGGTCACGCCGTATTTGCCTCCCCGCATTCCCCCGGCATTGCAGGCAATGTTTCCGCCAATGGTCGAATACTCGTTGCTTGAAGGATCAGGCGGATAAAACCACCCCTTCTTTTCGGCCGCCTTTTGCACGGACAGGTTGCTGGCGCCCGCTTGCGCGCGAGCCACCCCCGCCGCGGCATCCACCCGCACTTTTTTCCAGCCCGAGACGTCCAGCACCCAGCCGCCCCTGACCGGCGCCGCCGCGCCCGTGGCCGCAGTCCCGCCGCCGCGGACGGTTACCGGCACGCGGTGTTGGTTAGCCAGCCGCAAGACCCGCGCCACATCCCTTTCATCACGCGGGCGCACCACCGCCTCCGGCAGAAAGGACAGTTTCAGGTTGTCCAACGAGGCCAAATAACGGGCGCGCCCGTCCATCACCACCCTCTTCCCTAATCCACGCCGCAACGCCGACAGAGCTTCATTCTTCTTTGCCATCGGCAAAAGTCCATTCCATCGGCCCGCTTATGACAACTCCGAAAACGCCCCCGCCGCCGCGCGAAACCGCTTGTCAGCCCCGGCATACAGACTATCCTTCTATCTTCCGACTTTTAATACCCGAGCCTGGATGGTGGAATTGGCAGACACGCTGGATTTAGGATCCAGTGCCGAAAGGCGTGGGGGTTCGAGTCCCCCTCCAGGCACCACAACCGTGCGGATTTCGCCAAAAGTTGCCGGTTTGACACGGCAGCCATTATATAAAAACGGCGAAACCATTTCGAATCACAACGTTTAAGAATCAGAGCGGGTTTCGAATACAGCCCGTTCGGGGAGACTGTCCGGGCGACGGGAGCGGTTGACAAGACGCCGTTCAGGTTCCAGACTAAATGGGATATGGATTACGGCTATAAAGGCGATTCCAATAACTGGTGGCCCGCGGGCCTGGTGATGTCATAGGCTTCCTGTAAAAAGGAAAAGGGTGTAATCTCCTTTGGGTCAATGTTAATAGTGCGCGAATGACGGATTTTTGAGCCATTGTTGAAGGGGAAAGGGGTAACACTCCGGATTGGTGAAGACAACAGAAAAAGAGAAAGGAGTGTTGCCAAATGAGAAAGAAACCGAAGAAAAAGGACCCCCATGAGGGGCGGCGGAGGGGTTATTCCAATACGCTGTGGTAAACATCGAGGGTTTGGCGGGCGGCGCGGGCCCACGTGAACCGCCGGGACTGGATTTTTCCCTGATCGGCTTTCTCTTTCCTCAAGCCTTCGTCGCCAAGCACGGAACGCATGGCCTGGAGGTAGGCTTGCGGCGTTTGTTCCGTGTAAACAGCCGCTTCTCCGGCCACTTCGGGCAGGGAGGCGACTTCCGAGCAAATTACCGGACAGCCCAAAGCCATGGCCTCAATAACAGGCAGCCCGAAGCCCTCGTATTTGCTGGGGAAAACCAGGGCTTGCGCCCGGCGGTATAAATAGACCAGCTCATCGTCCGTCACCCGCCCCAGAAACCGCCATGCCGCGGGCGGAAGGTCTTCCCGCGGCACTCCCTCCCAGCGGGATCCCGCAACGAGAAGCGGCGGCAACGGTTTGCCCGTGTCTTCCGCCAGCAGGTAGGCCCCGCGGAGCAGGGAGAGGTTTTTCCCGGGTTCAAGCGACCCGACAAAAAGGAAAAACTCGTCCGCAGCCGGTTCAGCCGGAGAAGATTCCGGAACCTCCTCCCGTCCGCTGAAATCACAGCCGTTGTAAATCACCTCGATTTTTTCCGTCGCCAGGCCCAGCAAGCGCAGCGCTTCGTTGGCGGTGAACTGACTGACGCAAATCACGCGGTCCGTTCCGGGCAGGCGCCGCAGCCGGCGGGGAGCGGACCACTGCTGCCAGGCGCGGAAGCGTTCCGGGTGCCGCAGCGCGGCAAGGTCGTGCAGCGTCACCACGTGCTTCACCCCCGCGGGCGGCCGGATCAGCCAGCCATGCGCCGAGTGGAGCAAATCGGCGGCCATCTTTGACAACAGGCGGGGCGCGGCGGCCTTTGCCCAAACCAGTTCCCGGCAGGCTGTTTTGAGGGAGCGCCAAGGCTGGCGGTAAGCGAAGTTTTCCACTTCCCATGCCAGTTCCCGCACATCGAGATCAGGTTTCCCGATAGCCCGCAACCCGCCCAGCAAACCCCGCACGTACCGGGCCACTCCGGCCCGGCTCGTCCATATCGCATTCGTGTCAACCGCTACCCGCATCGCAACCAGGTTCCGCGCTTCATTCGCCCGCCGAAACATTTCCGGGAAATTTATTAATCCTTCTTTGAGCAAGAGACATAGAGATCTGTCAGGGCAAAAGCAATAACGAACCGTCTTGCCCGCGGCGGCGTAATTCTCTTTTTAGTACCTGTTGAGATTTCTCCGGCATATCCGGGAAAACCCGGAGCTGAACAAAATTCTCGCCAACACGTGCTGGCTGGCGGGAGGGCGGTGGCTGCAATTCGCCGCCGGGGTGGGGATCATGATTTGGCTGGCCCGCTACCTGGGACCGGAGCGGCTGGGCGTGTTCAACTACTGCGTTTCCCTGGCGTCGGTGTTTGGTGTCTTCGGCGCGTTTGGCGCTCACATCTACATCCGCAGGGAGCTGCTCAAACACCCCGGAGAGCGGGATACGATAATCAGCTCCGCCTTGCTGATGAGAATGGCCGGGGGCGCCGTTGCCTATCTGGCTCTGGCATCAGCCGCTTTTCTGCCCGCCCATGAAGGAGAATCACGCCTGCTCTTGATTATTTTGGGCCTGACCCTGATCAACCAGACGGGCATGGTTTTCGATGCCTGGTTTCAAGCCCAGGTGCAGTCTCATCACGGCATGAAAGCCATCCTCGCTGCTTTTTTTATCGCCACGGGACTGCGGGCGGGAGCCATCCTGGCGGAGATGCCCCTGGCCGCTTTCGCGGCTGTCAATGTTATCGAAACCATTGCCGCCGCCGCGCTGCTCTTGCGGGCCTACCGCCGGGTGGCGCCCGGAGGCTTCCAGTGGAGGCCTTCGAAAGCCTGGACAGGCCGGCTGTTCCGCGAGTCTCTGCCCCTGTATGGCGCCAGTTTGCTGAATTTCATCACCCTGCGCATGGCCAACCTGATGCTCAAATGGATGGCGGGGACCGCCCAGCTGGGTTATTACGCGACGGTCTCCCTGCTGATGGACAAACTCTACCTCATCCCCGCTGCCCTGGCCTCTTCCTATTTTCCGACGATCGTGAAGAACCGCCAGAACGGAAATGGAAACATGCAGGCCTTTTTCGACGCCAACGCCGCCATCGCCTGGGCCGTGATCGGATTATTTTTCCTGATAGGCAACCCCGTCTTTATCTTCGCCCTGGGGGCGGGATTCGAGCCCAGCCGCATCATCCTTTCCATCCACGTCTTCTCACTGCTTTTTCTCGGCCAGGGCATCGGACGGGGGCAATATATCGTCACCCGGGGATATTTAAAATTTCACTTTCACAATCAATTGCTCGCCTTGCCATTAAACGCCCTGCTCAACTTGTGGCTCATCCCCCGTTATCAGGGAGCGGGTTCGGCCCTGGCCGCGGTTTTGACTCTGGGGATTATCTGCGTCATGACTTCCTTCCTCTATCCTCCCATGCGCTCCATCGGCGCAATGCAAATCCGGGCGCTGCTCCTGCCCCTGCGCCTTTCCTCCCTCCTGCGCTACGCGCGAACTTTCGCCGCGCGGAAACAATAACCGCTATCCTGACGAACCCCCGGAATACAGCCGGGACACACATCGGGATAACTTCCGAATCATCCGCTTTACGCGCGGAGGTTTTTGAGGGTTTTCATGACGGGGACGCGGTGGCGGCCGAGGAGGTCGTGCAGGCGGCTGTATTCGCCGTAGAGGGGCTGGTAAGCGGCGTGGCTGGCCTCTTCCGGCTCGTAACGCTCTCTTTTAATCCGCGCCATTTTCCCGGCCGCTTCCCGAATATCAGGATAACGGCCGCAGGCCACCGCGCCGTGCATTGCCGAGCCAAGGGCGCAGGTCTGCGCGCTTTCGGCAATGAAGATGGGCCGGCCGATGACGTCCGCGTAAATCTGCATCAGCACGGGATTCTTCGCCGCCAGACCGCCACAAGCGTAAACCTCATGCACGCGCACGCCGTGGGACTCGAAGGCGTCTATGATCTTGCGCTGGCCGAAGGCGGTGGACTCGATGAGGGCGCGGTAGATCTCCGGCGGCGTTGAAGCGAGCGTCAGTCCAAAGATGCAGCCGGAAAGGGTGGTGTCCACCAGCACGGAGCGGTTGCCGTTCCACCAGTCCAGCGCCAGCAGGCCGCTTTGGCCCGCTTTTAGTTTCCCCGCTTCTCCGGAGAGAATCTCGTGCGTTTCCGCCGGCGAGGCGCGGCCCTTGCCCTTCCACTTCGAAGGGACGCCGTTCTCGATGTACCAGGCGAAAATGTCGCCTACGGCGGACTGCCCGGCCTCGTAGCCCCAGAAGCCGGGAATGATGCCGTCCTTGACCGCGCCGCACATGCCTTCGACGGGCTGGAATTCATCTCCAAGGAGCATGTTGCAGGTCGAAGTGCCCATGATGTTGACCATCTTGCCGGTGGAGGTGACGGTGCAGGCGGGCACGGCCGCATGGGCGTCCACATTGCCGATCGAAACCGGCGTGCCTTCTTTCAGACCCGTTATTTCCGCCATCTCCGCGGTCAGCCCACCGGCTTTCTGCCCAAGCTGATGCAGTTGAGTGTGCAGCTTCTCCCCGATGACGTTTCCCAGCTTGGGGTGAAGTTCTTCAAAGAAATCCGGCGCGGGATAGGCCCAGCCTTCTCCATGGGGATAGACCCACATGGCTTTGTAACCGGCGGCGCAGAGCGACCGCGTCTCCCGGCCGGTCATTTGCCAGACGATCCAGTCGCAAGCCTCGATCCAGCGGCCCATGGCGTCATAAAGCTCCGGGGCGTCACGAGCGACCTGCAGGAGTTTCGAGAAGAACCACTCGCTCGAATACTTGCCCCCGTAAACCGTCAGGAAATGCTCGTTGCGCCGGCGGCCCAAGGCGTTGATCTCATCGGCTTCGGGCTGCCCGGCGTGGTGCTTCCAGAGCTTCACCCAGGCGTGGGGGTTCTTCCGCCATTTTTTATCGAAACACAATGGCGTGCCGTCGGCGCAGCAGGGCAAGGGGCTCGAGGCCGTGAAGTCCGTCCCGATGCCGATGACCTGCTCCGGTCGGATTTTTGCCTTTTTCAAGGCCTTGGGCACGGCTTGGCGGAGCACCTCCAAATAGTCATTGGGATCCTGCAAGGCGGTGTCCGGCTCCAACCGTTTCTTTTCCCCCGGCAAATTCTGGTCAATCACGCCGTTGGCGTAAACATATTCGGCGTCTGCGGTTTCCTTGCCGTTATCGGCGTCCACCACCAGCGCCCGCCCCGACAGCGTCCCGAAATCAATCCCTAAAACGTATTCCTTCATCGCTCCATCCCGGTTGATTTTTCAAGCGGCATTGTATTCGCGGCGCCCTTCCGAAATCAACTCCAAATGTTGAGGGAAGGGCGGCGCTCCCGTATGATGGCGGCAAGGCGGTCGAGAGCGACGGCTTCGGGGACGCCGCGCTCGACGCACTCTTTCCCTGCGTAAAGGTTGACCTTGCCTGGCGCGCCGCCGACGTAACCGAAATCGGCGTCCGCCATCTCGCCGGGGCCGTTGACGGCGCAGCCCATCACGGCGATGGTCAAGCCGGACAGATGGCCGAACCGCTCCCGCACGTGGCGGGCTGCGCTTTCCAGGTCAAACAAAGTGCGGCCGCAGCCGGGACAGGCGATGATTTCCGCACGGGTCAGGCGGCGGCGCGCGGCTTGCAGGATTCCGTAAGCCAGCGCCGCGGCTTCAGCCGGTTCCGGCGCGGCGGAAATACTGACGAGGCTTCCCATCCCATCGCACAAAAGGCTGCCCAACGACATGGAGACGGCCAATGACAATTCATCCGCCGCGGCAACTCCCGGAAAATCGAGCCATAACGGGGCGCGGAAACCCCACGAATCGAGTGTTCCCTGCATCTGCCGGTAAGGCGCCGCCGGGCAGCTTTGGGAACCGGCGGCGCGGGTTTTGAAAAGGATGCCGCCCGCGCCCAGTCGTTTCCATTCGCTTTCCCGCTGGCGTAAAGTTTCAGGCGCTAAATCGAAACAAATCCATAAACCCCGCCGCCGGCCATCGCGGATGAACGCCGCCGGCATGGGACAGCCCGGTGACAAGGGCAAAACGATAATCCAAACGCGCTCCCGCGGCCAGGCAAAGGACCGCAACGGCTGGAGGCTGGCGGCATCCTTTAACTCCACAGCGATGACGCCCGCTTTTTTGCCGAGGATTTCATGCAATTTCTCCAGCCGGGGAATGTCAGCCGGTGAATCCAACTCTACAGTGACTCCTTCGATGGATTGTTGATTGTGTTCCCGGTTGTAAGCATTGATTTCACGGGCAATTTCCTCGCAGTCAGAAAGCGGCCGCCCGGCGCGGACCAGGACACGGGGCGGGTCTCCGGCGCCGAACGGCGCGGGGGCGCGGACTTCAACCTTTTCTCTTTCAGCCGGCCGGACTTCCCTTTTTAATTCGCCGCCGTCTTTTCCCCGCCAGGATTCGATTTGGCGGACAAGCGCCCGCGCGAACGGAATTTCCCGCACGGGGTCTTCGGTGAGGGAAACGCGGATGGTGTCGCCCAAACCTTCGAGAAGGAGTGAACCGATGCCCGCGGCGCTTTTGAAGCGGGCGTCCTCCCCTGCCCCGGCTTCCGTCAATCCTATATGCAGCGGATAGTCCATTCCCTGCGCGTCCATCCGGGAAACCAGCAGGCGGTTGGCTTCGATCATGATTACGGGATGGCTCGCCTTTATGGAAACAACCAGATCCCGGAACTCCTCCGCTTCCGCCGCGCGGATGAATTCGAGGGCCGACGCAACCAAACCTTCGGGAGTGTTGCCGTAACGCCAGAGGACGCGCTCTGACAGGGAACCGTGGTTGACGCCGACGCGGATAGCGCGCCCCATCTCGCGGCAGCGCCGGGACAGCGGAGCAAAAGCTTCCATCTGCCGGGCGAGTTCCTTCTCGCAACGGGAATCCGTATACGAATCGGACCGGGCGGGGTTTTTCCAGGCGAAGTTGCCGGGATTGATCCGGACTTTCTCAACGTGCCTGGCTGCCTCCAGGGCGGCAGCGGGCAGATAATGGATGTCGGCCGCGAGTGGAATTGTGATTTTCGCTCCCGCCAGTTTTTTCCGTATCTCCGGCAAGGCCCGCGCCGCCCGAAGGTTGGGCACGGCCAGACGGATGATCTCGCACCCCGCTTCCGCCAGCGCGGCGATCTGCCGCGCCGCGCCTTCCACATCCAGCGCCGGAACGCTGATCATGGACTGGACGCGGATGGGATGGCCGCCGCCGATGCCCACACCGCCAACCATGACGGCGCGCGTCCGCCGCCGCGGGGCGGATCCGGAGTTAACGGCTTGGTGTTCGGAACTCAAGAATTCGAGTTGTAAGCGTTTGGGCACACATGCCGGATGACTTTCCGGCCGGGACAAGGCGCGCCCGGAAAGGGCCTTGCCAAGGGCGTCATAACCGGAATTATCCTGCCCAAAGCCCGGACATCCCGCGGACGGCAAACTCATCCGCCAGCCGGAAGGCTATGAAACGCCAGCCGGTCCCGGCAAGTGTAAAAGAACGCCGCCGGGGCAATCCCAGCGCGGAAAAAGGATTTGTGTTGCCTTCGCGAACGGGAGGTTATTGTAAAAAGGGTGCCGGTCAGAAACCGCTTTGTCCGGCATGGGATCAGAGAACTGACGCTCATGAATTGGGAAATCATCTTTGTGCTGGCAGTGCTGGCGGGAGCGCTGGTTAGTTTCGTGCTGGAAAAAATCCCCCCGGACCAAACGGCGATGACGGTGTTCGCGGTGATTCTGGCGGCGGGAATGCTGCCCTTTTCCAGCCGGTTGCCGGACTTAGAGGAACTGATCACGGTGTTCTCCAACCCGGCGCCGCTGACGATCGCGGCCATGTTCATCCTGAGCGCGGCGCTGGAAAAGTGCGGCTTCATCCGCTTGCTGGCCGGGGTTTTGGACAAGGTGACGGGCTGGGGCTACCTGAAATTCAGCTTCACGATGATTTTCGCGGTGGCGGTGATTTCGGCCTTCATCAACAACACCCCGGTTGTGATCGTTTTTCTTCCTCTTGTTTTGAGCCTTTCCCGGCGGATGGATATTCCCGCCTCGAAGCTGCTGATTCCGCTTTCTTACGCTTCGATATTCGGAGGCGTCTGCACGCTGGTCGGAACCAGCACGAACATTCTGGCCAGCGGCATGATGGAGGCGGCGGGGCGGCCGCCTTTGTCCATGTTCGAGCTCTCCAAAATTGGCCTGCCCCTGCTGTTTGTCAGCGCGTTCTACCTGGTGTTTTTGGGCCGCCATTTGCTGCCGCGCCGCGAAAGCCTGACATCCATCCTCACCGAAGAGGAGCGCAAGGAATACCTCACCGAAGCCTTCATTCTCAAAGACTCACCTCTGGCCGGGCGCACGGTGGCGGATTCGGGGATTCTGTAGACGCGGCATGTCCGGATTATCGAAATCATCCGCAACGGGATTCGGCTGGCTG
>CAZYUX010000029.1:0-19009 GCA_964650745.1 uncultured Puniceicoccaceae bacterium
GTCTGGCGCAGCTTCAGCCACTTATTGCGCATCGTTCCCGGCAACGGTTGCGTCATCATCAATGGGGACGACCCCAATGTTGCCGCCCTCTTGCCAGTCCCTTGGACGGCGGTCTGGCGCGCGGGAACAGGAGAGGGAAACGATTTGCGGATAAGCGGTTTTGAAGAAGACGAAAACGGATCGCGCTTCGATTTGGCGTGGCAAGGCCGGCCGTGGGCGCGGGCGGCCTGGAAGCTTCACGGGCTTTACAACGCCCGGAACGCCGCGATGGCGGCTTTGGCGGCGGGACTGTGCCGTCACCCCGGAAATCCAGCCGCTTTGACTTTGGATGCTTTGGCGCGTTTCCAGGGTGTCAAACGCCGCCAGGAAATCCTCTATGAGGATGAGCGTCTCACCGTGCTGGAGGACTTCGCCCACCATCCCACGGCGCTGGCGGCGGCGCTGGAATCGTTCCGGCGGCGTTATCCCGGGCGCCGTTTGCTGGCCTGTTTCGAGCCCCGCAGCAACACCGCCCGCACCAAAGTTTTTCAGGATGCCTTCACGGATGCTTTGAGCGGGGCTGGCTCCGTCTTCATCGGCCCCGTCCACCGGGCGGAAAAACTGGAAGAACCGAACCGGCTGGACACGGAGGAAATCGCCGCCGGTTTGCGCCGGGCGCAGGTGGACGCGGAGGCCTTCGCCACTCACGAGGACTTGCTGAGCAGCTTGATCCGGGTCATTGGAAAGAACCGCCGGGAGCGGCTGGCCATCTGCTTTTTCTCGAACGGCGCCTTCGGCGGCATCATGCCCCGCTTCGTGGCCTGTCTGCGGGAAAGGGCCGAAAAGGTCAGCTGGGGGAGATGTTGACGGGTTCGACGGGGGTGGGGATGACTTCGGGGACGGGTTGTGGCGCGAGAGGGGGCGGTTCCGGCGGCTGCGGGATGTTTTCGATCGTCCGTGCGTCTTCCGTGGTCAGCCGGCCGATTTTTGAGGCTTCGATCCGGATTTCGCGGGTTTGCTCGTCCGCGGCGCCTATGACGGTCAGGGCATCGTTGTCTCCCAGATGGTGGGGCTTTTCCATTCCTGCGATTTCGACTTCGACGGAGCCGCTGGCCACGCCGAAGGTGACCCGGTAAAGGTTGAACGCCGGTTCCCTTCCCACCCGGATGAGAAAAGCCGTGCCCCGGATGCAAGCCCGGCCCACCGGGGTTTCAATCACGCATTTTGACAATGGATCCAGATGCGGGACAATGCCGACGATTTCCCCGGATTTCACTTTCAGCAGCGAGCTGGAGACGCCCTTTTCCCCATGCCGGGAGACATCACCGGAGGGGCGGAAAATGTATTCTCCAATAACAAGATGGCATTCCGGCTCCACCGCCACCAGACAGCCGTTGGAAAACAACAGACGGGCGCGGCTGTTCCCGCCAGTGCGCACGGACGCGCCTTGACAGAGGATCATTCCCTCCCGGGCGGTTTGCTCCGTTTCCCCCGGCATGGCGGCGGTCACGTTACCGTCGGCTTTAATCATACGGATAGATGTGTCTATCCCTCCCGCAACCAAGGACAAGCACCCCCATCCGAGCGACAGCGCTGCCAGAAGACAAAAAGTGTTTTTCTGTGTCATCGGAATTCCTTTGCTGGATTGCCGCGGCCCGAAAGCCGGGCCGCATCAGTTGGATAATCGGCCCGTTTGCGCCTTCAATAAGCGGAAATTGCGGGCGGCCCGCCGCAAACCGCTCACAGCACTCCGCCGCCATTAACACTTGCGGCAATTTTATTCCAGGCGCCCTTCGTCAGCTTCGATCAAGTCGGCGAAGGAGAGGATATCATCGCGGCCTGCCAGGCCCATGTCCGCTTTGACTTCTTCGAGTTTTTCGCGGCTTATACCTTTCATGCCCCGCTGAACCAGCTGCCGGTTCCACTCGTGAACGCGCAAATCCGCGGGCAGGATTTTTTTCAGCCGGGCGTCAATTCCGGCGTCGTCCTTCGAGGCGCGGACGATTTCGATGACGTCCCGCGGGTCAATACCGAGGTGCAGGCAGAGGAAGCCGTCGAATCCCTTGGTGAAATTGCGGCGGTAGGAATGCGGGAGTTTTCCCGCGAGGTGTTTTTTGATCTTGGCCAGAAAACGCGGCAAGTGCAGCAAACCGCAGGCGTGAGGAACGTAGGGTGAGGGCAGGTCGTATAGAACTTCACCGGAGTCCGTCTGGCTTATGGGCGGCATTCGTCGCGGGAACTGGTTTTGGCGGAATTTTGATGGAAAGCTCCTTTTTCCCGAAAAAGCAAGCTTCCGGTAAAAAGGAAGGAAAGGGTGGCGCGGGACAAGTGAGCCTCATGAATAAGGGATTTGCCAGCGGCAGTCAATGCAATATCTTTCAGAAATGTTTAAACGGATTTTAATAGCTGGTTTCGTGACGCTTTTTGTTTGGGCTTCTGCCGGGTGCGAACGCTGCGAAATCCGGTATTACGAAATTCCCAAAGAGAAACCGGAGGAGCCGGTCTTAAATTGGCCGCCGAAAGCTCCCGCGCCGGCAGCCGCGCCGCGATGGTCTGTTCCCGCCGGGTGGCGGCCGGGCAAATGCTCTCCCATGCGCCAAGCCAGCTTCACCGTTGAAGGAGAAGGCGGTCAGCGGGCGGATATTTCGGTTATCGCCATCCCCGGAGACGCCGGCGGGATGGCGGGAAACATCAACCGCTGGCGGGCGCAACTCGGATTAGGGGCGCTGCCCGGCGATTTGGCCAGACAAACCGCCACCCGTCTTGAGGCGGACGGGTTGGTTTTCAGCCTGGTTGACTTCGAGGGCGCGGCCCGCGGCAAAGAGCATCCAAAACGCATTATAGCCGCCGCAGCCCGGCATCAGGAAAATTCATGGTTCTTCAAAATGACAGGAGACGCTCCCCTCGTGGGAACGCAAAGAGAAGCATTCCTGCAATTTTTGCGCTCGGTCCGCTTCTAATTTGAGTGATGCCGGTCACTTCGCGAGGCATTAGACCGCTGGCGCGGTATATCAGCTCGGAACGCTTCACGGTGGTCCTGCTGGCGTTTGCAATGGCGCTGGTTTTTTTTGGGACGCTGGACCAGGCTCGTTACGGGGTTCGCGCGGCCGAGAAAATGTATTTCGAGAGTTTTCTGGCCTTTTGGAAATATCCGGAGCCGTGGCCCGGAGGAAGTGTTCTGGGGACGGCTGGTTTGCCGCTGCCGGGAGGCTATCTGCTGGGTTCACTGCTTTTGCTCAACCTTCTGGCCGCTTTTTTCCGCTGTTTCCGGCTGAGCTGGAGCAGGGCCGGATTCCTCATGGTTCATGCCGGAATCGCGCTGATGCTGGCCGGGCAGCTGCTGACCAATTTCCTGCGCGAAGAAAGCTATATGTGGCTTGAAGAGGGGGAACGCTCCAGCTGCATTGTAAGTTTTCATGAAAATGAGTTAGCCATCACCGACAAATCGAACCCGGCAAAAGACGCTGTAATCAGCGTTCCCGGGAAAATGCTGGAGCGGGGCGAGCCGATAGAACACCCCCGTTTGCCTTTCCGCATCAAGGTGGCCGTCTATTATCCGAACGCGCGTATTTCGCGGAACGCCGCGGTTGGCGGCCCGCCGCATCGGCCCGTCACGCGGGGCATTGGCCATTCGTTAGGCCTGACCGCCGCGGCGGCTCCGCCTGTTTACAAAAATGACGGAGAGAACGTTCCGGCTGCGGTTGTGGAACTGGCCAGCGAGGGAACAACCCTCGGAACCTGGCTTGTGTCCGGCATTTTCGATGAAAGGTATCCGGCCCAAATGGTTTCATGCCGCGGCCGCGCCTATGAAATCGCCCTGCGGCCCCGGCGCGAGTATCTTCCTTACTCGATCGAGTTGCTGGATTTCACACATGAGCGCTATCCGGGGACTGGGATTCCGCGGAATTTCTCCAGCAAAATATACCTTCGCAATCCGGTTAAGAACGAGGAGCGCCAGGCGCTTATTTCCATGAACCGCCCGTTGCGCTACGAAGGGTTGATTTATTACCAGTCTTCCTATGGCAAAGATGACACAGCTTCGATGCTTCAAGTTGTGCGCAATCCCGTCCGCCTTACTCCCTATATTTCTTGTTCGCTCATTTTCCTTGGCCTAGCCTGGCATTTAGGCCTGAAAATTTGCCGGCATATCCGCTCGCGGTCTTTATGAAAAAAGCGGCATCCACCGGTCTGTTTCTTTTGGGAATACTCATCATCGTCCGCGGCGTGATGCCTGTCCGTTACGAGAGCCGTTTTAATCTGAAAGGCTTTGCCCGTCTGCCGGTTTTTGAAGGCGGCCGTTTGAAACCGCTGGACACCGCGGCCCGCAGCTCGCTGCTCATATTGCGCGGCAAACAGACTTTCCTTGCCATGGGGGGAGAGAAAAAAACCGCCATCGAATGGCTTGCGGAAGCGGTTTTTCATCCGGAACTGGCGCGCGCCCGCCAGGTTTTCCGGATAGACCACCCCGAGGTTCTGGCGCTCATGGACCTGCATCAGGATAACAAAAAATATTTTTCATGGAACGATTTAACTCCTTGCCTGCAAAAAATCGGGATTCACGCCGGGAGAATAAACTCGGCGCGGCAAGCCGGCACGCCTTGCGGGCAAGCTATACTGAAACTCCACCAAGCCATTTTGTTGTATCAAGGGCTGGCGCAAAGCTTCCACCCGCCGGGAATGTCTTATGATGAAACGGCCCTGGACCCTTTGGCGGCTTATGTCCCCCTCTATGAAGCCATGGCCGAAACGGCTTCGATCCGCATAATACCGCCGCGCCCCGGAAAAAGGGAACAAGGCTGGAAAAATCTGGGGGGAAGCCTGCTCGATTCAGTGAAAAGCGGCGGCATGGATGAAACGGCGTTTCTTTACGCCAAACTCGCCGGCGCATACCGGGCGGGCGCGCCGGCAGTATTCAATCAAGCTCTCGAAGAATTGAAATCCGTCATTGAGGACCGCGCCGGCCCTGTTCCCGCATCGGTCCATCTCGAGTATCTGTTCAATTCCTTTCAGCCTTTTTTAATCAGCATCCAAATTTACGTCCTGGTCTTTCTGGCGGTCTGCTTTTCCTGGCTGATGTGGCCGCGGATCCTGACCGGGACGGCTTTCCGTCTACTGCTTCTGGCTGTCCTGGCACATTCTCTCGGATTGCTTGGCAGGATGGTTATCCAGGGCCGCCCTCCCGTCACCAATCTTTACTCGTCGGCGGTATTTGTGGGCTGGGGCGCGGTGGTCTTGTGTCTTTTTATTGAATACATCCACCGCGACGGGACCGGAAGTTTCGTGGCGGCGGCGGCCGGTTTCCTCACTCTCCTGATCGCCCATCACCTGGCGGCCGGGGGAGACACGATGGAAATGATGCGGGCGGTCCTTGACAGCAACTTCTGGCTGGCCACGCACGTCACCACGATTGCGCTTGGATATTCCGCCGCGTTTCTCGCGGGCGGTCTGGGCGTCATTTACCTTCTGCGCGGGCTGCTGACGCGGAGCATGGATGAAGCCGCCGCTTCCTCGCTTGCGGACTCGATTTACGGAACGGTCTGTTTCGCCCTTTTGTTCAGTTTTCTCGGCACGGTTCTGGGAGGGATATGGGCGGACCAGTCATGGGGGCGTTTTTGGGGCTGGGACCCGAAGGAAAACGGCGCCTTGATGGTCGTGATCTGGAATGCGCTGATCCTGCACGCCTGGCATGGCGGCATGGCCGGGCGCCGCGGCCTGGCCATGCTGGCTGTTGGAGGGAACATTGTGACCAGCTGGTCATGGTTCGGGACCAACATGCTGGGCGTGGGCCTGCACGCCTACGGATTCATGAGCCGGGGCTTTTTATGGCTCCTGGCATTCTGGCTGCCGCAAGCCGCTTTCATCGCGGCCGGCTTTCTCCATCCGTCCCGCTGGCGAAGCCCGGCAGCAGGCCATTTTCGCCCGGCGCGAAAGACACGCGGCCCGTAGAAAAACCGTATAAAACAAAGCATCGCGGGGACAACGAACCGCCAATGCCTCAAAACCCGGCAATCTCCGCGTCAATAAAAGGCTTTGAAGAATGAGACGCGGATTTTTCTCGACTTTGACGGTTTTTTGTCAAAGCTATGGACTTTCCTTTGCAAATCAGCCAGCCGGCGGCTGGCGTTTTGACGGTTCAAATCGGAGCACGCGCATGGAATTGGAGTCTCATCCTTTCTTTCAGAAGGTCGCTTCGGAGCAGATACAAGAATTGCGGGAGGCGGCGGTGTCGCGCGAATACCCGCCGGGAACAATCATTTTCGAGGAAGGCAGCCAGTCGGACAGCCTATACTTGGTGCTGGAAGGGGAGATCGCCTTTAAAAAGCAGTTGGAGGACGGAGAGTTCCGCACCATCAGCACCGCCCGGGAGGGTGACTTTTTCGGTGAAATCGGCGTCTTCACGGGAGGGCCTCGGGCGCTGCGCGCGGAATCCAAATCGAAGGTCGTGATGGCGGAGGTTCCGGCCGACGCCCTGGCGGAGTATCTGCGCAACGTCCCCGGCCCGATGAAAAACATCGTGCGCAGCATCATCAGCCACCTCAACGAAACCACCCGGCACTACGTCGAGGACATGCTGCACCAGGAGCGAATGGCGGTGGTGGGAAACATGGTCAACACAATCGTCCACGATTTTAAAAACCCCTTCTGCATCATCAGCCTCGGCGCGCAGATGATCGAACAGTATCACGACGACGAAAAGACCCGGCGGTTATGCCGCAACATAGAGGAGCAGATCCAGCGGATGCTGGGAATGGCGGAGGAGCTGGGAGAGTTTTCCCGCGGGCGGCAAAGCCTTGTTCTATCTGATATCAGCCTGCCCAAGCTCATGGAGCGCTTCCGCGAAATGAATTTTCCTTACTTCGATGACGAGAATATCGAAATCGAAATCAACGTGCCCGAAGCAACGCTCCGCGGGGAGGAAGACAAACTCCTGCGGGTGACGCAAAACCTGGTGGGAAATGCTATTGACGCTTTTGAGGATGGCCGGGGCCGGATCGCCATCACCGGAGAAATTCTGTCCGGCAATAAAGTCGAGCTTCGGATAGCGGACAACGGCCAGGGCATCCCGGAATCCATCCGCGGGCGGTTTTTCGAGCCGTTCGTCACCCACGGGAAAAAACGGGGCACGGGACTGGGAACAGCCATCGCCAAGTCCATCATCGAAGCCCACGGGGGAAACATCCGCTTCGAAACGGAAACCGGCAAGGGCACCACTTTCCATGTCCAGCTGCCTTTGGCCGGCGCTTAATCCCTTTTTCGAGTGTCATTCCGCATAATCGTATCCAATTAGAAGAGGCCGGCCATGGACATCGAATCCACCGCGTTTTACAAGAAAGCCAATCCGGAACAGATGAAGTTCCTGAGCAACTATGCGCGGTACAAGGAATTCCCCTCCGAAACCGTCATTTTCGATGAGGGCGACTCCCCGGACAGCCTCTTCATCGTCCTTGACGGCGTTATCGCCTTCCAGAAGAAGGTGGACGCGGGCGAGTACCGCACCATCAGCACCGCCAAGACGGGGGATTATTTCGGGGAGATCGGGGTCATCACGGGGGATCCCCGATCGCTGCGGGCGGAGACCAAGACATGGTCGGTGGTGGCGGAAGTTCCCAAAGAAGCGCTTGACCGCTATCTTGACGAAATTCCCGGCCCCGTGGCCATCCTTCTGAACAGCATCATCCGCCACCTCAAACAGACCACCCACCACTACGTCAGTGACTTGCTGCGCAAGGAAAAAATGTCGGTGGTGGACAAAATCGCCGCCACCATCGTGGAAGACCTGCGCAATCCCGCCACCCTCATCAGCCTGGGGGCGCAGCTCATTCGGGCCGACCATGAGGAAGACGTGCGGACCCAGAAGATCTGCTCGAAAATCGAGGAGCAAGCCAGCCGGCTGGCCGACACGACGGAAGACATCAGCGAGTTCGCCCGCGGGCAGCACGATTTCGCTGTGACGAAGCTGAACTTGCAGACTCTCCTGACGCGCTTCCAGGAGATGAACCTGCCCTTCTTTGAAAACGACGATGTGAAAATCAACATAGACGTTCCAGATGTCAGCATCGAGGGGGACGAGCGGAAACTGCTGCGCGTATTAAAAAACCTGGTGGGCAACTCGATCGCCGCCTTCAAAAAACAGGAAGGCGAAATCAGCATCGAGGCGGACGTGCGGGATGGCGGCACCGTGCTGTTGAAAATCAGCGACAACGCGGGCGGCATCCCGCCGGAAATCCGCGAGCATTTTTTCGAGCCGTTCGTGACGGCGGGCAAAAAGGGCACAGGGCTGGGAGCGGCCGTGGCGAAATCCATCATCGAAGCCCTGCGCGGAAAAATCTGGTTCGAAACCCAAACCGGAAAAGGCACCACCATTTTTGTCCAGCTTCCGCTGTCCAAACGGTGACGGGAGCCCGAAATCCCGGCGCCAAAGCGCTGCCGCCGGGCCGTCCCGTCTAATAGCTTGACCTTTCCGGACAGAACGCCGAGTTCTGACAGGCATTATTTTTCCAGCGCAGACAATGAAGGCGAAAGCGGAAATCGCGGTGATTGACTACGGCATGGGCAACCTGCGCAGTGTGCTCAAGGCGTGGGAGCACGCGGGAGCGGCGCCCCGGCTGGTCCTTTCGCCGCGGGAAACGGAAGGGGCGCGGGGCCTGGTCTTCCCGGGACAGGGAGCGATTGTGGACACCATGGCGCTGCTGAAGAAAACCGGATTTGACCGGCTGATTGAAGAGTGGATACGAGCGGACCGCCCCTATTTGGGCATTTGCCTGGGACTGCAAGCGCTCTTCGAGCATTCCGAGGAAGGGAATACTCCTTGTCTCGGTTTGTTTCCAGGCAGGGTCAAACGCTTCCGGTTTCCGCCGGAGGCCGGTTTGAAAATCCCCCACATGGGCTGGAATGCCGTATCGTTCCGGCGGCAGACGCCGTTGAGCAAAAATCTCGCGCCGGCCGGGGACCAGTTCTACTTCGTCCACAGCTACCGCGCGGCGCCGGAAGACGATTCCCTGGTGTGGGGCGAGACGGATTACGGCGGCATTTTCACCAGCGCCATCGCCCGGGGGCGCTGTTATGCCACGCAGTTTCATCCGGAAAAAAGCCAAGTTAAGGGGTTGCAAATTTACCGCAATTTTCTTGAGCTTGCCCTTCAGTCATAAGGCAACCAGCCGAAATCCGTCCGCGGCTTCACTTTTTTCAGGGAAACCATCATGGGCGACAAAGCCACATTACAAATCGAAGGAAAAGCGCACGAGTTCCCGGTCATCACGGGAACCGAGCGGGAGCGCGCCATAGACATTCGGGATTTGCGGGATCGCACCGGCTGCATCACGTTCGACGAAGGCTACGCCAACACCGGCTCCTGCGCCAGCAAGATCACGTTTATTGACGGGGAGAACGGCGTCCTGCGCTACCGGGGCATCCCAATTGAAGAGCTGGCGGAACATTCCAGTTTTATCAGCACCGCCCATCTGCTGATATACGGGCAGCTGCCCACCCTCGCCGAACGGCAGGCTTTCCGGGAAAAGCTCCGCTACAATTCGCCGATCCATGTGGACATGAACGCCCATTTTGACGGCTTTCCCATCAACTCCCATCCCATGGCCATACTTTCGGCCATGCTCAATTCCCTGGGCTGTTATTATCCGGAGATAACGGGAAGCCGGGAGAAGGACCTCGATCATTTCGAGCATGCCGCGGCGCTCATCCTGTCGAAGGTTCGGACCATCGCCGCCATGTCCTACCGCAAGGAGATGGGCCTGCCCTTCATTTACCCCAAGCGCGATCTGCGCTACGTGGAGAATTTTCTCCACATGATGTTCTCCGAGCCGTATCACGACTGGGAAGACCGCGCGGGCATGGCGGACGCGCTGGACCTGTTCCTCATGCTGCACGCCGACCACGAGCAGAATTGCAGCACCTCAACCGTGCGCATGGTGGCTTCCGGAGGGGCCAACCTGTTCGCTTCCGTGTCGGCGGGGGTCTGTGCCCTGTGGGGGCATTTGCACGGCGGCGCCAACGTGGAAGTCATCCGGATGCTGGAGGAAATCCGCGACAGCGGGGACGACGGGAAAAAATTCATCGCCATGGCGAAAAGCGGCAAGCGGCGGCTGATGGGTTTCGGCCACCGGGTGTACAAAAACTATGATCCCCGCGCCCGGCTGCTCGGCAAAGCGGCGGAAAAGGTTCTCAAACAACTCGGCCATCAAGACAAGCTGCTCGACATCGCCCGGCAGCTCGAGGAGACAGCGCGGACGGACAGCTACTTCATCGAGCGCAAGCTATACCCGAACGTGGATTTCTACAGCGGCATCCTCTTGAACGCCATAGGCATCCCCACGGAAATGTTCACCGTCATGTTCGCGATCGGGCGGATGGCGGGGTGGATCGCCAACTGGAAGGAAGTGGCGGAAAATCCCGGGAGCCGAATATACCGCCCCCGGCAAATATACCAGGGGCCGGGCCAGCGGCCTTACACGCGGATCAGAGACCGGTAACCCCGGGCCCGCCGCCGCAAGGCCCCTCACCTCATGAGCCAGGAAAAAAAACCGGTCGTCCTGACCTGTATGCAGCCCACGGGCAAGCTCCACTTGGGCAATTACCTCGGGGCGGCCCGCAACTGGGCGCGGATGATTGATGATTACGAGTGCTACTTCGGCATCGTGGACCTGCACGCCATCACCATGCCTTACGACCCCGCCGAACTGCGGCGGAGCACTCTCGACTGCGCGGCCCAATACATCGCCTGCGGCCTGGATCCGGAAAAATGCCGCATCTTCCTCCAGTCCCGCGTCACCGGCCACACCGAGCTGGCCTGGATCCTCGCCTGCCTGACACCCGTGGGCCAGCTCGAGCGCATGACCCAATACAAAGACAAATCCAGGAAACAGACCGGCGAACTCATCGGATCCGGTCTACTTTTCTACCCGGTGCTGATGGCCGCCGACATCCTCATCTACAACGCCGACAGCGTCCCCGTGGGCGAGGACCAGCGCCAGCACGTCGAGCTTACCCGCGACATCGCCATCCGCTTCAACAACACCTATTCGGAAACTTTCAAAGTGCCCGGTGTGGACATCCGCTCCAGCGGCGCCCGGATCATGTCCCTGCAAAACCCGGAAAACAAAATGTCGAAGTCGGAAAACGACCTTGGCGGCACGCTGTTCATCACGGACCCTCCGGATATCATCCGGAAAAAAATTAAAAGCGCGGTGACCGACTCGGGTTCAGAAATCGCTGCCCGAGAGGACAAGCCGGGCATATCCAACTTGCTCGAGATCATGAGCGCGGCCGCCAGGCGGAGCATTTCCGATTTGGAAAACGAATTCCGGGGCAAAGGCTATGGCGAATTCAAGGCCGCCGCGGCCGAGGCCGTCGTGGAAATGCTTCAGCCCGTCCAGGAAAAATACACCGCCATCAAGGACGATAAGAATTACCTGCTTGAGGTTCTGAACAAAAGCGCGGCCGCCGCGCAAAAACGCGCCAACAAAACCATGGCCAAAGTCTACCGCAAGGCCGGCTTTCTCGAGCGCCCCCGGCAGACACCGTGCTGAAAACATTACAATATGAAAGACTGAAGAAGCGCCCCGCCAGCGCGGAGCAAATAACCTTGTTCCTCCGGCGGGTTTCTCTTACGATATCCTGTCTTACACGCGAGAACAAAAGGTGAAACCGGATCCCGAAAAGAGACTCTCCCTCCGCAAAGGCCTGACAGTGAAAACCCGCAACGCGGCCGGGGAAAAGAGAACGCGGATAAACTGGAACCGGGCAGCCATTCTCGCGGCCGCGCTGGCAGCCCTTGGATGGGCGGGAAAAACGGCGGGGTATTACCATCATTTCAAATACGGGCGAGGTTACGAGGAAACCAGCTGGGGAAGCATGTTCTTATACCCCCTCAACCGGCAAGCTCTTACAGCCCGGATAGCCGGCTATTACATGCGGCAGGCTGACAAGGCCATCGCGGAAGGTTATGGCAACGAAGCGTTTCAGTTCCTGAAAAAAGCTTTGGACACCGATCCCGGAAATCTGGACGCACGGGTGAATCTGGCCCGCGTTCTCTTCACCACGCGCCCGGACACTGCGGCGGACTATCTCATTGAGGGGCTTGACTATGCCGGGCGGGACGCGGAATACCTCCAAACCTGCTGCCAGCTGCTGCTGGAAATGGGTCAGCGGGAAAAGCTGCTGAAGCTGAGCCGCGAGCTGCTGCGCAAGGCCTTCCGCCCCAATCCATACAATCAAACCATTGCCCTGGCCGCCGCCCAGGCTTATTTTGATCACGGAAATATTTCCCAAACCGCCGAACTCATCTCCTTTTTCCAGCTGGAAGAAAAAAAAGAAGGCGTCATGCTCGCGGCCAAACTCAGCGTCCGCCGGGGGATGCTCCGCCAAGCCGTCAAAAAATTGGAAGCCTTTACCGGGGCGCATCCCGGCGAGGCTGCCTCGCTGCATGGCCAGCTCGCGAAACACTGCCTGGAAGCTGACGCCTATGAAAAAGCCTTCCAATATGCCCGGATGCACTTGGACGGCAATCCCCATGACAAGGAGGCGCGCCTGCTCCTGTTCACCGCCGCCGCGCGGTCCGGCAAAGACAAAGAGGCCGGCGAACAAGCTGTTTGGCTGCTGGAAAACTGCCGGGACGACGAAGACACCATGCTTGAATTCATGCGCGCGCTGGCGGGAACCGGAAACGCCGCCAGGGCCTGGCAGGCGCACCGGGCGGCCCGCGCCGCGGGCTTTGACTCCGGAGTCTTTTCAATGCTTCTTCTGGAAGCGTTTATTCACGCGGCGTCTTATGCGGAAGCGGAAGCGCTTTGCGCGAAGCTGCAAGAAGAAGACCCCTACTGGCTGGATGAACAAAAATTGCGGTATAACAGTTTGCGGACCGTTCTTTACACCTGCCTGGACAAAAAGGATTTGGCGGATTTCTATCTCGAAAGAGTCCTGGAAGACGCAAAAACCGGCAGCGATTCCATCCTCTATTTAGCCGACACCCTCCACCGGACCGGCAAAACCCGGCAAGCCATAGCGGTTCTGCGGCGCGGCATGGCCATGCAACCCCGCTACCCCAGACTTTTAGGCCGAATTGTCGAAATCGAAATCGAAGCCGGCCGGGACGAGGACGCGCAAACCAGCCTGCGCCATCTGCTGCGCCTCCCCCGCGCCATCCCATCGGCTATTCTGCGCCGCATCCGCCAGCGCCTGCGGAACCGCCCGGAGGACTTGCCCGCCTCATGGACACCTCTGCTGGCCGAATTGAACGAAGCACTGGGGAAAGAATAGATTCTTTCCGTGCTGGTTAGCCGGCTCTTGTCAAAGTTGCGCTATAAAACAGCCCCCATGCCCGCGGGCGGGAGAATGCGGCACTGGCAAAACCTCAATGATCATAGCGGAAGACACCGATTTTGCAGGCGCCGCACCGGGCGGCTTCAAGGGTTGGAGCGCTCCACCAGTCCAGCTTTTTCCGCAGGGGACGGCCCGCGAAGACGGTTTTGGTCTTTTCTTTTTTTACCCATCTCAAGTTAAACCAATGCCCGGCGATGTAACCGTGTTCGAGAGGGCCGCCGCACTGCGGGCAAGTCAGGATTTTCAGGACGTTGACTTCCTCGGTTTCCATTGCCGCGGCATTTTCCCCGCGCCCCGGCTAAAAGCAATCTTATTTCAGCCGGTCTTCCGGCAAGTCTTATAGCGGCGCTCCAGCGGGAATGGAATTTCATTTGTCATGAGTTAAAGGCAATTTGGCCGTGCGGGAACGGATTGCTGTTCCTTTGCGGACCGCTGGCGGCGGAGGATGGATTCGAAAAGATCGAAATCGCCGGGCCAGGTGAGCTTGGGGTTGGGAAAGGGATTGGGAAGCAGGGTGATCTCGCGCCCGGCGAGGGCGCCGGTGTCGTCGGTGATATGGCGGTTCAACCGGCAGACATCCTCATAAGCCCGGACAATCAAAGGCCGGGCGAAAGCCTGGGGGGTTTCCATCGCCCAGAGGCGGCTGCGGGGCAGGTCTTCCAGCCGACAGCACTCGGGAGGGGAAGCGTCAGCCTTCTTGATCGTGTCCGTGACGGGATGAGCCAGGGCCGCCGCCTTATCCCGCCGCACAAGCCGGTCCAGTTCGCGGATGACCTGAGGGCGCACAAGAGGCCGGGCGCAATCGTGGATGAAAACATACTCAATGGCATCAGACAATGATTGAAGAGCGTTGTGAACCGAATCGCGCCGCCGGGGCCCCCCGGCAACCCACGCCAATGGCAGCGCGGGCCCGGCGCCCGCGGCCGTTATGCGCCTCATGGCGGCGCGCTGTTCTTCGTCCCGATAGACGACAATGCCATCCCGGACCACACCGCTTTGGGCAAAGGCTTCGATGGAATGCAACAGCACCGGGCGGCCCGCCAGGAGAGCGAGGATTTTATCTTCCGCGGACCCTTTCATGCGGGCGCCGGTTCCGGCGGCCAGAAGAATGACGGCGCTGGACATTTTTCTTTTTTTGCAAAAGGGCATATTATTCTTATTCCTCATACGATATCAACGAAATAGAACCGCCCATGCAAGCCACCGGACACCGGCAAGTTGCCGTCTTCGCTCCCGCCAAAATCAACCTTTTCCTGGCCGTGACAGGCCGGCGGGAAGATGGCAGACACAACTTGGTTTCCGTGGCGGCGCCCGTTCGCTTTGGGGATATGCTATGGGCCGTTCCGCAAAAAGGGCCGGGGGAAGATATAATCGCTTGCGCCCATTCGGAGGTTCCTTCCGGGCGCGGCAACTTGGTCCTGATGGCGGCGAGGGAGTTCCGGAAACAGCGTCCCCTGCCCTTCGGATTGCGGTTTTTTCTTAAGAAGAGGATCCCTCCGGGCGCGGGTTTGGGCGGTGGAAGCAGCAACGCCGTTGCCGCCTTGAAGGCCATGAACCTGCTGGCGGAACAACCTTTGAGACCGGGCGAACTGATGGACCTTGCCGCGCGGCTGGGTTCGGACTGCCCGCTTTTCCTGCACTCGCGGCCGGTCGTCATCCGCGGAACGGGTGCAAAGGTGAAGGCGGTCAGCGGCCCGCTGGCATCGAAACTCTCCGGCACGCCAGTCATTCTGTTCAAACCCGAATACTCCGTGGAAACCGCGCGGGCTTACCGGCAGCTGGCCGCCCGAGGGCATTACATGGCCGCTGAAGAAGCGGAAAGACGTCTCGGGGAGTGGCTCCAAGAGGAAGACTTCACCCATGCGCCGGCGGTCAACAGCTTCGAGCCTTTATTGCGGAAGAAATTTTTATCTCATGCCGTTTTGCGGGAGAGCCTGCGGGAAGCATTCGGAGCTGCCATCCGTCTCACCGGCAGCGGGAGCGCCTGTTATATTTTGGGAAAAAGAAAGGACGCAAAAAAAATAAGAGATTTTATTCTGGACAGGCTGGGGCCGGATGCTTTTTATATTGACACCCATTTGATCTGACCGGGGGGTTCCCATTGAACTTTTTGCTAAAAATCAATCTGGACAATTCGCATGGGCGGTTTTTACAAATATTTTAAATATAATTAATCGGATGGCGCTGGAACGGAAAAAAGAAAAAATCTTAAAAGGGATCGCGGCTTCTCCAGGGGTGGCGCACGGCCCGGCTTTAGTCTTTATAAAAAAGAAACTGGAAATTCCCTCCTATACCGTTCCCGACAACCAGCGGCCGGAGGAAATCGCCCGCTTCGAGCAAGCCATCATGGAAACCCGCCGCCAGCTTTCCGAGCTGCGGGCGGAAATCGCCCAGAAACTGGGGGAAGAGGAAGCCCTCATTTTCGACGCCCATCTCATGGTGCTGGAGGACCGCGCCTTTCTTGAGGAAACCGTCCGCGAATTTAACGAAACAGGAGAAAACATTGAATTCGTGTTTGAAAGAGTCGCCTCGCGTTACGCCGAGGCCTTCTCGCATATTGACGACGCCTACATCAAGGAACGCGTCGGCGACATCCAGGACGTTTCCCAGCGCGTGTTGCACAACCTCCTTGGCGCCGCCCGGCAAAGCTTGAGCCAGCTGGCGGAACCGCGCGTCATTGCCGCCCAGGATTTGACCCCGTCGGACACCGCGACGATGGATAAAAACAAAGCCCTGGCCATCGTGACGGACGCCGGCAGCCGCACCAGCCACACCGTGCTCATGGCACGCTCGATCAACGTCCCCGCCGTCGTCGGCCTCCGCGCCATCACCGCGGAAGTGGAATCGGGCGACATCCTGCTGGTGGACGGCTTCGACGGCGTCGTTATCGTCAACCCGTCAGAAGAAAGTCTGGGCCGCTACGGCAAGGTCAAACGCGAGCACGAACTCATCCAGCAAAAATACCAGACCGCCGCCCATCTGCCCGCGCAAACCAAGGACGGCCACCGCGTCAAAATCCTCTTGAACATAGACGGCTTTGAAGACGTCCGCAAATTGGCGGAGTGCGGCGCCGAAGGCGTCGGGCTGTTCCGCACGGAGGTGGTCTTCCTGCGAAACTCGGCCTTTCCGGACGAAGACCAGCAATATGAGATCTACCGCCGGGTGTCGGAAAACATGGCCCCCCGCCCCGTGGTCATCCGCACGCTCGACCTCGGAGGCGACAAAATCACGCCAAGCCCGTTTTTCAACTACCAGGAGGCCAACCCTTTCATGGGCTACCGGGCCATCCGCTTCTGCCTCGACCACATGCCGCTGTTCAAAGAGCAGCTGCGGGCCATACTGCGGGCCGGAGCGCACGGCAACGTCAAAGTCATGTATCCCATGATCGGCCGGGTGCGGGAGCTGAAACAGGCCAACGCGGTTCTCGAAGAAGCCAAACAAGAACTGGCCGAACGCGGGGCGGAGTTCAACCCCGACATCGAGGCGGGCATCATGATCGAAATTCCCGCCGCCGCCGCCGTGGCGGACCTGCTGGCCGAGCACTGCCAGTTCTTCAGCATCGGCACCAACGACCTCATACAATACCTCCTGGCCGTGGACCGTGTCAACGACCGCGTCAGCCACCTTTACGAGCCGAACCATCCGGCAGTCATGCGCGTTTTGAAAAACGTGGCCGAGGCGGCCCGGAAGAAGAATCTGCCGGTGAGCGTTTGCGGCGAAATGGGAGGCGACCCGCTCTACCTGGGGCCGCTCATCGGGCTGGGCATCACGGAGCTGAGCGTGGTCCCCCAATCCCTGCCGGAAATCAAATACCTGCTGCGCAACATGACCGCCGAATCAGCCCGCGAGCTGGCCGGCGTTGTGCTGGACGCTCCCGACACCCAGGAAATATACCGCCTCGTCCGGCAGTTTTACCTGGACCATCTCGGCGCGGATGTCCAGATGGACCACACCGCCGGCAATTAAAAACCGGCGCCAGGGAAGGCCTTTGCGAGGGCAAAACAACCTTAAATCCGGAATGCTAAAAAGGAGACGCCCGGCTCGCCTCAACTATCCCGCGTCTTTCCTGTAAAGCAATTGTCACGTGATAAAGGATGGACAAAAGCGAAAAAAACGCTAACAAGAATTTGAAACTTCGCCAACGCCATTGACAGCGGGCCGCCCTCCGCCAGTGGGATGCGGGTTATGAAAATCATCCTGGCCAAAAAACGAACGCGAGGTCAAAAGCCGCACAAGCTCTTTGGCATGGCCGGCTGGTCCCGGCAGGAGGATGGAGCGCTTCTATTGTATTTCAACTGGAAGCGCCTGGGTTTGGCGGCGCTGGCCGCAGCGGTTGCCGCGTACTTCGCGCTGGCCGGAGCCGCTTTAATTTACCTTCAACGCAGGCCCTGGAATTCCATCACCTACCGGGACTTGATCTGGCCCGGCAGCTGGCCCCAGATGCGCGAAAAACAGGCCTGCTCCTTGATCAACCTGGGACTTGAGGAAGCCGGACAGGGCAAATACGCCGGAAGCATATGGAAACTGCGCGCCGGTCTCAAAAGAAAACCCGGCCACATCGAAGGCCGGCTGGCGCTGGCCAAACTCACAGCTGGCGCGGGATACCCCTCCCGGGCCATGAAAGTCATGGAAGAAGGGCTGCCCTTCCAGCCCGGCTCCGCCGCTTTCTACGACTACTTCTTCGACCTGGCGGCTTATTGCCAAAACCATGACCTGATATTGCGCGCCGCCGAAGAGCTTCTAAACAACCCGCCCGTCCCCCTGAAGCCGGACGCGGAAAAGACGGAAGAACCCCGCTCCCCCGGCCAGCAAATCATACGCCGCGCATGCAAAGCCCGGATGGAAACTTTGCTGCATTTGGAAAAATATGCCGAGGCCCTCGATTTCGTGCGGAAAATCAACCGCAATCCGGACTGGAACTTCCAAGCCGTGGACGGTGAAATCATTGCCCTGATCCGGCTGGGCCGCCTGGATGAAGCAACCGAAGTGGTGAGCCGCAACATGGACAAACTGGCGAAACCCAACGAATTCCTCCTCAAAGCCCGGGCCGCCATCCAGCATAAACAAGGTGAAATCAAAGCCATGGACAGCACTCTCATGGAATTGATGCGCGCCGTCCCCTACCCCCGATCATTCATATACACCGTGGAAATGCTGCTGAAAAGCGGCCGGCGCGATGAAGCCATCAAAGGAACGGACATTCTCCTGGACCGCTGGCGCGCCGCTCCAGCCGCGGCGGCGCGCCTGGCCGCCGCCATGGCGGACTTTCCCGACAGCCAGCTGGCCCGCCGCTGCCTGGAAGCGGCCCGGAAACACGAATTCCCGCTCGACGCCTTCCACATTGCCTGTGTGAAAAGCCTTCTGGCCGAAGAAAAATGGGAGGAAGCCCAAAGCGCTTTCGAACAAATGCTCCCGCCAGAAGATGGCGGCACAGGCGGAAATTACGCAAGCCAATGGAAATTACTCTCTTTGCTGATGAACGCCCTGAAAGAATCACCGAATAAAGAAGGCGGCCTCGAAGAGCAACTGTCCAAGGGGCATTATCCCATCGGCGTTTACCGCTCCGCCGCGCGGACACTCGAGGCCAGCGGGCGCCTGGCCCGCGCCCGCTCCGTGCTCGAAATCACCCGCGCCCGCTATCCCCATTGCCGCGCGACAGCCGAAACGCTGGCCCGCGTCGAAGGCGCCATCGCCG
>CAZYUX010000030.1:0-18970 GCA_964650745.1 uncultured Puniceicoccaceae bacterium
CGGCCCGGCGCATATCTCCGCTTACTGCCTGACGTATGAGGATGAAGCCGCCTTGCCCCGCCGCCTCCGCGCAAGCAGGCGAAAGCCAAAACCGGAGGAGGAAGAGGCCGTCTTTTATATGAAAACCCTGGAGGTTTTGGAAGCGGCGGGCTTTCGCCAGTATGAAATTTCCAATTACGCCCGCCCCGGGCGCGAATGCATCCATAATATAAATACATGGCGGATGGGCGAATGGCTGGGCTTCGGGCCTTCCGCCGCCAGCCAATACAAAGGGCGGCGCTGGCGCAACCCCGCTTCTCTGGAAGCGTGGCTCGATGGCGCGCCTTCCGGCCGCCAGCGCCGGGAGGACGAAGTCCGCCTGGGCCCGGAAATGCTGGCCGCCGACTGCCTGATCTTCGGCTTGCGCATGAATGAGGGAGCGGACCTGGGGGCTTTGGAAAAAAGATTTCCGGGGGTGGACTTCGCCCGCTGGCTGCCGCTCTGGAGCAGGCTGGAACGGGAAGGCCTGCTGGCGCGCGGCGGCGGCGGCATCCAACTGACCGGCCGCGGCCGGCTGGTGGCCGACGCTATCGGCGCGGAGGTTCTCGCGCTTTCGCCGGTTTAGCCGCCAGTTATTCTTCCTCGCGCGCGGCGGCCGCCCGGTCCAGGGCCATGACGGCGTTGAGGTTATCTCCCGCCGCTTCGAGTTTTTCCACAATCCGGCGGGCGTTGTCTTCTTCCTCCACCTGTTCTTCCAAGAACCAGTTGAGGAAACCGGCCGTCAGATAGTCCTTTTCCCGGAGGGCCAGATCATAGATGGCCTCGATCTGCCCGGTGACTTTTTCTTCGTGCGCCAGCGCCGCCTGGAAAGCCTCGAGGGGCGACTGGAAGGCGCATTTGGGCGCGTCAAGCGGCATCAGTTCCACCCTGCCGCCGCGCTCATTCAGATAGCTGAAAAACCGCCGGGCGTGGCCGTGCTCTTCATCGGCCTGGATTTTCATCCACCGGGCGAAGCCCTCGTATGGAGTGGACTCGAACCAGGCCTGCATCCCCATATAGGTGTACTGCGCGCCCAGCTCGCTGTTGATTTGCTTGTTGATGACTTCGGCTATTTTTGGAGTGATCTTCATGGTGTTGCCGGTGTAATCTTATTCCGCTGTTTCCCGAAAGAGCCGCTTGTCAAACCTCCTATTCCCGGTTTTGCTTGATTTTATGACGGAACCGATCCAATGCGGGGTGGCGGGAGTGGGTTACCTGGGGCAGCACCACGCCCGTATCTACGCCGAACTCGAGGGCGCGGGGCTGGCGGGAGTTTATGACACCGACAAGGCCCGGGCCGGGGAGGTCGCCCGGCGGCACGGGTGCGCCGTCTTCTCCTCTCTCGAGGAACTGGGCCGGGCCTGCCAGGCGGCCAGCGTCGTGGTGCCCACGGACAGGCATTGTGAAGCCGCCCTGCCTTTGCTCGCCGCCGGCTGCCATCTGCTCATTGAAAAACCCCTGTGCGTCAACTTGGAGGAAGCCGGCCGCATCTTGAAGATGGCGCAAGACAAAGATCGCATCGTCCAGGTGGGCCACATCGAAAACTACAATCCCGTGATGGCGTTTTTGGAAAAAAACGTGGACCGGCCCCGCTACTTGACCGCCGAGCGTTTGGCTCCGTTCAATGTGCGCGGCACCGAAGTGGGGGTGGTCCTGGATTTGATGATCCATGACATTGGCGTGGTCCTCAGTCTGGCGCGTTCACCCGTGAAAAGAATCGAAAGCGTCGGCGTCAACGTCCTCTCGCCCGCCGAGGACATCGCCAACGCCCGCTTGGTGTTTGAAAACGGCTGCGTGGCCAACCTTAACGCCAGCCGGGTCAGCCAGAAAAAAGTCCGAGAAATCCGGGTCTTTCAGCCCCGGCTTTATCTCTCCCTCAATTTTATGGAACAAAAAGGCCATCTGCTGCGCCAGGAAGGGCAGGAATTGCGGCGGGAAGAAATTCCAATCGAAAAAGCCGAGCCGCTGAAAATCGAGCTGGCGTCATTCGTTGATTGCGTCCGCCGGGAGGCCGGCCCCAAAGTGGGGCCGCTTCTGGGGCGCGCGGCGCTCGATGCGGCGCTGAGAATCACCAGCCAAATCCGCGGCGGAAGCGCCTGACGGCGCTTGTGATTTAGGGTTGCTAAGAGCCTTCTCCTCGTCATAACCGGAGCGCGAAACATGCCGTCATCATTCGCTATTAAACTGCCGCCTCCGCGCAGCCAGCCGGTGGATTTGCTGATTGTCGCGGGAGAGCATTCCGGAGACCAGCATATGGCGCGGGTGGTGGAAGACCTGTTGCGCATCCGCCCGAAACTCAACATCGCCGCTTTAGGGGGGCCGAAGCTGGAGCGGGCGGGGGTCCAGCTGATACACGATCTGACGGCCTCTTCCGTGGTGGGATTGGCGGAGGTGCTCAAGAATTATTTTTATTTCCGGGCGCTCTTCGGCAAGACGGTCAAATGGATCGAGGAAAACCAGCCCAAGACCGTATGCCTCGTGGACTACCCCGGCTTTAATCTGAGGCTGGCAAAAAAACTCTACAAGATGGGACTCAGCCGCCAGTCGGGAGGCAGTGTGACGCTCTTTTACTATATCAGCCCGCAGGTATGGGCGTGGAATCCCGTGCGGCGGTTTGAAATGGCGCGTTTGCTGGACGGTTTGGGGGCGATATTCCCCTTCGAGGAAGACTGTTACAAAGACACCAGCCTGCAAGTGCGGTTTGTCGGACACCCTTTTGTCGAAGAAGGCTTTCAATTGCCGGTGTCTTTCCGGGCGGACGGCCCGTTGTTGCTTCTGCCCGGCAGCCGCCGTGAAGCGGCCGGGCGGATTTTCCCGCCCATGCTCCAGGCCTTCCGCTATCTGCATGAGGCCCGGCCGGACGAGCGCGCGGTGACGGTTTATCCGGACGAGCCGTTGAAAAACTTGCTCGAAGCCAAGCTGACCGAATTCCCGGGCATCCAGTCCGCCGTTCAACTTGTCCCGGCGGAAAAAGGGGCCGAAGGGAAAGCGGCGCTGGCAAGCTCCGGCACCATATCCATGGCATGCGCTCTGGCGGGAATACCCGCTGCGGTTGTTTACCGGACTCATCCGCTGACTTACTTTGCCGGGCGCGCGCTCATAAAAGTGCCCTACCTGGGAATCGCCAATATCCTTCTTGAACGCCCTTTATACCGGGAATATATCCAAGAAGCGGCCGAACCGGGGAATTTGACGGCCGAGATGGTCGAATTTCTGGACAATCCCAAAAAAACAGAAGAAGCCCAACAAGCTGCCGGACGCATCCGGGAAATGCTGCAATGCCCGGCAGGCGTCACCCCCGCTGACTGGCTGGTGCAGTTTATCCGGTAACCGGCGCGCCGCCGTTTTCACCGAAGCCCCGCCACAGCCGCTCGGCGCGGTTATGGAGCAGGCGGCGGCAACGCTCGATCTCCGCCCGGCGGCGCTCCAGGTTTTCATTGGCGATAGCGGCCAGGTCATCGAGGTTGTAGAGAAAAACGTTGGGGCACTTCCCCGCCGCCGGTTCGACATCGCGGGGCACCGCCAAGTCAATCAGGAACAAAGGCCGCCGCGGCCGGCGGCTGGCGGCTTTTTCCACTTGAGCGCGGTTGAGAACGGGCCGGGGCGCCGCGGTTGAGCATAAGACGATATCGAATTCATGCAGGCATTCCGGAACCGCCGGATAGTCCACCATGCTTGCGGCGGCATGGGCGGCGAGCGCGCCGGCCCGTTTCCCCCGCCGGCCGGACACGGCGATGTGCCTGACACCGCGGCTTCGCAGCGCCGCAAGGGTTTTTTCGCCCGCTTCGCCGGTTCCTATAACCAGCGCCCGGCCCGCGCCAAGGTCCCCAAACATCCGCCGGGCCAGCTCCGCCGCCACGTTGCCGATGCTGATTTGCCCCCGGCAGATGTCGGTATGCGCCCGCAGCCATTTGACGGTTTGAAAGCTCTTTTGAAAAAGCCGGTGCAGCACGGGGCCTGCAGCCCCGAGGCGGGCCGCTTCCGCGTAGGCTCGTTTGACTTGGCCGAAAATTTCAGTTTCCCCCGCCATTTGCGAGTCTATCCCCGCCGCGACCTCCAGCAGGTGGCGGACAACGCCGGCTTCCTCTTGCCAATAGCGGAGCCGTTCGAATTCCGCCCGGGTCAGGCTGTGGAACTCGTGAAAAAACCGCTCCGCTTTCAGCCGGATTTCCTTCATTTCACCCACGGCGAAGATTTCCAGCCGGTTGCAGGTGTCCAGCACGGTGTATTCTTTGAGGCCGGGCAGGCGGCGCAAGCCCCGGTGGAACACGTCTTTCCGGCCGCCTTCGAGGGAAAGCTTTTCGCGCCATTCGATCGGCGCGGTGTGGTGGTTGATGCCGGTGGCGAAGAGCATAAGGCTGAAATCAATGTTGCCGGGCCGAAGCGGGGGGCTCCGGCGGGCCGCGGCCCATCTCCACCGGCCCGAGGACGGCGAGGGCCGCGGCGAAAAGCGACAGGCCCGCCCAGGCCAGACGCGCCGGAAGCAGCCGGCGGGACCGGCCCAAGACGAGGACCGCCAGGCACGCCAGCCATAAAAGCGCCGCGCCGGATAATTTGAGCCGCGCCATCCGGACGTCCGCCTGCCGCCAACAGGCCAGGCCAAGCGCGGAGGCGGCAGTCAGAGCGGCGAACCCGGCCAGGAGCAGCCGGCGGTTGATCCGCTCCAGCTGGACCAGGGACGGGATCCGCAAAGCGAGTCTTCCCTGGCGGCGGCTTTTCAGGTTGTAATGCTGGATCAAATACATAAGCGACGTGACCGCCAGCAGGCCGAACACCCCGCAGCTGAAAACGGCGAGAGCGGCGTGCGCGGACACCGCGGGGTGCTCCCGCAAGGCGGCGGATGGCCCGCCCGCGTCCCATGCCGGAACCGCGAGCGACAGCAGCGTGAAGAAAGCCGCAAGCGCCGGGGAAAAGATCCCGGGAAAGCTCAAACGGAAAGCCGCTCCAGCCAGCAGATACAGGAAGACCAAGGTCCAAACCGCGAATTGAGCTGTCTCAAAAAGATTCGCCACCGGACAGCATCCGTTGTGCTGGCCGCGCAGCCAAAGCCCGGCCGTTTGCGCCAGCCAGCCCGCCGCTTCAATCCCCGGCCAAAAAGAATCCGGACGGCCCCGCCGGCTCCGGGTGAGCCGCAGGACAAAAGCCGCCAGATATATCAATCCGGCGGCGGCGAAAAAAATATGCCCGGTTCCGGTCACGCCAGCTGGTTTAACCAAAGGTTGATTTGTTTTGCAAGAAAAGATGCCCATGCGGGATGGCTGTTCAGGCAGGGAATCAAGTCCAGCGACTCCCCGCCCGATTGGATGAAGACGGCTTTGCCCCGGCGGCCTATTTCGTCCAATGTCTCCAGGTTGTCCGCCGTGAAGGACGGGCATATCACCAGCAGTTTCCGGACGCCTTCGCCGGGCATTTCGGCCAGTCTTTTTTCCGTGAAAGGCCCCAGCCAGCGTCCCGGCCCGAATTTGGACTGAAAAGCGGCTTCCCGTTTCTCCGGCGGCAAATTCAGGCGGGCCGAGAGTTTTTCCGCTGTCTTCAGGCACTGGCCGCGGTAATTCAAGGCCGCGCCGGAGCCGTCCGCGGGCAGGCTGTGGAAACTGAAGAGCAGCTTGTCGTATTCATTTCGAAAATACGGCTCGGCGGCGGCGGCCAGCGCCCCGATGTAGCCGTCTTCCGCGTAACACGGCGGCATGAAATCCAGCCGGAGGCTCAATTTCCGCCTGGCGGTTTCGTCCCTGACTTTTTCGGCCGCGGTTTCATAGGAAGAGCGCGCGTAATGGGGAAAAAGAGGCATCACGAGAAGCGATTCCACTCCCGCTTCCGCCAGATCTTCCAAAACCCCTCCCGCCGCGGGGCGGCCGTAGCGCATGGCCAGAGCGGCGGGAACACGGATCCGCTCGCGCAGGCGTTCGAGCAGCCTGCGGCTGTGAAAGAGCATGGGAGAGCCTTCCGCCGTCCAAACGGCCCGGCACCTGGCGGCCGTCCGCCGGGCGCGGAATGGAAGGATGACGCCGCGCAGCAGCATCCAGCGCAGCGCCGCCGGCATGTCCAGCACCCGCGGATCGGAAAGGAGCTGTTTTAAAAAACGGCGGGCGTCCCGCACCTCCGGGGTTTCCGGGGAGCCGAAGTTGACCAGCAGCGCCGCTTGTTTCGGCATGGCGGTTGAATTAAGCGTCCGCTGTCCGCGAAGACAACGCGGCGGCGGTTTTTCCGGCCAGAGTCAAAGCCGACTCGATGCAGGAACCCGCGCCGACACCGCCCCGGTAGCTTCCGGCCAGCCACAGGCCGGGATAATCCTTTTCAATTTCCGCCATTTCATTTAGAAGGCGCCCGCAGCCCAGGTTGTATTGCGGGATGGCTTGCGGCCAGGAATAATACCGCTGGAAGAGCGGCTCGCCCTCGAAGCCCAGCAAGTCCTTCAGGTCCCGCCGCGCCAGAGCCATCACGTCACCGGGCGGCTTTTGCGCCAGTTCCGGCATGGTGGCGCCGCCCATAAACGCCGTCAGGCAAATCCGCCTTTCCGGCGCCCGTCCCGGAAAGAGCGAGGATGAAAACAGCACACCGAGGATGTGTTTTTTTTCCATGGCGGGAACCAGCATTCCGTAGCCGTCAAGAGGATGCCTCACTTGTTTGCGCCAGCCGCCGAAGACCGCCACGCTGACGGGCGGATAATAAATATCATCGAGCGGCCGCATCCGCTCGTTTATTTCTTTGGGCAAAGGAAGCGCGCGGATTTGATGCGCGGGGACGGCCAGGAGCACGGCGGCGCACGGCGCCGCGCGGAACACTTCGCCTTCCGTCCACTCGACCCGCCAATGCTTTTCTTGCCTGCGGATGGCGGTGACGGCAGCGGAAGTCCTCAAACTTTCTCCCGCGAGACGGGCCAGTTTTTGCGGCAGGGCTTGCATCCCGGAGCGGAAAGAAACCAGCCGGCGGCGGAAACGCGGCGCGCCTTCTTTTTTATTGCGCCACATGGTCAAGAGCGCCCCTTTGAGCAGCGATCCTCCAATGCGCTCCAGCCGCCATATCCGGGGGAAGGCGTAACGGATCGAAAGCCGCTCCGGGTCTCCCGCGAAAATGCCGGAAACCAGCGGGGCGGCGGCGCGGTTAAGGAATTCGGCCCCCAGGCGGCGGCGGACGAATCCCGCGACGCTCTCTTCCATGCCTTCCGGCGCGGGAGGGATGAACGGCTCTTGGAACAACCGCCATTTGGCGCCTGGCGAAAAGAGGGGGGTCGTTAAAAATGAGACGGGGCCTGACGGCGCGGGAATCACTTGACCGTTTTTGACCAGAAAACGCTTTTGGGCCTGTTTCCCCGGTTCCAGCATCTCTCCGGCCATGCCGGTTTCATGGAGGAATTCTTCCGCGCTTCTGCCGGGCAGGAGCATCGCGTTAGGCCCCAATTCGGCCAGATAACCTTGCGCGGCCTCTGTTTGTATTAAACCGCCGGCGTGGCGGGCCGCTTCGAGCAGCCGCACATCAAATCCTTTCGCCCTCAGGCGGCAGGCCGCCGCAAGCCCCGTTATCCCGGCGCCGATGATGACAATGGTTTTGGCAGCGGGGTCCATGGGTCACACGGTGCGGGAGTGGCGCCCTTCACCGGACTGGCGGCAGGCGTCGAACACCATCGCGATATTGCGGATCAACAAGCGCCCCGTGAAGCTGACCCGCAGTTGATCATCCGTCAGCGTGAGCAAGCCGTCTTCCTCCATGACCCGCAACTGTTCGAGTTCTTCGGCGAAGTGCCGCCGCAATTCCACTCCCAGTTCCTCCGAGAGGGCGGTGAAGTCCAGTTTGAAGTGGCACATCAGCTCCATGATAACGCGGCGGCGAATCTGGTCTTCGCGGTTGAGGAGGCAGCCGCGTTGCAGCGGCGGGCGCCCGTTTGCCAGCGCTTCGTGATAAGGATCAAAGGCTTTGTGATTTTGGCGGTAGGAGGTTTGTGTTTGGGAGATGGCGGAGAGGCCGAAGGCGCAAATATCCGTTCCGCCGCGGGCGCCGTAACCTTGGAAATTGCGCTGGAGCGCGCCGGCGCGCTGGGCCGCCACCAGCTCGTCCGTTTCCTTGGCGAAGTGATCCATGCCGATGAACACGTAGCCCGCCCCCGTTAATTTTTCTATGGTCCGGATGAGCAGTTGCAGCTTTGTTTCAGGGCCGGGCAAACCGGATTGCCGGACTTTTTCCTGCGCCGGTTTGAGCCAGGGCACGTGGGCGTAGTTGAAGACGGCCAGCCGGTCCGGCCCCCACGATATAACTTCATCCAGAGTTTGGCCAAAGCTTTCCGGCGTCTGAAGCGGCAGGCCGTAAATCAAGTCCACGTTGATGGAATGAAAACCTGCCTGGCGCAGCCCCCGCAGGGCGTTTTCGTTCACCCGGCAGTTTTGTTTTCGGCGGATGGCCTTTTGCACTTCGGGGTTGGTGTCCTGGACGCCGAGGGAAGCGCGGTTGAATCCCGCCTGTCTGAATGCCTGGATATGGGCGGGCGTCAGGGTCCGCGGGTCCAATTCCACCGCCCGCTCGGCTTTTGGCGCGAGGGAAAAATGCCCGTGAATAAGGTTTCCCAAGCGCTCGATCTGTTTCGGAGAAAGAAAATTGGGCGTTCCTCCTCCCAGGTGAACTTGCGTGACGGGGCGGCCGGGCTGGAGATGAAGCAGCAGCAGTTCCATTTCTTTTTCCAGGGCGTCCAGGTAGGAGTCCGCCTTGCGCCGGTCGTTGGCGGCGAAGGTATGGCAGGCGCAAAACCAGCAGAAGTGCTCGCAAAACGGGATATGAAAATAAAGCGAGAGGGGGCCGGTCCCGCGCGCCGCTTCCGCCAGCAGCGCTTCCTTGTCCGCCGAATCGTGAAACTGGACGGCGGTCGGGTAGGATGTATAGCGCGGGCCGGGCCGGTCGTATTTGCGGATTAACTCCAAGTCGAGTCCTGCCAGGCTCATGGTTTGGCTTTTTTTCTTTTTTCTGTTGGGGGAGCGGATGGCTCCTTGCCGGATCGTTTGCGGAAAGATGTGACGGTTTCCACAAGGGCTTCCAGATTTTCGGTTTCCGTCTCCGGCAAGACGCCGTGTCCAAGGTTAAAGATATGACCGCTGAATGGTTTCATTTCTTCCAGTATCTTTAAGGCCTCCGCTTTGACGGTTCCGGGGTTTGCAAGAAGCGCCGCGGGGTCGAGGTTGCCCTGCAAGGCGGGGGGCGTGTGAAGGCGCCGCCTGACCCCGGCGAGGGATGTGGCCCAGTCCAGGCTCAAAACGGCCGCGCCGCTTGCGGCCAGCGTTTCGGCGCGCTCGTTCATGCCTCTGGCGAAAAGGATGACTGGAACCTCCGCGGGCAAAGCCGAAATGATCTTTTGGATCCAGCGCAAAGACATGCCTTCATAAGCGCCCGCCGGGCAGAGGGCCGCCCAGGTGTCGAATATCTGGACGGCGTCGGCGCCCGCTTCGATTTGCAGTTTCAAGCAGGCGGTTGCGGCGGCGGTGATTTTGATTAGAAGCTCTTCATAAAGAGCGGCGTTCTCGTAATAAAGACGCCTGATGGCGGGAAAGCCGTTGCGCCCGGCGCCTTCGGCCATATAGCAAGCCAGCGTCCATGGAGCTCCGCCAAAACCAATCAGCGCCGTTTTCCCGGCGAGTTCGGTTTTCAGCAGCTGGATGGCTTTGGCGAGGAAACCGAGTTTTTCCGCGGTTCCGGCGGGGTCAAGCCGCCCGATTGTTTCAGCGGAATCCGCCCGCCATGCCATTTCCACTCCTCCCGGTTCTCTGATTTCGAAGGGCTGCCCAAGAGCTTCGGGAACAATTAGAATGTCGCTGAATACGATGGCGGCGTCAAACCCGAAACGGCGCGTCGGCTGGAGGCTCGCTTCCGCGGCCAGTTCCGGAGTCCGCACAATTTGTCTGAAAGCGTATTGTTGGCGCAAGCGGCGGTACTCCGGCATGCAACGGCCGGCTTGGCGCATCAGCCAGATGGGGGGGCGGTCCGCCGGTTCACCCCGGCAGGCTTTCAGAAAGCGGCGGCATCCATCCATCATCCATTGCATATACCCGCCGGGAACCGGCAATATCAAATAAAATGCGCGAAAGCCGGCCCGGAAATTTCATGGGGCGGGCGGGCGCTGGATGACGCTGGGGCCGCCTTTGCCGGCGGTTTTGTGGTATTGGCCGGTGAGTTTGTCGCGCTCGTAGCGGGTGAAGCCTTGCTTTTCGATGTTTTTCGCGTCGAGGCGGCTTTTCGTCTGCCCGGGGGTGTATTTGGAGGATAGGAAGGGCGGGACGTAGACGCGGCGCACCGGCTCGCCGGTGGCGGGGTGGCGCTCGAGGGGCGGGTCGGTCATCCGCTGTTGCGCCTCGAAGGTTTCCCCGGCGGCGCCGTCTCGCTTCACCACTTCATAGACATACGTGGGCACCTTGGTTAAAATGCGCGAAAAGATTTGTTTTTTCAACCTTGATTTTTCCGCGCTTGAGGCTGCCGTCAAAGCCCGTGACACGCCGGTTTCAAAACCGCGAACGGCTGCAATCCGGCAATCAAAAAATGATCTTGTTGAGGGGATACTCGACAATGCCCTCGGCGCCGTGTTCTTTGAGCTGGGGCATGATATCGCGCACCACGCTCTCCTCGATGATGGTTTCCAGCGCCACCCACCCGGCATCGGAAAGGGGACTGATGGTGGGGTTGCGCAAGGCGGGCAGCTCGATCAGAAGCAGCTCCAGCTTGTCTTTCGGGGCGTTGAGTTTCAGCCCCACGCGGCCCCTCGCGGCCAGGGCGCCCTCCAGCATCATGGCCACGTTGTCAATTTTCCGGCGCTTGGCCGGGTCTTCCCAGCTGCGTTTGTTGGCAATGAACTTGGTGTTGGTGCGGAGAAGCGTCTCGACAATCCGCAAATTGGCGGCGCGCAGCGAGCTTCCCGTCTCCGTCAAATCCACGATCCCGTCCACCAGTTCGGGCACTTTGACTTCCGTGGCCCCCCAGGAGAACTCCACTTCGGCATCCACGCCGTTCTCGCGGAGGTAGCCTCGCACGATGTTGACGATTTCCGTGGCGATGGTCTTGCCCTGCAAGTCCTTGACTGAACGCACGGGAGAGTCCTCCGGCACGGCCAGCACCCACCGGGATTGCCGGGCCGAAGTCCGGCTGTATATCAGGTCGCAAACCTCGACGACGTCGGAGCCGTTCTCCAGAATCCAGTCGTGCCCCGTCAGCCCGGCGTCGAAGAAACCGCTCTCGACGTACCGGCTGATTTCTTGTGCCCGGACAAAGCGCCCGTCTATTTCCGGGTCGTCAATCGAGGGTTTGTAGGAGCGCGAATTCCTGGAGATGTTCCAGCCGGCCTTGCCAAAAAGGGCAATAGTGGCTTCCTCGAGGCTGCCCTTGGGCAATCCCAGCATCAATAACGGTTTTTCTTCCATGAGCAGCAATTCTTTAAGCAGTCCGCGTCCGGTTTGTCGAGCCGCTTCTCGCCGCAAAAAACGCGCGGTTTCATTCCTTCCCAGAAGCATTTTTAAAAAATCGTTGACATCCGGCTGTCAAAAGAAATTAAAATTAAAAAACGGGAAAGGGCCTTTTTATGGGATTTATGCAGGTAATTTTAGCTTGGAAAATCGTTTCGGGGAAATATTTTATATTTTTCACCGTTCTATTGTTTGGTTGTATCCGGAACCATGGCAGCTAAAAACAAACCGCTAATCGTCATCGTCGAGGACGAAAAGGAACTGGCGGCTCTGATTTCAGAGAAGCTGGAAACGGCGGGGATGCAGACCCAGGTCTACCACCGGGCCACTCACGTGCCGCATTTCCTGCGCAACAATTTCGCCAACCTGCTCTTGCTGGACATCAGCCTGCCCGATCAAAGCGGTTTCACCCTCCTGCAAAATCTCAAAAAAGAAAACCTCGAAATTCCCGTTATCTTCCTCACCGCCAACAACTCCGAAATCGCCATCATCAGGGGCCTGGAAATGGGCGGCGACGACTATATCACCAAGCCCTTCAGCTTCCCCGAGCTCGTGGCCCGCATTAACGCCGTCCTGCGGCGGGCCGAAACCTCGCGCGACTATCACATCACCAAAAACGCCGCCCTCTCCCAGGAGGCCTTTGATTTCAGCGGCGCGTCCGTCCACCCCACCCGCCTCGAAATTGATTTCCCCGACGGCGAAAAAGAAAAAATCGGACGCAAGGAACTGGGCATCATCACATGCCTCGCTTCCAACAAAGGAACGGTCCTGACGCGCCGCAGCCTCATCCACGCCGTCTGGGGCATTCACGCCGATGTCCGCAGCCGGTCGCTCGACCAGTATATCCTCAAAATCCGCGACCTCTTTGAACAGCACCAGTGCCCTCTTGGCGCCTTCCGCACCGTTCACGGCGTCGGCTATATCTACGACCCAGAAGGCCAAGGCATTGACACTGGACAATAAGTAGAAGGAAGCGGCGGCGGCTTTCACAATGGCAGAATCTGCTTTTCCCACAGGGAGCGGTAGAGGGGGCACGACTCGATCAGCCCGCCGTGCGGCCCTTGAGCCACAACGCGCCCCCTGTCGAAAACAAGGATGCGCCCGGCCTGCCGCACGCTGCTCAAACGGTGCGCGATGAGGATGACGGTCTTGCCTCTTGTCAGCTCCGTCAGCGCCAGCTGAATTTTCTCCTCGCTTTCGGCGTCGAGAGCCGAAGTGGCTTCATCGAGAATGAGCACGGGCGCTTGCGTCAAAAATGCCCGCGCCAGAGCGATGCGCTGTTTCTGGCCGCCGGAGAGCCGCGTTCCCCGCTCCCCCACTATTGTTTCGTAGCCCTGGCCGAATTGCCGGATAAAATCGTGGGCGTAGGCTTGGCGGGCGGCTTCGTAAACTTCTTCCTCGCCGGCGGACGGACGGCTCAAGTGGATGTTTCTAAAAATCGTGTCGTTGAAAAGAACGGGGTCCTGGGGGACGAAAGCGACGTTGCGCCGCAGAGAGGCCAGCCGGATATTCCGCACGTCTTCCCCGTCGAGAGTCACCGATCCCTCAGTCGCGTCGTAGAAGCGGGGAATCAAATGGGCGAAGGTGGATTTCCCCGACCCGCTCGGGCCGACGAGGGCGTGAACTTCCCCCGGCGCCAGGACGCAGCTCACACCCCGGAGCACCGGCCCGTCACCGTAACTGAAAGAAAGATTTTGAAATTCGATCCGGCCCTCCACCTTGCCCAAATCAACCGCTCCTTCGCGGTCGCTGATGGTCTCCGGTTCACGCAGAATTTCCTCCAGCCGCTCGAGCGAAGCCGAGGCCTGCTTGACCTGATTGTGCATCTGGCCGATTTTTTTGAGCGGACTGTAGGACATGTAAAGGGCTCCAATGAGGGCCACGACTTCCTCCAGGCCCACCCGCGCCTTGGCCGCGTAAAAAACCGCCAAAGCCACCCCAAGGGAGGAAATAAACTCGATAACGGGGGAAAGGAATTTGCTGTATTGCACCACCTTGAGCTGCCAGCGGACGAACTGCCGCATCACGGCGGTGAATTCTATTGCCTGGCGCTCTTCGAGGCTGAAGGCCCGCACCTCGCGGGCCGCCCCGAGGTTTTCATTGACGGTTTCGGTCACCCGCGCCGTCTCTTTCTGCAGGCCTTTGGCTTTGCGGTAGAGCTTGCGGCCCGCGTAGCGCGCGGGGAAAACACATGCCGGCACAATCATCAGGCTGAATAGAATGAAAATGATTTCATGGTTGATCACCGCCAGATAGACCAGCGCCCCAACCGCCCCGAGAAAAGTAACAGGCTCGCGCACGAGGCTGTTGGTCACGCGGGTGATGCCCATCTGAAGCTGGCTGGCGTCATTCATCACCCGGCTGAGCAAGTCCCCCCGGCTCCGCCGCTGGAAAAAAGCCAAAGGCAAACGCTGGAGTTTCCGGAAAATCTCGTTCCGCAGGTCTTCCAGGACTTTCACTCCGCAGTAGTGGATAAGGTATTCGCTGAAATAGCCGCTCAGCGCCCGCACGAGGAAAACCAGCGGCAGATACGCCACCAGCAGAAAGAGAGTGATCGGCGCCAGCGCTTCCGCGCCAAAAACCTTTGGAAACACCTTCTGGCACATGAACGGGATGCCAAAACCGCTGCTGGCGCCATAAACCAGCGAGCATACAAGCGCGCAGGCGAAATGCCAGCGCACGGGCTTGAGTTTGCGGAAGTACGGATAAAACCTCTGGTAAGATTTCTCCACAGGCCCGTTATCCTTCACCAACTCCCGCCCTTTTGCAAAGGCGAATTTCCCCGGCGGAACTTCCGGAATCCGCCTGCCGCGGCCAGCCGTCAGAGGCCGAGAGCTTGCCTGGCCGCCGCCTGCAGTTTTTCCGGTTCAACCGGTTTCTCGAGGTAGGCCGCCGGCTCCGCGCCGATAAATTCCTTCATCTCCCTGGCGGAAAAACCGATGCCGGCTTGCGCGGCCACTCCGGTCAGCATGATCACGGGGATGTTGGCCGTGGCTTCTTTCTGGCGCAGCTCCGAAAAAACGCTGAAGCCGTCCCGCTCCGGCATTTGAACGTCTAAAATAATTAAATCCGGCGGCGCCGCGCTGACCTTCGCAAGGCCCGCGCCGCCGTCCCCGGCAGTGTCCACGCTCACACCTTCGATTTCCGACAGCATGGCTTCGGCGAACACTAACGCGTCCGGATCGTCATCCACAACAAGTATCTTTTTTTTCTCTGGCATTTGTTTTCAGGCTCCGTGTTCAAACTTTCGCCGCGGCGGCGGGTTCCGGGTCTGAAGATTCCGCTTTCCGCCGCCGGGGCAAGTCTATAATGAACGCGGTTCCCCGGTTTTCTTCCGACTCGACCGTGATGGTTCCCCCGTGTTCAGTGATGATTTTTCTCGTCACGGCCAGCCCCAGCCCGGTTCCTTTGGAACCTTTGGTGCTGAAGAACACCTGAAATAAACTTTCACGGTCACCGGGAGCGATGCCGCAGCCATTGTCCGCGATTTTTATATAAAAACGCCGCGTTCCGGCAACCTCCGCGGTGACGGACACGCGGCCCTCCGCCCGGCCCGCGCACGCGTCAACAGCATTGGAGACAAGGTTCAGCAAACACCGCCGGATGCCCTGCGGGTCCACCTCCACTTCGGTTCCATTTCGCGGCGCGGACCAGTCCATTTGAACCCCCGAATCACCCGCCTTGGCCGACATCATTTCGCAGATGGGCGCGACAAGCTCACGCGCGTTTGTCCAGGCGTATTCCGGCTGGCGTTCTTTGGCGTAAGTAAGCATGTCCATGGTCAAGTCCCGCATGAAGTCCAGGTTCTTCCTCACAATCCTCCATCCCTGGGCAATGCGCTTGGACTCCTCTTTCCGCAGGCCCAAATCCACCATGTAAGAGCCGCCTTGCAGACCGTTGAGCACATTCTTGATGCAATGGGCCGAACCCGCAATGGTTTGCCCGACAGCCGCCAGACGCTCCGCCGCAATGACTTTCCCGTGCAGCATGGCATTTTCGATGGCAATGGCCGCCTGGCCCGCGACGGCTCGCAAAAGCTGCAAGTCCTCATCGGTGAAACCGCTCCGGCCGCGCTTGTTCAGAACCTCGATCGCGCCCAGCATCCGGCCGCCCGCAAGCAGCGGAACGCAAAGAATCGCCCGCGTCTGAAAGCCGCTGTCCTCGTCCACTTTCTGAAAAAAACGCGGATCCTTGGAAACGTCGTTGATAAGGAGAGGCTCGCCTTTTTCAACCACCCATCCAACAATCCCTTGTCCCGCTTTCAGCCGTATCGGCTTGATGGCTTCCGCCTTCTCGCCCGTGGCCACGTGAAAAAGCAAATCTCCCGTCGCCTCGTCCCGCAAGACCAGCGAGGACGCCTCCGCTTCGAGCACTTCCGCCGCCACCGCCATGACAGACTCCAGCACGGCGCTGAGATCGAGGTGGGCATTGACTGTCTTGCCGACCTCGATCAGGGCCTTAAGCTGATTCCGTGACAGTGTTGTTTCCATAAGAGCGGCTTGGCAAACGCGGTCTTTGTTAAAAAAAATATCAGGATGCCGCGTCAACACGGAAAAACAGTTATTTTACATGTGCAATCCGCGCAGCGCTCGTATATATTTGCCGCGCCTGAAACATGAAACGGCTGAAAATTACAGTGGCGGGCAAGGTTCAAGGGGTGTTCTTCCGCGGCTCCGCCCGCGAGGCAGCGCGGCGTCTCGGCCTGACCGGCTTCGCCCGCAACCAATCGGACGGCACTGTTTACATCGAAGCCGAGGGGGAGGACGCCGCCCTGGACCAGTTTGTCGAGTGGTGCCACCGGGGGCCGTCCTGGGCCCGGGTCGAGGCCGTCGTCACCGCCGCCGCCAGCCCCGCCGGATACAAAAGCTTCGAGGCGCGGTTTTGAGGCGCGCGCCGGTGCGGGCCTTGGTGGAACTTTCCCGGTTCAATTGTCCCGTGTTTTGACTCTTTTTTCCTCTCCGCTTGTCATTGTCAGGCGCTCCAGGCCGCGCAACGAGTCCCGCACCAGCGCGCCCAGGCCTGTCAGTTTTCCGCGCGGGTGGTAGCCGTTGGCAACGAGGAGGCAGCCGGCGCCCATAGCCCGGGCCACCTCATAATCGTGCACGGTGTCGCCGATAAGCAAAACTTCTTCCGCGCGGTATGGCAGCTCTTCCATCCAGCGCAGGCCCAACTCGGTCTTCCCGCCCGCGTAAATGTCGTCGAGACCGTTGATTTTGATGAAGAAATCTCCCAGGCCGAAATGCCCGACGAGTTCCCCGAGCCGGTCCTGCCGGTAGGCCGAGAGGACGGACTGGCTGATGCCGGCGCGCCGGAAAGCGGCCAGTGTTTCGCGGGCGCCCGGCTGCAAGCGGCACTCCAAACGCCGGCGCTCATAATGGCCCATGAACTCCCCGCTCAAGTCCTCGAACGCCTCTTTCTCCAAATCAAATCCCAGCCGCTGGTAATACAGAATGGCCGGAAAATCGAAGAGCCGCCGGTAGGCTTCTTCCGTCACCAGCCGCATCCCGCGCGGTTGCAGGATGGCGTTGATGGCCTCGATGCACAGCCATGTGTCGTCCAGCAGCGTCCCGTTCCAGTCCCAGATAACATGGCGGAAAGAAAACGGCTCGTTTTCGTTCATGCCTTTAACACAGAAAAGTCCTCCGCCCGTGTCAATGCCAGGAAAGGAATCGAAGGTTGTGCCGCGAATCCCGGGCCTTGTCTTAAAAACGATTTTCCGCGCTTGACGCCGCCAGCGGCGGTTAATCAGGCTAATAGCGAAGATGCGAACCGGAGACACGCCGCCGGCGACAGGAAAACCGATCGTCCGGGAATTCACCGTCGCCAACAAACTGGGGATTCACGCCCGCCCCGCCGCCATGATCGTGCGCGCCGCCAATAAATTCGGCGCGGATATCCTCGTGCAAAAAGATGACGATCAGGTGGACGGCAAAAGCATCATGTCGCTGATGATGCTGGCTGCCGGCAAAGGCTCGAAACTGCGTTTCGCCGCCCGGGGCAAAGACGCCGAACGGGCGCTCAATGCCATCGGCGAACTTTTCGCGCGCCATTTCGACGAGAAATGATGTTTTCTTCCAATGCCGTCACGCTCCCGGCCGCAGGTAACAAATAACCCGTTGTTTGAGCATGTTGGCGTAGAGAACCGGCCGGCCGCGTTCGCTCAAGGCTTCCGCGTCAATCACACGCACCGCCTTGCGCCACTTTTCCCGGCCGGGGATGAGTTCGGGCAGGCGGTCGGGCAGCTCTTCCAAAAGCCCGGTGTTGAGAACGTTGTCCCGTTTGTCCGGAAACAGGGCGAAATAAAGCATTTCGGCCTCGACCAGTTCGCTGAAGAAATGCGTGCCCAGCGAAACATCGGGCACCAGGTTCTCGTTCATCGCCACCACTTCGCCGATGACGGTCACGTTGTTAATCTCGGCGAAATTGACGGGAATGCCCAGTTCGGGAGAGGATGTGCCCCAGCGGCCCGGCCCGATAATCAGAACGGCGCCGGGTTTGTTTCTTTCCTCGAGGTGATTGATCTGGCCGATAAGCCGGGCAATCGAGTAGCGGCGGCTGATGGAAAGCTGGCCGTAAATCGAGGGCGCCACATAAATGACGCGGTCTATCCGGCACACGCGGCTCTGCCCGATGACCGCGCCCTTGGCGTCGAGGATTAAATCCGCGGGCCGGATATCCCCGGCAGGTTCCTCCACTTCCCCGGCGCCCTTGACTTGCAGCGGGCGGCACTGCACAAGATTGATTTTGTAATCCCCTTCCCTCTTGAAATTCGCCGTGAATTCCATGTCCACCGGACATTCGTAACTCTCCTGCAATATCCGCAGCATCCGCCGCATGACGGGAACGAAACCAGTGCCTTGAAGCAGGCGCTCGAAGGTTAGAAAGTAATGGGCCGCCCGGCCGCCGCCGCCGTCCCGGCTTGCAAACAGCTCCACCGGCACGTCCGGACTTTGCCGCAGGATGCGGTTGAAATCCTCGGACACCAGCTGGTTGGCTTCCAAATCCAGGATGTCCGCCCGCCGCTGCGTGTATTGAAACATCTTGTCCAGCGACTCCTCGGGCCGCCGCTCCGGATCATTGAGGGAGACAATGCGGGTGTAGTCGTCGTCCACGCGGTCCACCGCCCGCGTGCCAAGGCCGAAGACCAGCCGCAGGACGCCCGCGTCAGGATCAATCTCCTCGCTCCAAACATATGGATTGTAAGAAAAGCCCACGCCCGCCAAGTGCGGGTAATAGAGGTGCCCGTGCATGGCGCCGGAGACGCGCTGGATGAGCAGCGCCATCTGCTCGTCTTGCTTCAGCATGCCGCGGCGCGCCCGGTAGCTGAGGGCCTTCTCGCTGAGTGTGCCGGCGTAAATCGTGCGCGCGGCCGACATGAAATCGTGCAAGCGCTGCTCCCGGCTGCCTTGGTTGGCCAGGAAAACGCTCTCGTATTTGCCCGCGAATGAGTGCCCGAAATTGTCCTCCAGCAGGCTGCTCGAGCGCACGATGATGGGCGCCTGGCCGAAATAATCCAGCAT
>CAZYUX010000031.1:0-18353 GCA_964650745.1 uncultured Puniceicoccaceae bacterium
ATCTCGGCGCGGGCGGCTTCGCGCGCGGCGATTTCCTGAATGAGGCCCCAGCCGTTGAACCGGGCCCGCCTCTCGGCCAGTTCCTCAAGAGCGAACTGGTAATCCCCGGCGGATTCGGGTTCTTTTTTCTCTTTAAGATAAACGAATCGCCCCATTGATTCTTGAAAGATCATGGGGGAAATTTCCCCCGGCTTCAGTTCCCGCATTTGCGCGAATACTTCGCGGGGAATCCCCCGGGGGGGATTTTTGATGGAAAAATCGTCGAAAACCTGCACGCTCATGCCGCCTTCGCCTTTGAAGTCCCTGATGAAGTTTCTGGCCTCCGCGGCGGCTTCGTAGAGAGTGGCGGGCGGGCTGGGCGGAGCGGGGTCTTCAGCCCGGAGGAGAAAGCGGAAGTTTTCGGCGGCTTTTTTGAAGGTCCAGCCCGCGTCCATGGTTTCTTGCAGGAGCCCGCGGACGTGTTCTCCGTGTTCAATGAAGAGCCGCCGTTTTTCTTCCTCGATGTAATCCTTGCGCACCTTGTTGTAGACGGCTTGGAATTTGGGAATGCTGGGGGGGAGGCGGTCCTCGAAGATCACGATGACAGCGCCGCGGGGCGTTTGCACGGGATCGGAAAAATAACGGTCTTCGGGGTCCATGGCCAGGGCGGCCTCGTAAACATAGGTGTTCAAACGGGTTTCGGCTATGCGCGTGTCCTTGTTGAAAGGGATGATGTCTTTCTTAAGGACCGCTTTGTATTCCCGGACGAGGGCTTTGAAATCGGGGGAGTAGCGGGCGATGTCATTCCGGTAGAGATCGTAGGCGAAGGCGTCCGCCGCTTCGAGGGCGTGAGGCGCGGCATCGGCGGCGAGGATTTTGCCCCGGATTTCTTCTTTGACGGTTTCGAATTCCTTGAGTTCGGCGGACGCGACGCCGACCAGGTCGTCGGGCGGGGGTTTGACGAATTCGCCCGCATGTTCGTTATAATAGGCGAGAAGCTCGGCTTCGGTTGGCTCCGGGCGTTTTTCGAGGACTTTGCCGAAATAATTTTCGTTTGGAAAAGTGAGTTTTGCGATTTTGATTTTCGCGCTCTCCTCGTAACGGTTGGGGTTGGCGTCATAGAAGGCTTGCAGCTCGCGCGCGTCGGGCCGGATTTCCGGATCGAAGCTGTTGTAGGGCAAGGCGGCGGCGGCGGCGGACCAGCGGGTTTCATCCGCCAAGGCTTTTTTCTCAGCTTCGCCGGGCAGGACGCAGCCCGGCCCGGCAAGGGCGCGGCGCACTTTTTCGATGCGGTAATCCTCCTCCAAAGCCCGGCGCACCATGGCTTCGTTGAACCGCTCGTTGCCTGATATGGTCTTTTTGAAATGCAGGTATTTGCCCTGGTTGTATTCCCCTTTTTGGTTCTGGAAGGCGGGGAGGCTTTTGATGAATTCGACAAGCCGGATTTCCGCGGGGGCGGGAATCCCCAGGTCATCCGCGTACTCGAGGGCGGCGATGCGCTGGAGGGCGTATTGGAAGGTCTGGCCGGTGTCCTGAGGGGGCCAGCCGTTGGTCATCCACCAGCTCAGGTGCGCCCGGGCGAGATGGGGCTGCATTTGCGGAGCGGAGTTGATGTTGTGCCCGAAAAACAGCCTTTCCTTGAACTGGGGAGTCCGGCGCCCGCAGCCGCCGGTGGGACCGAAAGTGAAGACGAAGGCGACGATGACAACCGCCAGCAGCCCGCCGAAGAGCCACTTGTAATGCTTGCCGACATATTTCTGCAACCAGGTAATCATATGTTTGTAAAGGGACGGTGTTCAGGAAGCCGGACGGGCCCGGCCGTGTTGAATGATGACGCGAAAGTAGCCCTCTTTTGCCTTCTGTCAACAAGCATGTGCCGGAGCCGGACCGGGAGTTTCCGCCAGCAGTTCTTCGAGGTTTTTGCTGGAAAGCTCCGCCGGACCGGTCTGCTGAAAAAAGTCCATCGCCTGGTCCAGCAGCGGGTTGCATCCGCGCAAGAGAGTGTAGCCTTTATCGTTTCCGGAAACGGCCAGCGACCGCCGGACCTCCGGCAGGTAAATCCGGTTTAAAGGCCGGGCGGGCTGGTAACGGATTTCCCGGCCGTCTTCCCCTTCAGCGGCGGCAACGGGGGCGATCCACCCGAGCTCGCACAGTTTCCCGAGGCATTCGTTCAAGAGGTTTTCCGGCACGCGGAATTGGCGGGCGAGATCAGCGGCGGCGCAGGGCGGGCGGCACTCGTGAAACCGGCGGGCGGCGCAAAGCAGGGCGGCGAAATGGAGGGCTTCGCGGGTGCGGGGGCTGATGTTGTTCCAGGCCTCCTGGGTGGTCAGGCAGTTGACGTTTTGCAGTGCGTAAGTGAGCTGTCCGCCCAGGAGGATGATCAGCCAGAAAATGTAAAGGCCGATCATGAGCACGGGCCAGATGCCGAGGGAGCCGTAAAGGCTTTTATGCGTGATGACGCGATGGATATAGATGAAAGAAGCGTAGTTGTTGAGGATCAGCAAACCGGCGGCCAGGAACGCCCCCGCCAGCGCCGGCCGCCACGCGACCTTGGTGTGGGGGAAAAACTGGTAGAAAGACATCAGCACAAAAACCAGCGCGGCGAAGGACGCCAGGGGAGCGGCCCAAAACACCAGCCCGGCCAGCCGCTCGCCCATGCCAAACGGAAGGTATTGAAACACTCCGGCCAGGGCGGACGCCGAGAGCAGTGTGACCGAACCGATTCCCAGCACGGCTCCCAGACTGATGAACGTCCAGTAAAAGACAACCCGGTGCCCCCACCCGCGCCCTCCGCGCACCCCCCAAATTTCATTGAACGTTTTTTCGATGGAGGTCAGCAATTGAACGCCGATCATAACCAAGACCAGCAACCCCGCCAATCCCGCGGATTTGGACTAGGCGCTTTGAACGATGTGGTTGATAAGGGAGGCCAGTTCCGTGTTGACGGCGGGGCGGGCGCCGCCTTCGCTTTGCGGCGGGAGCCGCTCGTATTCCGCCGCCGGAGGGGCGATGAAGCGCATGGCGCGGTTGAGGGCATCCAGGGCGGGGTCGCCTTCGCGCCGTTCCAAGGCATAGCCCGAAATCATCACCCCGATGGCCGCCAGTGGAGCAAAGGCGATGAGGGAATAGTAGCTGAGAGCGGCGGCCCGGCTGGCCAGGCGGTTGTTCTTCAATCCGAAATAACTGATGGAAAGCACGCGCAACAGCCACAAGCCGCGGCCGCGCAAGCTTTTGTCCTCAAGGCTGCCCGCCCGCCAGATGCCGCGGCGGAAAAAAAGCGCGGCGCGGCGGCGCGCCCGCCCGAAAATTGAAATTGAGCGCATGCGGACCGTGTCAGGGGGCCGCTGCCGGAAGTTGTTCGAGGTAACCCATGATTAAGTCCGGCCGAATGGTCAATGCCGTGTAGCCGGCCACCCCAGCCAAACCGGCCGCCCCGAAAATGAGCATGACGGAGAACCGCCGCGTGAGGGTGCATGTGAAAATGGCCAGCGAACTGGCCGCCGTGCTGAGCAGCAGATACAGGGCCATGGTGTCGCCGTTGCTGTAGCCGGCGTAGAAAATGAACCCGAAGTAGCCAAAACCGAGCATCGCCCGCGCGCGCAGGAGGGGGAACAGCTCTGTCATCGCCAGAAACACGGCCAGGGAGACGATCAGGTCGAACAGCCCCATCATCACCAGCGGCTGGAGGACCAGCAGCAGGGGATTGCGCGCCTCGTAGATGGACTGGATGATGGCCCAGCTCGGGTAGACTTGGCTCAAGCCGTTCAAAAGCATGATCGTCCCCAGAACGGGCAGCGCGAACTTGGCTGACAGGTGGGCGGACTGCTCGCGTTTTTTCACGTGGCGGGTTTCTTCCGTGGTGCCTTCCGCGGCGGCAAGGAATTCATCCACCGAAACCGGTTTGCTTTTTTCATCGTCCTCAAGAACGTTGAGCATTTGCATGTCTTCCCGCTCTTTGGCTTTGAGGGAGAGTTTCTTTTTCTTGGGGAAGAGGCGCTCGGTCAGTTCCGTGTTAGAGCTGATCGGCATCCAGTCCTCCGAGTTTTCATCGAAGAAGAGGGTTTCCCCATCCACTTGGCCGGCTTCGGCCAGCGAGGCCAGTTTCTCGTAGGACAACGGGCCGCGGGCATCCTCGGAGTCCGGCGGGCGAATGTAGTATTCCTGGGCCATGTCTTTCCCGGTTATTGCGGTTTATTAAGCATTATTGTGCACGGATTGTCAGGTGAATTCAAGCCTAACCTCACCATTGCAGTTTGTTCCGGATAAGGGTGAAATGCGGGAAATTCCGGGGCTGGATAAGGCTGAAACGCAACTCGGCCACGGAGATGCGCAGCGGAAAGCCGCCCGGCCCCGGGAAGGGAGTCCGGCCGTCAATATTGACGCTGATATTCGGGTCTTCCTGGCGCAGGCTTACAGTCAGGACGGTGTGCTGGTCGAAAATAACGCTGCGGTTGCTCAGCGTGTGAGGGCAGATGGGGGTCATGGCGATGACTTGCGCTTCGGGGTGGATCAGCGGGCCTCCAGCCGAGAGGTTGTAAGCCGTCGAACCTGTCGGGGTGCAGAAAATCAGCCCGTCACAGTAATATTCATTGACGCAGTCCTCCCCGCAATAAACGTCCAAATGGGCCAAACGGGGTGAATGGTTTTTGACGGCCACGTCGTTGAGGGCCAGATGCTGCCGCCCCTGCGAGTCGCGGCAGGCCAGCATGGTGCGCTCGGCCAGCTGGTATTTGCCGCGCAGCAGCCGCGGGAACTCCTTTTTGGCTTCGCGGGGAGTAAAACTGGCCAGAAAGCCCAGTTTGCCAAGGTTGACTCCCAGCACCGGCACTTGCTCGCTGACCGCCGCCTCGACCACCCCCAGCAGCGTGCCGTCGCCCCCGATGACGCAACAGGCGTCCGTATCCCGCAAGAACTCGTGCGGGATGGGATACTGCTCGCAGGAGGTCACAATCAAGCCCTTTTGGCGCGCGAGCGTCCGCAGGGAATTTTCCAGATCCTTGGCTCCCGGCTTGCTGGCGTTGACTGCAAAAGCAATCTTTTCGATGGGCTTCATTTCTTGCGGCGGGGAATACCAGCCTTCTTTTCCGTAAAAAGCAAGCCAATCCCGGCGCAGGTCATCCGCGCTGGAACGAGTTAACCGCGAGCGCGGGCGCCATAGAGGGCGGAGCCGACGCGGACCATGGTGCTGCCGGTCTTAACCGCTTCTTCAAGGTCGTCCGTCATCCCCATGGATAATTCGGGCAGCGGCACACCCAGCCGGTCCGCCAAGCTGTCCCGCAGTTCGCGCAGGCGGTTGAAACAGGCCGCGGCCGGATCGGGATCGAGGGGGGCGATGGTCATCAAGCCTTCCAGGCGCAGGTTTTCCGTTTCCATCAGAATCTCCGCCAAGGCGGGCGCCTCTTCGATAGAGACGCCGAACTTCGCGGGATCATCGCCGGCGTTGACCTGCATGAGCACCGGCATGACCTTGCCCAGTTCCGCGCAATGCCGGCCAAGCGCGCGCGCCGTCTTGGACCGGTCCACGGACTGGATGCGGTCAAACAGCGCCGCGGCGGTTTTGGCCTTATTCGTCTGCAAGTGGCCGATGAGTTCCCAGCGCAAAGAGGTGTGAACCAATGGTTTTTTCCCGGCCGCTTCCTGGACGCGGTTTTCGCCCACGGCGGGCAAGCCGCAGCGGGCGGCGAAAACCGCCGCTTCAGGAGGGCGGGTTTTTGTCACGGGCAGCACCTTGACTTCGGCCGCGTCCCGCCCGCAAACCCGGCAAAACTCCGTGACGCGGGCGCGCAGGTTTTCCAGATTGTGCTGAAAGTCTTCGAAACGGATATTCATGAAAAAGCGGGCTGGCGCCGGAATAAGTTGGCTTAATAGTTGAAATTAGCAAAGTAACTGCCAATAAAGCAAGGCCGTGCACGTTGAAAACTTTAAAATCTTCGCCGACTTGGTGGAAAGCGGCAGCTTTTCCCGGGCCGCGAAACTCAACGGCATCACCCAGTCCGCCGTGAGCCAGCAGTTGCGGAACATGGAGCGGCATTTCGGATCCCTCATGGTGGACCGCGGGCAGAAACAATTTCGCCTCACGCCTGAAGGCGAGAAGCTTTACCATGGGGGCAAAGAAATCCTGCACCGCTACCAGAAAATGCAAAGCGAACTGCAAGAGATGAAAAAGATCTTCAGCGGCACCATCCGCCTGGCCACCATTTACAGCATCGGCCTGCACGCTTTGCCGCCTTACTTGAAATCGTTCCTGCAGACCTGCCCTCACGTCAACGTGCGCGTGGAGTACCGGCGTTCGAACATGGTTTATGAGGATGTTCTGCACAACGCGGCGGATTTGGGGATGGTGGCTTTTCCCGCGCGCCAGCGGCGGGTCGAGACGATTCCTTTTCTCGAGGACGAGATGATTCTCATTTGCCATCCCGGCCACCGCCTTGCGAAACGCGGGGAAGTGAGCTTGAGCCAGCTGGCCAGGGAAAAATTCATCGGCTTCGAAAAGGACATTCCCACGCGCAAGGCCACGGACCAGGTGTTCCGGGAAGCCAAGATCGAAGTGGAGCCGGTGATGGAATTCGACAATATTGAAACGGTGAAGCGGGCGGTGGAAATTGACGCCGGGGTGGCCATCGTGCCGCAGGCCACCGTGGCTGTGGAGGTCAAACAAAACCAGCTGCGCGCGCTGCCTTTCCGCGGCAAATCTTTTGTCCGGCCGATGGCCGTTATCTACAGGAGGGGCCGTGTGATGACGCCGGCCATTAAAAAATTTCTCCAGATGCTGGCGGAACGGCGGGGATGAGGGGATCCCGGCGGCGGGGGCGCGTCAGCACGCCAGCAAGGAAGCGCCGTCCGCCGTGCGCGCCGGCAGGCAGTCCGCCTCCGGCTGGCTAAAGTCCCGGCGCCATGCGGCCAAAACCTTGCCGGCATGATGTTCGGTGAAGCCCGTTCCGGTCATGGCCATGACCGCGCCGCCGAAACCGCCTCCCGTCAGGCGCGCACCGCAAACGTCTTTTTCCTTCCGCAACAGATCCACCAGCCGGTCGAGTTCCGGGCAGCTGTTTTCAAAAAGATTGCGGGAGCTTTCATGGGAAGCGTAAAGCAGCCGGCCGGCGGCGGCGAGGTCTCCGGCTTCAATCAAGCGGACGGTTTCGCGCACCCGCCGGTTTTCTTCCGTCACATGCCGGGCTCTGCGCCGCAAGACGGCACTGGGCCATTCTATTTGATTCGTTTGCTCGGGGGTGATGTCGCACAAGCAGCGGGCCTGGGGATAAGTCTGCCGCAGGCGCCCGAAGGCTTCCGCGCATTCTTTAAAACGCTTCTCATAGAGGGAATCCACCAGCGTGTGTTTTTTATGCGTGTTGAAAATCCAGAAGCGCGCCCGCGGAGGCAACGGAACCGGGCGGAACGTTTCCTCCCGGCAATCGATCAGCACCAGATGGTTCTTCCGGCCAAAGCAGGAGACGCCCTGGTCCAGGATGCCGCACGGCATGCCGGCGAATTCGTTTTCCGCCTTGCGGCAGAGAAGGGCCAGTTCCTTGCGTTCCAGGGAAAAATCATAGAGGGCGCCGAGCGCGAGGGCGGCGGCGAGCTCAAGAGCCGCGCTGCTGCTCAGCCCCGCCCCCGCAGGCAGGTCGCCCGCGACGGCCATGTCGAAGCCCGCGGCGGTCTTCATGCCCCGCTCCCGCAGCATTTTCAAAACTCCCAGCGGGTAATTGGCCCAAGCTTCGGCTCCTTGGCGGGGAGAGATTTCGTCCAGGCTGCCGGCTGTTTCGGATTTCTCCGCCGCGCTCCAAATGCGGATGGCGCCGTCACGCCTCTTTGCGGCCGCAGCGCATAAAAACCGGTCAATGGCCGCGCCCATGACGAGGCCGCCGTTGTAATCGGTGTGGTTGCCGATAAATTCGATTCGCCCAGGGGCTGAGGCCGCCGCTTCCGGAGCCTTTCCAAAGCGCGCCGCAAACAGTTTGACGCATTCGTTCCTCATGGCCTGTTCTTTTCCGGGCTTTGCGGTTCAGTCAAGCCGAAGCCCATAAAAAACCCGCGGGCAATTAACCCGCGGGTTTTTCCTGTCCGGTTGAAACTTGTCAGACGGCGGACTTCAAAGAGGCTCCCGGCTTGAATTTGACCGACTTGGAAGCTTTGATTTTGATTTTTTCTTTTGTCTGGGGATTGATGCCCGTGCGGGCGGCGCGTTTCACGACGGAAAACGTGCCAAAACCAATCAGTTGCACGGACTTGTCTTTTTTAATGCCCTTGACAATGGCATCCACAACAGCGTCCACCGCGCGCTCGGCAGCAGCTTTGGAGGTCTCGCCTCCGAGAGTTTTTTGCACATCAGCAACGAGTTCAGCTTTATTCATAGTTTTGTCCTTTGACTTTGATATTAGTTGGCGGATGAAATACTCTGCAAGGTTTTATAAAGGCGTTTCACGGAAGCCCAGTCAACATCAAATGTTGAAAATATTTTGTTTTTTGAGGCTTTCCGGAGCGCCCTGATTTCCCGCGGTTAAGCGGCTTTAAGGCTGCCTTGCGCGTGTTTCCTTTTAACCGCCAACAAGTCATGCCGGGCTCCATTTTTTAAAAGAAAAGCCGCCTTGAGGGGGGCGGCTTTTGATGGTTTTATAAATTACTCCCGGCTTTCCGGATCGTCTGGCGGGGATTCTGTTTCCCTGGATTCCGCCTCCTTGCGGGTCAGGTTCTCGATCAATTCGACATCGAAGATGAGAATGGCGCCGGGAGGGATCGGGCGTTTGCCGCGGGAGCCGTAGCCCAGACCGGGCGGAATATACAACTTGATTTTGCCTCCCTCGCCTATGAGCTGCAAGCCTTCCGTCATGCCTTTGACGACTTTGTTGAGGACGAAGTCCTGGGGCTGGCCCCTGTCCACGGAACTGTCGAAGACCGTCCCGTCCGTCAAGGTGCCGTGGTAGTGCACTTTGACCTTGTCAGCGGGTCCGGGTTTTGGGCCCTCTCCTTCGCGTATGATTTCGTAGCGCAAGCCGCTGTCCGTTTTTTGAACATCGGGATTCTGGTCGAGTTCGGCGAAAAACTTTTCGCGCTCCTCGCGCGCCTCTTTTTCCCGTTCGGCTTTGTAAGCGTCGACTTTTTGCTTGTAGATGGTTTTAGCCACCCTGAATAACAGCCTGAAATTATCCGGCCTTTCGCCGCCGCGAGCAAAGTCTTTCATGCCTTGGAATATCAGGGCGAGCTCCTTGCCGGTGAATTCGGGGTTCAGGCCCAGCTGACTGCCCATGGACCATCCCATCACTCTCAGGGCTTCGTCCTTGTGCCGGGCCATTTCTTCGTCAGTAGCCTCATCCGTCATTCCGGGCGGCGGCGGGGGCGGCTTGATGTCCGGCGGCGGCGGGGGAGGTTTCACATTGGGTGGAGGAGCTGGAGGAGTCTTGGCCGGCGCCGTTCCGGCGTCGGGTTCCTGAGCTTGCGCCGCCAGCGTGAAAATACTGGCAAGAAGGACCGCCGCCAGCGGCAGTCCGGTTCGGTGGAGCTGTCTTTTTATCATTATTTTTTCGTTTTTGAGTCGCTTTGCTGAACCGGTTCCGGCGGACAATGAACTCTGTTTGCCGGATCGCGTCAAACTTTATATCTTTTTCCGGGCAACAAATTTTCCGCACCTCCGGAAAAGGAGGGATTAACTGTATTCTTCTGGGATTTCCCAGTTGGCGCGCCAGACGGAGTCTTCCGGCGGAAGTTCGCCGGTTTCGCCGTTCTGCCGCATGGTGCGGAAGTTTTTCAATGCGGGGCGGATGACTTTTTGCCACAGATGTTCGGCGTCGGTGAAGGTTTGCAATCGGCTTTGCGTTTGCGCGCGGTCGTATTCCGCCAGCAGCTCCCGGGCTTTGGCATGGAGGTATCCGGCTTCGTCTTCAACCATGCGCGCGCCTTCCCGCCGGTTCGATTCATAGGCGTCATGTCCCATGGCCCAGGGGTGTTCCGCCGCGTCCGGCGGAGGGAGACGGGATGTATCCACGCATTCGGGCATCAGTTCCCAAAGCAAAGAGGTTTCAACCTTCCCGGCGTGGTCGCCGCCGCTTTTGCCGTCGCGGTCGAAGCCCGGCCGGTTGGCCTCGAAGTCGGGCAGGCTGTAAATCCGCGCCGCCATGAAAGGCTGGGCCAGTTCGCAGAGAGTCTTCAAGTCGTGGTAATTGGGGCCGTAGTGGCCGGTGAGCAGGATAATGGCATGAAAACCTATGGCCTCCGCCGCCCGAAGATGGTAACAGATGTTCTTGAAATGCATCCACGGCGGCACGGCGGTGAGCCACTTGCGCGGCACTTCCCCAACGGCGCGGCGGCCCCAGCTGGCGTAGCCGCCCGACTCATGGATGTGCCAAAAGTCCGGCGGCGCGACGATGCCGCCAAACGCGGCGGCCGCCCGGCAAGCAATGGCGTGGGCTTTCAGCGCGTCCAGTCCCATGGCGTTGTGAGGGCCGTGCGGCTCGCACAAGCCATACGTGAAGTAAACCAGCGGGCATGCCGCGAATGCCTGCTCCAGCTCGTCCGGAAACATCCTTTCCCATCTGACTTCGCGCGCCTTCATGTTTAACGGGATACAGAAACCGGAAGCTGAAAGTCAAAGCAAAACCCCGCAAGCGAAAAGGAGCCGGGGGCGCGCTTCCCGGTTTCGATAAGGACTGTCAGCCATGTCCTGTCAACAGGTGAAAAAGGGAAGACGGCTATATTTTTCTTGTCATGGCGCCAGTCCGGCTGCCTTTTTGTCAGATGAAACCCGTCACCCGCCATGAATCAGCCAAATGTTCTTTTCCTGCCCATTGACGACCTGCGGCCGCAACTGGGTTGTTACGGGCATCCCCAAATGGTGACGCCGCATCTCGACGCGCTGGCGGAGAGCGGTGTCCGTTTCACCAACGCTTATTGCCAGGTGCCCGTATGCGGCGCCGCGCACGCCAGCCTGCTGACGGGCGCGCGCCCGACTCGGGAACGGTTTCTGAATTACCACGTCTGGGCGGATGAAGACCTTCCGGGCGCTTTGACGCTGCCGCAGCACTTCCGGCGGCACGGCTATACGGCCATTTCTTTGGGCAAGGTCTTTCATCACCTGCCCGACGCCGCCGGGCGGAGCTGGGACGCGCCGCCGTGGCATCCCCGCGCGTCGGACGCCGACAACTGGCGCGACTACCAGGATCCGGAAAACCGCGCCCGGGCTGATGCTTGCCCCATGGGAGCAGGCGCTCCTTACGAGCGCCTGGACATCCCAGACAACGCCTACTACGACGGCAAGACGGCGCAGCGCGCCATTGCCGAGCTGAACCGGCTCAAAGAGGCGGGCCGGCCGTTCTTCCTGGCCGCTGGATTTCTGAAACCGCACCTGCCTTTCAACGCCCCGAAGAAGTATTGGGACTATTACCGCCGCGCCGGCGTGCCGCTGGCGGACAACCCATTCCGCCCGGAGGGCGCGCCGGACCAGGCGATGCACGAATGGGGCGAACTGCGCCAGTATTTCGACGTGCCGCAGGAAGGCCCGCTGCCAGAGGAGATGGCGCGCACTCTCGTTCACGGTTATTACGCGGCAACGAGTTACACGGACGCGCAGATAGGCCGGGTGCTGGCCGAGCTTGACCGGCTGGGGCTGGCGGAAAGCACCATTGTCGTTGCCTGGGGAGACCACGGCTGGCAACTTGGCGAGCATGGGCTGTGGTGCAAGCACTGCAACTTCCGCGCCGCGCTCAACGCGCCTCTGATTATCCGGGCGCCGGACGCATGCCGGGGGGCGGCGCCCGCGGGTGTTGTGGAATTTCTGGACGTCTTCCCCACCCTCTGCGATCTGGCCGGCCTGCCCACGCCGGAACATTTGCAGGGCGCCAGCATGGCGCCGCTCCTGGAAAACCCCGCCGCGTCTGTCAAGGAAGCGGCTTACTGCCGTTATTTCGCGGGCGATTCCGTGCGCTTGGACAATTATCTTTACACCGAGTGGACGGATGAAGGCGGCCAAATTCAAGCGCGCATGCTCTACGACCACGCCGCCGATCCGGATGAAAACACAAGCCTTTCCGGGCATCCGGAATTCGCCCCTGTTGTGGAGCGCCTCTCCGGGATGCTGGCCCGCCGCCGCCAGGCGGACCGCGAATGGGAGAACGCCCGTCTCGCAAACCATTCGGATTAGCGCGGCAAATCCGGCGGCCCGCTGGCCTTTTCCGTTTTTACCGAGAGAGGACGGCTTCGAGGATGCCGGAAAGGGGGGCGGTGGCGAGAGCGATGGCGGTGTCGGCCACACCGTAATAGAGATACACCACGCCGTCTCTGACCACGGCCCCAGTGGGAAAAATGACGTTGGGAATGAAGAGACCGAATTTTTCGTAGTAAGTTTCCGGCTCCATCAGGTAATGGGCGGTGCGGGCCAGCACGCGGGCGGGATTCTCCAAATCGAGCAGCAGCGCCCCCATACGGTAGGCGACGCCGCGGCCGGACGTGTGAACGTCTTCGACGCCATGATAAAACAGAAGCCAGCCTTCAGGCGTGCGCAGGGGCGGCGCCGAGGCGCCGATGCGGTTGCTTTCCCAAGGATGCTCGGGTTTGATCAGCAGCCGGGGCTCGGACCATGTTTGCAGGTCATAAGAGCTGGTGATCCAGATTGAGGGACGGTCCGTCCCGTAATCCGGCCCCGTGAACTGCAGCGGGCGGCGCAAGAGGTAGTAACGCCTGCCTATTTTTTCCGGAAACAGGACAACGTCACGGTCGTCCACCGCCGGGGGATTGGTCCACGCAATGTGCCGCCAGTGGAGCAGGTCGTGCGAGACGGCGATGCCGGAACGCGTCTGGTTATCCTCGGGCCGCCCGCTGAAACCGGGAAAATCAGGCTCGGCGGCCTCCGGCGCGCCGACGCCGGTGGGGTTGCAATTCCAGGCATAAGGCCGAAAGGCGCAAGTCATGTAATAAGCGCCCTCGAGTTTGACGAGCCGCGCATCCTGGACGCTGCCGTAAGGGCTGCCCGCCATCGCCGGAGTGAATACCGGCTCGTTGCTGACGTGGCGGAAATGGACGCCGTCTTCGCTCTCCAGCAATCCGAAGCTGCAGTGGAAAGGCCGCAATCCTCCCGCCGCCCGCTCGAGGAGATAAAACTTGCCGTTGTCGTAGATCGCGCCGGGGTTGAAGACAACCGCCCGGCGCCAATCGTAAAGCCCCGGCCAGACGATGGGATTTTCCGGACATCGGATGAACAGATTGTCTTTCATGCGTATGGGAATGGCACGGATGGATTAGATCCGCCAGCGCCATGTTGGATGCAGCCAAAAACAGCGGAGGCCGAACGTCAACCCCAATGCGGCATCCAGACAGGCTCCGCGCGGGCCGCGGATTTTTCTCCGGGTAACGGTTTTTGGATTGCTTTGCTGGCGGCGGAAGGCAAATTGATTCGGCAAACATCACACATATTATGCCGGAAGAACTTGCAGGGAATTGTCTCGTCGCCCAGTCAGGCGGGCCGACGGCAGTCGTGAACGCCACACTGGCAGGAGTCATCACCGAAGCGCTCAATCACGAGTGTATCGAGGAAATTTACGGCGGGTGGGGCGGCCTCACGGGTGTTTTGCACGAGGAACTGACGGACTTGGCCTCCGAGTCCCAGCAAACCATCCGCGGCTTGCGCCACACCCCCGGGGCGGCGCTGGGAACATGCCGTTACCCTTTGAAAAAAACCCCGGACGCCGAACGGCTCATGCAGGTTTTCCGCGCGCACAACATCCGCTACTTTTTCTATATCGGAGGCAATGACTCGATGGACACGGCCCGCCGCATTGTGGAACTGGCACGGGAAGCGGAACACGAGATGCGCGTGATTGGCATTCCCAAAACCGTGGACAACGACCTGGTGGTGACGGATCATACTCCCGGCTATGGCAGCATCGTCAAATACGTCTGTTCGCTGGTTAAGGAAGTGTCCTGTGATAATGAAAGCATGGGCCGGAACGACCTGGTTTTCATTCTCGAGGTCATGGGGCGCAACTCCGGCTGGGTGGCCGCGGGTTCCATGCTGGCCAAACGCCGGGACCGCCCTTCCGATCCGCCCCATCTGATTTACCTGCCCGAAGTTCCCTTCCAGAACGGCAAGTTTTTGGAGGATGTGAAAAAAGTTCTGTCCACGGAAAAGTTCTGTTTCATTGTGGCGGGAGAAGGACTGGTGGACGGCGACGGCAATTATATTGCCACATCCGGCGCGCAGACCGACTCCTTCGGGCACACTCAACTGGGAGGTGTCGGCGAACAGCTCCGTGTGCTGGCGGAAGAGAATCTCGGCGTCAAAGCCCGTTCCGCCCGGCCCGGCCACAGCCTGCGCTCCGCCGCCCATTGCGCTTCTCAAGTTGACAATGACGAGGCTTTTTACATCGGGCGCGCCGCCGTGGCCGCCGCCGTAACGCAGGAAGTGACCGGCAAAATGGTGACGCTGCTGCGGGGGGAAACCGATTATTACCAGTGCGAAACCGGTTTGGCGGACCTCGGCGAAGTGGCCCGCGGCGTCAAGACAGTCCCGCTCAACTGGGTGAATGAAGACGGGGTGAGCATGAATTACCAGTTCTTCAAATATGCTTTCCCGCTTGTCCAGGGCGAGGTCCCGGTGCCCTTCGAGGACGGCGTGCCGAATTTTGCGCGCCTCGGGCGCATCCGGATCGAAAAACGCCTGGCTCCCTACACTATCGAGTAGCCGGATTTGGCGGACCGGAACCTTCCGTCTGTTACGGATGCCATGAACCTCCCCTGGCTGGCAGAGGGAAAATTCCCTTTGTTCCTGGCGCCCATGTCCGGCTACACCGACGTGGTCTTCCGTAATCTGTGCAAGGCCCAGGGAGCGGATGTTTTGGTGACGGAATTCATTCCGGCGGAAATGGCGGCGCGGGATGCCGGCAAAGTGTGGCCGGTGACGGCTTTTCCCGCGGAGCAAAGGCCTCTGGGCATCCAGCTTTTCGGCAGCCATCCCCGCAAGATGGCCGAAGCCGCCCGGCGCGTCGCGGACAGGCGCCGCCCCGACTTTCTGGACCTCAATTGCGGATGCCCCGCCCCGAAAATCACGAAAACCAAGGGCGGCGCGTCCCTCTTGCGCGATTTACTGTTGCTGGAAGACATCGCCAAAGCCTTGGTCAAGGCCGTGCCGGAAATTCCCGTGACCGCGAAAATCCGCCTGGGCTGGGACCGCCAGTCCATCATTGTTAATGATGCCGTGGAAGTTTTGGCCGGCGCCGGCGCGCGGGCGGTGACCATCCACGGGCGCACCCGCGACCAGGGGTATCGCGGCGCGGCCGACTGGAGCGCCATTGCCGCGGCCGCCGAATCTTCTCCAATCCCCGTTATCGGCAATGGCGACATCCGTTCCCCCGAAGATCTCGCCCGCGTCCGCCGGGAGACGAAAGTGGCGGGAGTGATGATCGGCCGGGCCGCGTTAGGGGATCCCTGGATTTTCCGCCGCTTGAAAGCCTTTCTCGGCGGCGAGCCTCCCCCCGCGCCGCCAGCTGCTCAAGAACGCTGGCGGGCGCTGCTTGATTACGCGCGCGGACTCGCGGCGCACGAAGCGGTTCCGCGCCCCCGGCCCAACTTGAACTGGATGCGGGCGCGCCTGGCCCATTTCACCAAGGGACTGCCCCAGGCCAAACAAACGCGCGCCGCTCTTTTGAAAGTCTCTTCCCTCCCCGAACTCGAAAAACTCGCCGCCTCATTTGGGAACGAGGCCGCTCATAATGCCGGATTTGTTTGAATGACGCCGATGTATTGTTTTGTCGGATCCGGAAAAGGACCCCCGGAAAATCGCAACAGGACAGTTGATTTTACCGTCCGCAGGAGGCATTTTACCGGAAAATGATCGCGGGATTGTCAGCGGGGATGGAAGCGGAAATAACGCAACCGGAGATCGTCCACGATCTGGGCATCGTGGTGATGGGAGCCGCGGCGGCGGCGCTGTTGTTCGCGCGCCTCCGGCTGCCGGTTATTTTCGGTTACATGCTGGCGGGGCTGCTGCTCGGGCCAAATCTGTTTGCCTGGTCTCCGATTAAAGACGAGGGCGCGGTGCGGGAGATGAGCGAATTGGGGATCATCTTTCTGCTTTTTTTCGTGGGCATGGAATTCGACCTGCGGCGGCTGCGCAACGTGGCCGTGCCGGCGCTGGCCGCAGTGGTGCTGCAAACGGCGGCCATGCTGTCGCTGGCCAACTTGCTGGGCCCGCTGATGGGCTGGACACCTTTGAGCAGCCTGTTTTTCGGAAGTTTGTTGTCCATCAGCTCTTCGATGGTGACGGTCCGGGTGTTGCGGGACCAACGGCGGCTGCAGCACAGCCACGCGCAACTGACTGTCGGGATTCTGATTCTGGAGGATATTCTGGCGGTGGTGCTGCTGGTTGTGCTTTCCGGCGTGGCGGTCCGCGAGCATTTCGACTGGGGGGAGGCGTGGGTGATCGTGTTTTTCATGGGGCTGTTTGTCGCGATCGTCTTTTTCGCGGGCAGGCTGGCTGCGCCAACGGCGCTGCGGTGGCTGGCCCGCGCCGGCAGCATGGAGCTTATCACCCTCTTCAGCGCCGGACTGGTCCTGGGGGTCAGTGTTTTGGCGTTGAAGCTCGAGTTTTCGCTCGCGCTGGGAGCTTTCCTTGCGGGGGCCATTATTTCCCATTCGCCTCTGGCCAAGGAAATCGGACAAGCCAACCGGTCGCTGCACGATCTGTTTTGCGCGGTGTTTTTTGTGTCGGTCGGCATGATGATCCACCCCAAACTGGTGCTGGAAAACATAGGCTGGGTGGCGGTTTTATCGCTGCTGACGGTTGCGGGAAAGACCGGGGCTTGCTGGCTGGGCCTGTTTCTGGCGGGCCAGCCGCCGCGCAGCGGTTTCCGCGCGGCTCTGGCCAAGGCGCAGATTGGCGAGTTCAGCTTCATCATTGCCGGACTGGGCCAGACACTGGGCGTCACCAATGCCCGTCTGGTCAACATCACGTTTGGGGTGGCGCTGTGCACCATCCTGGCAACACCCGGCCTGAGCGCGCGTTCTTTATCCATGTATGAGTGGCTGACAACCCGCGCGCCCCGGTCTCTGCTTCTGGCTTCGTCCTTTTACCGGCATTTTTTGCGAACCGCCCAGTCCGTTCTGGGCCGAAGCGTATTCCTGAAATTAGTGCGCCGCCCCCTCATGCAGATAACGGCTTATTTTTTTATCATCTGCGGGATTATCCTCGGATCGGCGGCGGCGGCGGAGCGGGCGCGGCGCGCGGCGGCGGAAGCGTTTGCCCCGTGGGCCTCCGCGGGTGTGTGGATGGCGGCGGCGGCGTTGCTGGCCCCGTTCGTCATCGCCATCGCGCGCAACGTCAACGCCATGGGTTTCATGCTGATGGAAGCGGTGTTCCGGGGCCGGTCGCCCCCGTCGCTTCCCGCCCGCTGGCGTAATTTCCTCAACACCGCGGCCGCTTCCTTGCTGCTGTTGTGGGTGGGTGGGGGATTCTTTTCGGCGGCCGCGCCCTATTTGCCCCGCGGAACGGCTCTCTTCCTTTTTTTGGGTTTGATCTTCATCCTCGCTGTTTTTTTCTGGCGGCAAATGATCCGCCTCAACAACCGCCTTGAGCTGCTTTTTTTGGAAAGTTTCAGCGAGCAGACGCGGAATATCGGCCAAGAGCGCCGTTCCACCTTCCTTCAGGAAATCAGCCGCAAATACCCATGGCCCGCGGAAATAGGGGAAGTGGAAATCCGTCCGGAGAGCGCGGCTTGCGGAAAACCCATAAGCGCCCTCAAGCCGCGTGAAAAAACCGGCGGCACCATCATCGCTCTCGGCAGGGCGGGGTATCACTTCTTCGACCCCAACCCCGCCGTTCCCGTCTGTCCGGGGGACAGACTTTACGTGTTGGGCAATCCGGAGCAAATACGCCTGACGCGGGAGATCTTTGCCGAACAACGCCTGGAATCGCCCGCTCCGCCGGACAAAACGGACATCCGCATCGAAAAAATCTTTCTGCCGCCGGGTTGCCCCTTGGAAGGCAACACCCTGGCTGGAGCTGACCTGCGCCGGCGGCACCGCGTGACCGTCATCGGCATCCAGCGCGCGGAAAAGCAAATCACTTCTCCCCCGCCCGGGTTCCTGCTCAAAGGCGGAGATATCCTTGTTATAGCGGGCGCGGAAGCCAATTTGAGAACCTTTCAAGCCTTTGCCGATCCCCGCCGGGAGCCTGAAAACAGCAATCCGCCCTCCAGCCGCCGTTATTAAAGCCCATTCAACCCGGGGGCGACCGCGGGCCTGAAAGTTGCAGCTCAAACGCCAGAGAGGCGTGACGGCGTGTCCTTCCACTTATGCGCCGCAGTTAACATTAAAGCAGGATTATCGCAACAATTTTAACAACAAAGAAAGGGTCACGTCAAGTATTTCCTGTAAAATAGTTCGGGCATAATCTT
>CAZYUX010000032.1:0-17935 GCA_964650745.1 uncultured Puniceicoccaceae bacterium
TGACGCTGCCCAGGTGGTAAGATGTCACCTCCGATGAAACCACCGCTTTCGGTTTCGGGGCGCTGCTCCACGGGCCGGGTGATTCACCTGACCTTTCTCCGGAAGAATGGGCGGACCTCAACGACGGCTTCCAGCAGGCCGCCCTCGATTCCCGCCTTGGCATTCCCGCCTTCATCGCCACGGACGCTGTCCACGGCCACAACAACGCCTTCGGGGCCGTTATTTTTCCTCACAATATCGGACTTGGAGCGGCCCGCGACGCTGATCTGCTCTTCCGCATAGGGCGCGGCGTTGCCTGGGAAATGGCGGCCACGGGCGTGAACTGGACGCTGGCGCCGTGCGTTGCCGCGGCCCGGGACCCGCGCTGGGGCCGCACTTACGAGTCCTTTGGCGAGCATCCCGAAATCCACGATCAGTTGGCGGCCCCTTATATTCGGGCTTTGCAACAGCCGCTCTCCGGCAATAAAGCCATGACAGCCTGCGCCAAGCACTACCTGGCCGACGGCGGAACCACTTGGGGAACGGGGGACAACTATCCGATTGATCAGGGCGACGCGCAGATGAACGAGGCGCGGCTGCGGGCCATTCATCTGCCGCCCTACCGGCAAGCGGTGGCGGCCGGCGTTGGTTCGGTCATGGCCTCTTTCAGCAGCTGGAACGGTCAGAAGATGCATGGCCACGCCTATTTGCTGACAGAGGTTCTGAAAGAAGAGCTGGGTTTCGAAGGCTTCGTCGTCTCCGACGCCGGGGGCATCTGGCACTTGTCCGCGGACGCGCGGACATGTGTCAAAGAATCCATCAATGCCGGGATTGATATGGCCATGACCGGGGACCAGTGGCAGGTGTTTTACGAGAACCTTATTTCCCTGGCCGAAAATGGCGAAATCCCCCTTTCCCGGATTGACGACGCGGTCCGGCGCATTCTGCGGGCCAAACTCCGGGCGGGTCTTTTCGATCACCCGCTGGCGGCGATGGACATTCCCGCCAGCGAGGCCTTCGGCGGCGAATCACACCGGACCGCGGCTCGCGAATCTGTCCGCAAATCCCTTGTCTTGCTGAAAAACGATGGCCTGCTGCCGCTCTCCAAGGACGGCAACTACGTCGTCGCGGGCGCTAAAGCGGATGATCTGGGCAGCCAGTGCGGCGGCTGGACCCTGACTTGGATGGGCGAAACGGGCAATGTCATCCCCGGAACCAACATCCTCGAGGGCATCGAAAACGCCGTCTCCGCGAAGGGCAGTGTCACGTATGACCGCGCCGCTTTTCAACTGGCGGGTTACGACGCCGCCATCGCCGTTATCGGTGAGTTGCCCTACGCCGAAGGCCGGGGCGACGATGAGGATTTGGCCTTGAACCCCGGTGATGTGAGGCTCTTGGAAAAAATCGAAGCGGCGGGCTTGCCTGCCGTGGTCATTCTGCTCTCCGGCCGCCCGCTGATGATCACCAGTGTCATTGACTCGTGCGAGGCTTTCGTCGCCGCGTGGCTGCCGGGTTCCGAAGGGGACGGCGTGGCGGATGTTTTATTCGGCGATTACGATTTCACCGGACATTTGCCCGTGACCTGGCCTCGGAGCGCGGACCAGCTCCCCATCAATGCCGGGGATCCCGGTTACGATCCCCTCTTTCCTTATGGTTTCGGCTTGCGGTATGCTCCATAATACGGCGGTTCCGGTATGCCGGAAGAAGATGATAGGAAAGGCCGCTGGCCAAAAATATCATTAATGATAGGTTTTCGGCTCATATTTGATTATATTTCAATATTTTTGTTGAATTGACCAGGCCAGCCGCCCAATCTGCGGACCATGATTCAAATAGGCATTATTGGAGCCGGCCCAAACGGCGCGGGGCACGCCAAACGTTTTCAGAACTTCGCGGATCGCTGCCGGATAGCCGCCGTGGCCGATCCCGTCCATGAAAAGGCGGACGAGTTGGCCGCCGCCTGCGGAGCGAAAGCCTGCGGGGATTTCAAGGAATTCCTGCCCGAGGTGGACGCCGTGGTCATCAGCTCGCCCAACTTTCTGCACGCCGAACAAGCCGTGACCTGCGCCCGGGCGGGCAAGCACCTCTGGATCGAAAAGCCCATGGCCCTCAACTCTGAGGAAGCCCGCCGCATGGCCGAGGCCGCGGACGCCGCCAAGGTGAAGACCTTCGTCGGGTTTTCCGTCCGTTTCACCGGCCTGATTCTGCTGTATGAACAATACTTGAAAGAAGGAAAACTGGGCGCGCCCCTCTCCGTGTGGTCGCGCCGCCTGTGCTTTTCCAAGATGCGGGGAAGAACTTCGTGGCGGCAAGATTTCCAAAAGTCCGGCGGCGTCATCAGCGAGCTGATGGCCCATGAAATCGACTGGGTCGTCCACCTGCTGGGGTTTCCCGCCCGTCTCTCCTGCCGCATTCAAAGCCGCCGCCAGGCGGATCCTCGCGATAATGACCACGTTTGGATGACCCTCGGTTACGAAGACGGCGCGGCAGCCACCCTCGAGTGCAGCCAGATGGCCGCCATGCCCGAATACTACCGCGGGGTCATGGGCCGCGAGGGCGCCGTCTTCAGCAACAAATGGGGCGACGAAGCTTATTACCACCACGTTGAAAAAGCGCCCAAGGACGGTCCGGTAAGCTTGCCCCTGGAAGAAAAGTTCGACAAACACGGGCATTTCCTCGATGTCCTCGAAGGCAAATGCGAAAGCCGGGCGGACGTTCACTGGGGCGCGAAAGTTGTCCGCTTCTCCGAACTGGCGCTCGACAGCGCCGCCAAAGGCGAAACCATCACGCTCAATGGAAAGGATTTCTCATGATCACCGCCGTCAATTCCTGTAACTGGAACTCATGGGCCAGGGAAAAAGGGGAGGAATTCAGCCTCGAGCAGATGCTCGAGGACGCCAGCGCCACCGGTTACGACGCCGTCGAAATCGGCGGCGGAGAAAAACGCCTGGGCGCGCCCGCTCAATTTCAGGGCTTGCTGGATAAATACAACCTGAAGCACTGCGCTTACGGGGCAAGCATCACGGCCAACCCTTATGAGCCGAACACCCGGCAATACCGGCAAGCCATGCGCGAAGCCGTGGAATACGGACAGAAAATCGTCATGGCCTGCGGCGGCTTCCTCGGCAGCCCGCGGCGCAACGCTTATCCGGCTGATTATGATTTATTCGCCGAAAATATGCGGGCCGCCCTGGACTTTGCCCACAATCTCGGTCTCGAAATCGCCTACCACCCCCACCGCGGCTGCCTTGTGGAGACGATTTCCGAGACTCAAAAGATGATTGACCGGCTGCCGGACCTGAAGCTGTGCATTGACACCGCGCACCTCGAAGCCGTCTTCGAGGATTCGCTGAAATTCATTGAAATCTTTGGAGACCGCATCATCCACACCCACATCAAGGACTACCACCGGGGGGAAAACCAGTTCTGCGAGCTTGGCAGGGGCGACACGCGCCTCGACCTGAAGGCGTGCGTCGAAGCATTGAAAGACCGGGGATTTGACGGCGCCCTGACGGTTGAACTCGACTGCAAGCCCAAGCGTCCGCCCCGCGAAAGCTGCCAAATCAGCATGGACTTCCTCAAGCCTCTGTTTCCCCGCCGCCCGGAGCCAGCCGCTTGAGTTGCCGGGCGGTCACGCCTGTGATGGCCAGCTTTTTGCGGCGGGATGAGGCGCCGGACAGGATGGAGATGGCGGTTCTGGGCACGTCCAGTTTCCGGGCCAGCAGGCTCGCCAGCGCCTCGTTCGCTTTCCCTTTTTCCGGGGCGGCGCGAATCTTGATTTTCAATGAGCCGTCATCCATCCAGCCCGCCACTTCATCGCGGGGGGCGCCCGGCGTCACCCGCGCCGCCAACACCGTCTTGCCCGGGTTCTTTTTCACTGTTCAGCTTTCGGTTTGCGCCATGTCCCGGATTCGGTTCAAAGTTAATGACCAATGAGCTGCGTTTTCCCGGCCCGGTTTCGGCGGCATAAGCGTTATGAGTGATGTTTTCTTATGAGAGAGGGATATGTCCCGACCGGCGGAGCGCGTTCCGCGGAAATATCCGGCGGGGAGCCATATTTGCGGGAAAGGTTGTTTTATTCAGCGGCCTGGAAAACCAGCGCGACGTTGGCGCCGCCGAATCCGCTGCTGTTGCTGACCACCGTGCGGGGACGCTCTTCGCGTGTGCGGCGGATGATGTTCAAGCCGCCTGCTTCCGGGTCCAGGTTCTCGATGTGAGCCGATCCGGGCATGAAACCTTCGCGGATGGCGAGCAGGCAGAAGGCCGCCTCCATGATGCTTGAAAGCGACAGCCCGTGGCCGGTGAGGGCCTTGGTGCTGCTTAAAGGCGGGGATTTTCCGTTGTTGAAAACAGCCTTGAGGGCGCGCATCTCGGAGAGGTCGCCGGCCACCGTCGATGTGGCATGGGCGTTGATGTAATCCACGTCTTCGGGATTCAGCCGCGCGGCATCCAGAGCCAGCCGCATGGCGCGGCTCAATCCCCGGCCTCCGGGATGGGTAATGGCCACGTGATGGCCGTCGCTGGCCTGGCCCCATCCGAGGAGCCGGGCATAGGGAACGGCCCCGCGGCGGCGGGCTGTTTCTTCTTCTTCGAGCACCAGCACCACCGCGCCGCCTGTGCCAACGAAGCCGTCCCGCCCGCGGTCAAACGGGCGGGATGCGGCGCCGGGATCGGCGGAAGACGTGAGCAGGCGCATGGAAGCGAAGGAAAGGATGTTCTCCAGGTTGCAGTCTTCGGCGCCGGCAACGAACATGCGGTCCTGCCGGCCCAGGGTGATTTCGTCGAAGGCGTATCCGAGGGCATGGCCGGAAGAAGCGCACGCGGAAACGAAACCGGCCGAAGCGCCTTGAATGTGGAAGCCCGCCACCAAGTTGAAATTGAGAGTCCCGGCGATGGAGGAAATGATGCTCAGCGGCGGTGTGCGGGCGGGGCCCGCCCGCAACATCCGCCCGAGGTTTTTATGCAGCAAAGCGGGAGAACCCACCGAGGCGGCGAAAAGCCCCGCGCGCGGGTGCGAGACTTCCTCCGGATCCAAACCGGCGTCCCCGATGGCGTCATGCATGGCGCAATAAGCGTAAAGCCCGTGCGGCGCCAGGCTCCGCAGCGCCCCCATGCGGATTTTATACTTGTCCGGATACGTCCAGTCTTCGGAGTCCGGAGCTTCCGTGTTGAAGCCTTGAATGGGCGCGGCCACCTTGACCGGGATATCCTTCCTCTGAAAAGGCGGAAATAAACGGATGCCATGGCGCAACTCGCGCAGGTTGCGTATGACGGTCTCCTTTTCATTTCCGATGCAAGTGACCAAGCCGAGGCCGCTGACAACGACATTGCGCATGGATGAAGTCATGGAGAGCCTTCAAGCCACAACTGGAACATGCGGAAAAGTCAAGACGGGTTTTTCGCGGCGGCAAAGGCCAGGACCATCTCCTCCACGAACGCTATTTTGGCGCCGCCGCCGTTTACCCACCCCTGGAAATACGCCGCCGGGGGGCGCACTTTCACGGATTTGACAAAGAGCCGCAACGCGGCGGGCGGTTCGCAAGGCCGGTGGCACCGGACACCGTCGCAAGAGGCGAAGAACACCGCCGCGGGGTCTGCGGGAGGGCCGCCCCGCAACAGCCACAAGACAGCGAGCTGTCCAAGGGCTTCGACCATCAGCGAAGCGGGAAAGACGGGCCGGTGTTTGAAATGCCCCCTGAAAAAAAATTCCTTCCCGGTGGCCGTATAAAAACCTTCCGCCTCGCGCTCGCGTAAAAGCGCGCGCTCGAGAAACAGGAAAGGGGGGCCGTGGGGCAGGACCGCGGCGATCTCCGCAAGGCTCAATTCGGCGGTTTCGGGCACAAAGCGTCAGGCGGGCTTTAATTTGGCGTCAAGGTATTCCTTGAGGTCTCCAAGGGTGCTCATGTTCTTAAGATCTTCGTTATGGATGGAAAAGCCCAGCACTTCCTCGATCATGATGATGATCTCGACCATCACCAGGGAATCCACTCCCAAATCATCAGTCAGACGCAGGGAGTCGTCTCCAGCCCGGATTTTCGGGCGGTATTCGGGCTCAAGAAAGCGCTCGATAATCCCCAGGACCACGGCGGGGACGTGGCGCGGATCCCCCGTCTGGCGGTAAGCGATGGCGGCTTCCACCGCGGCCGGAGGACACTTTCTCATGGTTTCTTTGATGGTTTCTGAATTTTCCATACCGGCTGTTCAGCCTTCCTTTCCTGCTTCCACCTAACTAACAGCCGTCAGGTTAAAGAAAAGGATATTTTTTGGGGAAGCCAAAAAACTTGGGCGCGCCGGCGGCTCCCGGCCGGTTTTCTTTGTGGCGGGACTTGAGAAATCCGGTTATGGACTTATTTTGTGGTGTGTGAGCGCGGAAAAAAAACGCGGGGGCGGCGCGAAGCCGCCGTTTCCATTATCCGGCCGCGGCCGGTTCATCCTTTTCTTTTTCGCTCCGGCGCTTTATCTTTCCTGTTCACCCATGAGCCAGGAAAAAGCGGGAGCGGGGATCGCAGGCAATGACCGGGAAAAGGAGCGCGAAAGAATGGTTGAAAAACAAATCATACGCCGGGGTGTCAAGGACGCGGCCGTCCTGCGGGCCATGCGCCAGGTGCCCCGGCACGAATTCGTCCCTCCGGAAAGCCGGGGGCAAGCTTATGGCGACCATCCCCTGCCCATCGGGGAAGGCCAGACTATTTCCCAGCCCTATATCGTGGCTCTGATGACCGAACTGCTCCAGCTCCGGCCGGAAGACAGGGTTCTGGAAATCGGCACCGGCTCGGGATATCAAGCGGCGGTGCTGGCCGAAATCGTCAAACAGGTTTATACCATCGAGATCATCCCCTCCCTTGCCCGGCACGCTGAGCAAACACTTGAAAGGCTCCATTATGACAACGTGGAAGTCCGCGCCGGAGACGGCTATTTGGGCTGGCCTGATGCGGCGCCATTTGACGGCGTCATCGTCACCGCCGCGCCGGAGAAAGTGCCTCAGCCTCTTTTGGACCAGCTGAAGACCGGCGGGCGGCTCGTCATCCCGATAGGCAAATACCATCAGGAACTGGTCGTTTACACGAAGACGGAAAACGGCGTCACCTCCCGCCGCGAAGCGGCGGTGCGCTTTGTGCCGATGACCGGTGAAGCGCTGGAAAAGGAGGATTGAACCGCGCGAATCCCGGCCCGCGAGCCGGATATTTCCGCGGCGGCGGCGTTGAAAAAAATTGCTTCCGCGGTGTTTTTCGCCCTTAGAAGCGGGCGGAAAAGGAAAACGCCATGCCAAAAACCAATATGATTCTGATTGGCGCCGGCGGCTTCGGCCGGTTCCATTTAACGCAAATTCTGGATAGCTGCCGGAGCGCCACAAAAGTGCTGGCTGTAGTGGAGGTCAGTGAAGCGTCACGACAGAAAACGGCGGATCTCTTCGCCCAGCGGAAGCTGCCATGCCCGCCCTTCTTCGGTTCCATAAGCGAACTGCTTGACGCGCAGCTCGAGCCCGCCGCCGCGCTTGTCGCCACGCCCCACTGTTTTCACTTCGAAAACATTTGCGACTGCCTGAAAGCGGGCATCCCCGTCCTGGTGGAAAAGCCGATGGTCCTGAACACCGCCGAAGCGAAAAAGGTCATCCGGCTGCGGGACAAGACGGGCACGCCGCTCTCGGTGGCCTTTCCCGGCAGTTACTCGGCGGCCGTTGAAAAAGCCCTGAAACTCATCGCGGCGGGCAAGATCGGCCGCGTCACCGGCATTGCGGGGCACGCCTTCCAGGGATGGAAGCGCGGGACAGCCGGCAAATGGCGGCAGGATCCGAAGATCTCCGGAGGCGGGTTTTTGTTCGACACAGGATCGCACCTGGCCAACACGATCTTGACGCTGGCGGGCCAGGATGTGGCAGAATTGTCGGCCATGCTGGATTATTGCGGCACGCCGGTGGAAATCAACGCCGTGGTCAACGGCCGTTTCCGCGGCGGTGTTTTGTTCACCTTAATCGGCATCGGAGACGCCCTTCACTGCCAGTCCCAAATCCGCGTCATCGGCGAAGAGGGCGTCTTGCAAACCGGCATGTGGGGCGAACACCTCTCCCTGCTCACACGTAAAAGTCACGAGTTCGTGCCGGTGCCCTTCCGGTCCGCGCCGGTGTGGAAAAGGTACTTGAAGGTGCTGCGCGGGACAATGGAAGATCCCTCCCCGGCGGAAACCGGATTGCGGTTCGCCAAATTAATGGACGCAATCCGGAAAAGCGCGGCGGAAAAAAACCGGATCAAATGTTGACGGGGTATTTCTATGCAGTTGTATGTTTTTTGAAAACAAGTCAAATAAAAGCTTGCCGGCAGTCCCCGGAAACCGTTCCGGACACCTCCGGTGTTTCCGGCCAGCTGTTTTTTGTTAAAAGCAGAGAAAGTCGGATTTTTACTTGAACTAATCTCCACCTTTGTTAGATTTAAGCGGAAATTTAATAATTTTTTTAATTTCACTTCGCCGGATTGAATGGTAATGAAGCGCCAGTTGTGCTTATGGGTGATGGCAGCGTTATTGGCTTGCGCCATAGCCGGTTATGGAGCGCAAGTCTTCTCAGATGAGGAAAAGGCGTCCACTTTTAATCCCCGCAACGTGGATACGCCGCCCCGTCCCCTCCGGCAGGACCCCCCCAAAATTCCCTACGATCTCAAAGGCCAGCAAGGCATGGTGCAGGTCGGTTTCATTATTGATGAAGAAGGCAAAACCATTGCCACCCGCATTGTTAAATCCACCAATTCGGTTTTCAACGAAGTGGCCTCTGAGACGGTGAAAAAATGGAAATTCAAACCGGCCATTAAGGACGGAAGGCACGTCAAAGTCCGGCTTGTGGTTCCCCTGCGTTTCAAGTAAACCGTCCGCGTTGCAGGGTTTTGGCTAAACTGGGCGGGTCTTGCCCCGGTTTACAATAATTGACCGGGGTCGAGAACGCGCACGGAGCGGAATTTGCCGTTGAGCTGTTCTTTAAGAGCCTCGCGCGCGGCGGCGGGGAGTTTTTCAGCCAGGGCATCCGGATTTATTTTCAGCCGTTCCGGTTCGGCCGTTTTTTTGAGGGCCTTATCAGCCGCTTCCGGCGGCGGTGATTTTCCGCCGGGCACCGGCGCCGCCGGTTTCAGTTCCGCCGCGTTTTTTTTTTCGCCGGCCGGCGCTTGCCCGGCCAATTCAGCCAGTTCCCGGATTAAAGAATCAATAGCGCGGGCGCGGGCGGCCTCGGCGCCCTTCAGCAGCAGCACTTCAAAATTGATTTTTTCGGAGAGGCCTTTCTGCACAGCGGTTTCTCCTTCGTGAAGGACATCCAGCAGCCGCATCAATTCCTCGGTCCGCATAACGCGGCCAAGCATGGCCGTTTGACCTTTTTGCCTGACGGCTTCGCGCAGTGCTTCCCGCACATGGCTTTGCAGGTCCGTCAGCGTCCGGTAAAGGTCGCGCCCCTCCGCGGCCAGCTCGTCCGCCATGGTTGCGATCTTCGAGTAGTCGGCGGCGGCCACGGCTTGGGCGATGGCGGCGATGCGCTCCGGCGAGGCCAGCCCGTAAACATCCAGCACGTCGGCTTCCGTGATTTTTCCGCCGCAAAATGAAATGAGCTGGTCGAGAATGCTCTGGGCATCGCGCATGGCGCCGTTGGCCAGCCGGGCGATGCCCCGCAAGGCCTCTTCCCGGGCTTTGATTTTCTCGGCCCCGGTGATTTGCTTCAGGCGGTCCACGATCACTTCCACGGACAAAGGGCGGAACTCGAACCGCTGGCAGCGGGAGACGATGGTGGGGAGAAGCTTGCGCGCTTCGGTTGTGGCGAAGATGAACTTCACGTGAGCGGGCGGCTCCTCGAGGGTTTTCAGCAGGGCGTTGAAGGCCGCCGCCGAGAGCATGTGCACCTCGTCAATGATGTAGATTTTATAGGGGCACTGGGCGGGCGCGTATTGGCAGTCCTCCCGCAAGTCCCGCACTTGGTCCACCGAGTTGTTCGACGCTCCGTCAATCTCAATCACGTCCATGCAATGCCCCGCCATGATGGCCTGGCAGATTTCATCGTCGTCCGCCGGATTCACTTTGGGGCCGCCCGTGCAATTAAGGGCCTTGGCGAAGATGCGGGCGGTGCTGGTCTTGCCCGTGCCCCGCGGGCCGACGAACAGGTAGGCGTGAGCAATCCGGTTTTTTGTGATGGCGTTTTTGAGTGTGCGGATGATGTGGTCCTGCCCCGCCACCTCGTCAAACTGCCGCGGCCGCCAGCGGCGCGCGATCACTTGGTAACCTTCTGCCATGGGCGCAAATAATCCGCAAGATATCCAATGCCTGCGGCCCCGGAACATTCGCGCCGGAGGCCGCCGTTTTATTATAATAAAAAAAAGTGGCCAGGCGACCTACGGCACACGGGGATCCTGGCTGCCGTTGCTGCCTTCCGGCCCTGGCGGAGTTCGCCGGCCCGCCGTTGCATAGGACCCGGCCACTCTCCACTCTTCGGCATTCCTCCCCGAATATCAACCCCATTTTTAACTTTTACGTTTTTTCCATCATATTCATGGCGCGTGTCATTGTTTGCGCTTGAATCCCCGCCGTTTCATCCCTGTTGCAACGCGCCCGCGCCACACGCTTGGAAATCATTTTCCGCCGCCGCCGGTTCGGGGTTGCCATTGGGCTGCGATTGTTCCAAACATTCAAAGCGAGCATGAGAGCGGTCATTCAGCGCGTGGCGGAAGCGCGCGTCAGCATCGGAGACCAGATCAAATCCTCCATCGGACCGGGACTGCTGGTCTTCCTCGGCATCGAGATGGAGGACACACGGGAGGATCTGGACTGGCTCAGCCGGAAGATCCCGCAAATCCGCATCTTCCGCGATGAGGAAGGCTTGATGAACCTCTCCGTGCGGGACACCGGAGGCGGGGTCATGGTTATCAGCCAGTTCACCCTCTACGGCAACCTGCGCAAGGGGACCCGGCCCTCCTTCAACCACGCGGCCCCGCCCGGGACCGCCATCCCGCTCTACAAGGCCTTCATCAAAACCCTGGAAGAACACCTGGGCCGGCCGGTGGCCACGGGCGAGTTCGGCGCCCGGATGCGCATCGCCGCCGCGCATGACGGCCCCGTCACCCTTTTCCTCGACACTAAAAACAAAAAACTCTGACATGCAGCCAATGCCGAGGGCGGCAAAAAACAACCCCTCCCGAAAACGGGCTGACACGACCGTGAAAAACGTGCTGCCGCCGGATTATTTTGCCCGTCCGGCCTTGGACGCCGCCCGCGAACTGCTGGGAAAAAACCTTTGCCGCCGTCTTGACGGGCGCATCATCCGGCTGCCCCTGACGGAACTCGAAGCCTACGTGGGGCCTGAAGACCGGGCCTGCCACGCCCGCCGGGGCAAGACGCAACGCACCGCCGTCATGTTCGGCCCGCCGGGCCATTGGTACGTCTATTTCTGTTACGGCGTTCACTGGATGCTGAATATCGTCACCGGCCCGAAAGGCTTTCCCGCCGCCGTGCTGATTCGGGGCGCGGGAGACATCTCCGGCCCTGGCCGCCTGACCAAGGCCCTAAGCATATCGAAAGAACAAAACACCCTCCCCGCATCCCCCGCCGCCGGACTATGGATCGAGGACAACGGCGCGCGCGTGCCGGAATCCCGCGTCGAGCGCGCGCCCCGTGTCGGCGTCGCCTACGCCGGCTCCGGCTGGGCCGCGCGGCCCTACCGCTTTATCTGGAAACGCGGCAATTCCAAAAAACGGCGAACAACATAAAGGAGATTTTAATTGACCGGGAACCGCACGCGGTTTTCACACGGGCGGTCTTTCGACAAAGGCGCGCAACAGATAACCCGTGAGGATGGCGGCGGCTAAAATGAGCCAGAAATAAAGAATGTTGCCGGTGTCAAGACCGCTTTCAAGGTTCATCCCAAAGACGGAGGCAATGGCCGTCACGGGCAGAAACAAGGCTACGATAAGGTTCAGCCGGTGTCCGGCTTTGGCGATGTTCTGGCTGTTGGCCGCTTGTTTCTCGATGTCTTCGGCTATGGCGAAATCGAGGGAGGCTTTGACGTTGGCCAGAAGCAGCTCGGCGGAACGCTGCAACTCGTGCCCTTTGTCCCTCAACAGGATCAGATCCCGGGCCCGCGGAAAATTGTTCCGGGCCGTTTGAAGCGCTTCCGCGAGGTTGGCCACCGCCCGCACCATTGGCGACATGTGCTTGATGACAAGGAAATAATCCTTGGCGTCTTTCGCTTTCTCGCTGTCTTCTTCCAGCGCGTCAATGCGCTTTTCGTAGCTGGCCAAATGGCTTTTGATCGCCGCCAGACCGTCCTCTTCCGCGGTTGAGTTCCAATGACCTTCCGGGTCCCGCCAATATAGTCCGCCTTTGCGTTCGGAAACACCCGGTTCGGGGACATGGTGCAAGACCAGCAGGAGATGCTTGTCCCCGGTTAACGCCTTCTGGTGGCTGAACCTTTCCCCCAGTTCCTGGCGGAAAGACTCGGGAACATTCCATGTTTCCGGGATTAACGAGCTCATGCCCGCCAGCATAAATTCCATTCCCGCCCGCGCAAGCGCGAAACGATCAAGACCGAATGCGGAAAAGTCCGGGCGCATGGCGGCCCCGTCCGTCGTCACGGTTTTGTTCCGGCATTTGCAGGGTCACAAGCTGTGCCAGCAGTCTATAACAGCTTGGTGGTCGGGGATCTCGCCGCCGGGCTCGATGGCTTCGTGGATATAAGGCAGAAGGCGGCCGCGGGAGGCCCAAGTGTGCAGGCGCTGGAGGTAGGCCGGGCCTGATTCGTCCGGGTAGCGGGGCCAGTCGCCTTTATAGACGGTGCCGGTGGCGGCGCAGCGCTCCATGTCTTCTTCAAATGAATGCTCGAACTGGCGGTTGGGAATGTGGCCGAAGTTGATCATCCGGATCTCGGGCATCGCGCAGGCGGCATCGGTCAGGTGGTCGCACCGGCCGCAGTAATGCATCCACGCCCCTCCGAAGCGCGCCGCCAGCCGCTTCGTGTAGGGCATCGCGAATTCGTCAATAACATCCGGACCCACTAAGGCCGTGGTGTCCTCGCAGATGCGGATGCCCATGTTCCCTGCGTAAATCTCGTTGCTGTGATAATGAGCGCCGGGGGGTTCACCGTTGATTTCTTTCATCAGCGTGTGGGCGCGGATGCCCAGTTCGAGGCAGAGTTCCATAACGTGATGGACGAACGGCGGATCATCATACAGCTCGTAAAAGAGGGCGTCCCCCAGGAGCAGGTGCGCGAGATCGAACGGCCCCTGGGTGTCCATGCAATAGACGGGCAGCGCGTCACCCAGCATTTTTTTGAAAAACTTCATGTATTCCAGGCCGCGGGCGAACGTGCCTTTGATTTGGATGTCATCCGGGGTGAGCTTGGCCGCCCGCTCCTTGGTCAAATGCGTTTTGAGCCATGGCATCTTGTCCTCGAACACCTCCTGCTCGAGACCGAAACACGAAAGCAGCGTCCCGGTGCCGGAATTCACACGGATGGAGGGCACGCCATCCGCCCCGGCGTTAAAAACGCCGCAGGCCTGGCGGACCTGCGAGCAGAGCATTTTTTCCGGATCGTAAAAACCTTCCTTTAAGTTGAACCCCGGGATGACTTGCTGTTCCGGAGTGAGCGGGGCGCGCAGCAAGCAAGGAGCCTTATCCAGCGGCCGGCGCTCCCACAAAGCGCATTGGCGTTCCTTCGCGAGGCGGATGCGCTCCTCGTCGCGGTTCAGCAGAGAGGGAATCCGGGAAATATCAAAATTCAGCGCGGGTGTCGGCATTGGCGGCATGTTTTCGGTTGGCGCGGTTCAGCTAACCTTTGAAATGAAAGGATAAAGCGGGCGAGAGCGGTCAGTCAAGCGGCGCGTTCAAAAAAGCCCTTCCGGACTTGCGTTTGCAAATCATAAACGAAGCGGGGAGGCAGGCATGAAAAGAAAATTCAAGACGAAAGGGGCGGGATTACTTTCCGCTGATGTGTTTTTCTCATTTGGCGGCGCTCCTTTCTTTTTCTATTGTCTTCACTAATCCGGAGTGTTACCCCTTTCCTCTTCAACAAGGGCGCAGAAATCCCTCACTCACGCAAACGCTAAAACAATTTTGAAACAGGTTCTGTCAAATCGGGAACCGCAACCAGACTGCTGACATGAAGAAGACCACGTTCGGGATTATAATCGGAAACCGGGGTTTTTTCCCGGGGCACTTGTGCAGGGAGGGGCGCAAGCTCGTCCTTAAGGTGTTGCGCGAGCAGGGTTGCAACGCCGTCATCCTGCCCGAGAAGGAAACGCCCCACAGCTCCGTCGAGTCGCTCGAGGACGCCCGCAAGTGCGCCGGGTTGTTCAAGCAAAACAAAGAGAAAATAGACGGGATTATCGTCACACTGCCCAATTTCGGTGACGAGCGGGCGGTGGCCAACACCCTGCGCTGGTCGGAGTTGGACGTGCCGGTGCTCATCCAGGCCACGCCGGACGACCCCGGGAATATGACCGTTGAAAACCGGCGGGACGGTTTTTGCGGCAAAATCTCCGTGGCCAACAGCTTGCGCCAGTACGGCATCCCTTATTCCCTTACGACGCTCCACACCTGCGCGCTCGACTCGGAGGAGTTCCTCGCGGACCTGCGACAATTCGCCGCGGCATGCCGCGTTGTCAAAGGGTTGAAAAACGCCCGCGTCGGCGCGATCGGGGCGCGCACGGGGCCGTTCAACACCGTGCGCTACAGCGAAAAGCTGCTGGAAAGCTCCGGCATCTCCGTCGAGGTCATTGACCTGTTTGAAGTTTTCGGAATGGTCAATAAACTCAAAGACGCGGACGCGCGCGTGAAGCGCAAAATCGCCGCCTTGAAAAAATACATCACCTGCGAGGGCATCCCGGCCGAATCTCTGCTGAAGATGGCCAAGCTGGGTTTGGTGATTGACGACTGGATGAAAGAGAAGGAACTCATCGGCAGCGCCATCCAATGCTGGACAGCGATGGAGGAGTATTACGGGATCGTTCCCTGCGCGCTGATGAGTTTCATGAGCAACAACCTGCGGCCCAGCGCCTGCGAGGTGGACGTCATGGGCCTTGTCGGGATGCTGGCCCTGCAGTTCGCCACCGGCAATCCCAGCGCCATCGTGGACTGGAACAACAACTGCGGGGGCGACCCTGACAAGTGCGTCGTCTTTCATTGCTCGAACCTGCCCAAGGACATTTTTTCGAGCTGCCAAATGAATTACCAGGCGATCATCGCCAATGCCGTGGGAGAAGATAACGCTTACGGGACGGTGTCCGGCCGCATCGCTCCCGGCGGCATGACTTTTTGCCGTGTGAGCACGGACGATCTTCTCGGCGAGGTCGCGGCTTATGTGGGGGAAGGCGCTTTCACGGACGACAAACTGGAGACATTCGGAGGCTATGGCGTCATGCGGGTGCCGCGGCTGCAGAAACTGCTGCGCTACTGCTGCGAAAACGGCTTCGAGCACCACGTGGCGGTGAACCGCGGACGGGCGGCCAAGGCTGTTCACGAAGCCTTCACCAAGTATCTGGGCTGGCCGTGTTATCATCATAATGAAGGGTCATGCCATGGTGATAACAGCTGTTGCGGGGATTGACCGGGCCGCGATCCGGCTCTGAAATTTTCCTGGAAAAAGAAACCGTGAAAAAACCCGCAGCCCGTGGACGCGAAACGCTTTAAACAGCTGCGCGAGGAGGTCTGGCAGGCCAACGTGCGGCTCCTCCAGTGCGGGCTGGTCACGATGCACAGCGGGAACGCCAGCGGAATCGACCGCGATTTGGGCCTAGTGCTCATCAAGCCCAGCGGCGTGGACTACGAAAAGCTTGAGCCGAAAGACCTGGCTATCGTCACCCTGGAAGGCCATCCGCCCCTTCAGTCCCGGGTGCCCGACCGAACGGTTTCAACTCTTAAACCCAGCGTGGACACGATCCACCACCTGGCCCTGTATAAGAAAGACCCCGGAATCGGAGGCGTCGTCCATACGCACTCGAATTACGCCACCGCCTGGGCCGCTCTCCGCGAATCCATTCCTTGCGCCCTCACGGCTGTCGCCGATGAGTTCGGCGGCGATATTCCCTGCGCGCCTTACACGGATAATCAAGGGGAGAACATCGCGGAGGCGGTGATGAAATACCGGGGGCGCGGCCCGGCGCTGCTTTTGGGCAGCCACGGCGTGTTCGCCTTCGATGCCACACCAGCCAAGGCCTTGAAAGCCGCCGTGATGACCGAGGACGCGGCCAAGACCCTTTATCTGGCCCGCCAGATGGGTTCCCTGCGTCTGCTGCCTCCGGAGGAAGCAGAAAAATGGTGGACCCGTTACCACACCACCTATGGGCAGTGACGGCGGGTGAACTTCGATAACCGCGGCTGGAACTTACGGGCCGCGCTGCGGCGCGGTGTTTTTCAATAAGCGGAGCCGGATTCTTTGCCTTTGCGTTCATCGGCGGCCAGCCGGCCTTCGACGATGTCCATGATTTTGCTGCTGACCGGCGGGCAGCCGGGGACAAAGACGCCTTTGGCCCGGTGCGGAGCCGCGCAGTTGCCGACGCACAAGGTATTCGGCGGCACTTCCGTGTGGCCTTTTCCGATGGCGATGTTCACGCCCGATTTTTCATCCGTGAAATACTCGAACAGCCGATCCCCGTATTTCTTCAAAAACAGCAGCAGGGTGGATTGGCAGGCGCTGCACGACTGCTTATCGAGAATGTTGATGCCGGGAAAAGAGAGAGAGATGTCCTTTGGAGGAGGCTCAAATGGGGAAATCCATTTTTCCCAGCCGGGCGGGGTGATTTCAATGGCGTCCATCCGGATTATCCCGTAACCGCGTTCCGCGCCCAGGAGCAGGTGAGGAACATCCTCCGCCCGTGTTCCCATCAGCCGGCAGGCCACGGCGTCCGCCGCGAAAGCGTCAGCGGAAACGGCAATAACATCCAAGGGTTTCGGCTGGCCGGCGCCGGGGCCCAGACCCTCCATCCCCACCGTCCCGTCAATAATGGACAGGTGCGGGCGCAGGATGCCGGCCATGTCGGCGATGGCAATATTGATGGGCTTCTCATCACTGCCCGCGACCGGCGGGAGCATGTGGAGCTTGACTTTGCTGCGCCGCCACAGGCAACCTTTCATGTTTTTCACCGCCAGTGTCACTCCCGTGTGCATGTGTGTCTTCATCACCGGCATCGAGACGATGAAATCGAAGCCGAAATACTCCGGGCACACTTTAAAAGATTTTATCGTGACGCCCTCTGGCGCGGGAGTTTCGATACATGGGCGGGCGTCCATGTCGAGGAGCGCGCAGCTGCGTTCCCGGGCCGCTTGGGCAATCCCCGTCGTCTCGAAGGCCTCCATTGTGTCCACTCCGGTGATGGGGCTTTCCCCCACAGCCACGATGGCGCCCGCTTCGCGGAAGGCGTCTATGGCGGCGGCCACGGCTTGGGCATGCGTGACGATTCCGGAGCTGGCCTTGGCCAGCCGCCCGGCATTGGGCTTGAGCAGCACCTGTTTGCCTTTGGCGGGAGACAGGTCCAGCCCCGCCAGGGCGGCCCGGGTGTTGTCATAAGGGCCGTGGCCAGCGGCAACATGGACTGCCGGCCGCCCCGGATCCGGCAGAAATGGGTTCGCGCCTGTCATGTTACATGAGAGCCGCCACTTCGGCAGCGGATTGCGCGGCGGCGGCTGCTTCTTCCTGGTTTTCCGCCAGTGCTTCGAGGTAAACAATTTTCAAATGGCGCCTCGGCGCTCCTTTTAAGGCGTGATACAAAAGGTCAATGAACTCTTGGGGCGATAAGGGTCCGCGGGTCACGCCCAACAAAGGCAGACGGAGAGACCGGATGCCGCGCCGTTCCGCCTGCTCGAAGACATCGGCCAGCGCCCCTTCCACCCATTCTTTCCGGCAGGACGGTGTTTGGCTGAAGTCGTGGATGACGGCCAGAAACCGCAGGGGCTTGCCCGCGCGAGCCAATGCCAGACCCGGCACGGGCGCGTCGGCGGCGAA
>CAZYUX010000033.1:0-17829 GCA_964650745.1 uncultured Puniceicoccaceae bacterium
CCTGGCACCGGGAAAACAATGTAGAACAGGAATTGAGCGCAAGACAAGCGGTTAAAAAACCGATCCGTCCGGCCTGCTGCTCTGGCGCGAAAACGGGCTGAAATTCGGAGGCGCCGCTCCCGGCCGCCCGTCATTCGCAAGTTCCCGCCGTGAAAACACCAGAAAAAATTGGACAACCTTGGCCGCGGCCGGCTTTAATGGGATCATCATCCCGCCTCAAAGACCCGCGATTCCATGCCATTCGACCGCCACGCAGAAAACTGCATCGCCGCCCTCCGCGGCCTTCCGCCCGACAAACGGCGCTCCATCCTCCGCCCCGCCTGTTCCATGGACAGTCTCATCGAAGCCGTTCTCGAAAAACACCACATCGGCAAGCCCAAGCCCGAAGATTCCATCATGTCCCACTGGCGCGCCATCGTGGGTGAAAATAACGCCCACCGCTGCAGCCCCGTGCGCCTTACCCGACAAGGCGCGCTCCTCATTGCCGCCGCCAATCCCGTCCTGCGGCGCGAACTCCTCTTTCAGAAAAACCGCATCCTGCAAACCGTCCGCTCCCTCCCCGGATGCGAAAACATCTCAAGCGTCCGTTTCCAGCCCGGCTAAACCTCCCCGCCCGTTTCCGCAATCTTAAATTTAAAATCAGCGGCTACCGCGCGCCGGCATTTCGCCACAATTCCCGCAGCCGTTCCTCCCCGGCCCGCTCCACCACCGCCGCCTGTCCGATTTTCCTCAAGCCCACCAAGCGCAAGCGGCCTTGTTTCATCTTTTTATCCCGCTTCATTGCCGCCGCCAACCGCTCCGCCTCCAGCGGCTCCCTCAGCGCCACAGGCAAATCATACCGCTTCAGCAGCCGGATGATCCGCTCCGTGCCGCCGGGGGGGAAACCGCATATTCCTTCGGAGAGCCTGGCCGCCATCACCATTCCGACGGCCACTGCCTCGCCGTGCAAATATTCCCCGTAACCGGCCGCCGCCTCGACCGCGTGGCCGAAGGTGTGCCCCAAGTTCAGCAGCGCGCGCCCCCCGGACGCCGTCCGCTCCTTTTCATCCGCCCGCACCACTTCCGCTTTGATCTCGCAGCAGCGGCGGATCACCCCGGGCAGCGCCGCGTCTTCCGGCCGGAGCCTCTCCATCTCCTCCAGCTGTTTGAATAAAGCCCCGTCCGCCAGCAGCGCCGTCTTTATCACCTCAGCCATTCCCGCCGGGAACTCCCGTGCCGGCAATGTCTTCAGCATCTCCGTGCCAATGTAAACCGCCCGGGGCTGGTGAAAGGCTCCCGCGAGGTTCTTGCCCGCCGGAATATTCACCCCTGTTTTTCCCCCCACCGAGCTGTCCACCATTGCCAGCAGCGTTGTCGGCACCTGCGCGAAATCAATCCCGCGCAAATAACTCGCCGCCGCGAATCCCGCGACGTCGCCCGCCACACCGCCCCCGAAAGCAAACAGCATCCCCGTGCGGTCCATCCCTTTCTCCGCCAGAAAATCATACACTTCTCCCAGCCGCGCCAGCGACTTCGACTCCTCCCCCGCCGGCAAAACCATCACCGGCGCGCCGCCGAACGCCTCCCGCAGAAAATCCCCTTGCGCCGCAGCCACATTGGCATCTGTCACCACCGCGACCGGCCGCTTCTCCGCCTCAAGTCCCCGCGCGTGCTCCCGGACTTCCCGCAAGAGCGAACAACCGAAGAAGATCGGATAACTTCGCTCCCCAAGATCCACTATCAGACGTTCCGGAGTGTTGCTTTTTTGGCTTTCACGCATCCCTCAATTCTCAATCCGAAATCCGAAATCAGCAATCCTATAGTTGGCGCGCGCCCGGAAGGCTTGCCGGACGGGGCACCAGCGGCGGGAAAACCTGATTTCCGGTTGACGCAACGGAAGGCAGGTTTCATTCTCACCGCCATGGCGCCATTATTCCGGTTCATTTCAACATAAAACAAGCATGGAGCAGGTGACATTAGGGAAAACCGGATTGCGGGTCTCGCGGCTGGGCTTCGGCGGCATTCCGATCCAGCGCGTTTCAGAAGCCGAGGCGGCGCGGGCAGTTCACGCGGCCATTGGCGCGGGGGTTAATTTCTTTGACACCGCCGCCGGTTACAGCGACAGCCAAGCCAAGATCGGCAAAGCTGTCGAAGGCCGGCGCGAGGGGCTGGTCATCGCATCGAAGAGCGGACAGGGAACGAAAGCGGGCATTCTGGCGGATATCGAAAAGGCGTTGCGGGAACTGCGGACCGATTACATCGACCTTTACCAGCTGCACGGCGTCAGCAAGCCGGACAAATGGGCGCAATGCCGGGGGCCGGGCGGAGCGCTCGAAGGGCTGATCGAAGCGCGGGACAAAGGCCGCGTCCGCCATATCGGTTTTTCCTCCCACAGCCTCGGCCTCACCCTCGAACTTGCCGGAGAGCCGGTTTTCGAGACGGTTCAGTTTCCGTTCAACCTCGTCACGAGCGAGCCGGCGCGCGAACTGATCCCAAAGTGCCGCGAGCGCAACCTCGGTTTCATCGTGATGAAACCCCTCTGCGGGGGGCAATACGATAACGCCGGCTTCGCTTTCAAGTTTCTCAATGAATATCCCGATCTGGTCCCTATTCCCGGTGTCGAGTCGGCAGAGCAGATCCTCGAGATCGCGGAAATCGTCCGCTCCGGAGCGGTATTGGAAGGCTCCGAAAGGGCTGAAGCGGAAGCCATCGCGGCCCGGCTGGGAAAGCTCTTTTGCCGCCGCTGCGGCTACTGCGAGCCTTGCCCTAACGGCGTCCCCATTCAGTTCTCAATGGTTTTCGAGAGCTTCGTGCGGCGTTTCAGCCGGGAAAAACTCCGCTCCGGACCGGCCAAACTGTTGACGGAGAAAGCTCCCGCCTGCGCCGAATGCGGCGAGTGCGAAGCCAAGTGCCCTTACGAGCTGCCCATTATGCAAACGATCCGGTCCTCCCTGGCCAAAGCGCGGGGGATCATGGCCGAAGATTGAAACTAAGACCGCGGATGTCATTTTTATGTTTTGTTTTGGCTCCCGCCGACGGCCGGTTTTTGCGTTTCATCCTCCTTGCCGGGCGCGGGCGCCTCGGGATCTATTTCGATGGGTTTGCCGACGGCCAGCAGCATCGGCAGCCCGAAACCGGCGAAAGACAGGCCGACGATAATGTATAAGATGCCGATGCCCCACGAGCGCAGCGCCCAGGTTTCATAGGCGTATTCATCATCATCGTAAAAGCTGACGCGGACGCGGTCGTTGACGTTGAGGACGGGAGAGACACGGCTGTTAACGCCGATTTGCATGACGCGGGTTTCGCCGCCGCGCAGCACTTCCACAAAGTGCTTGAAGGTGATGGCGCGGTCGCGCTCCGGCTCATACTCGCGCCGGTAGCGGTAGCTGATGTCCTCTTTGCCGGGGATAGACTTGACGACGCGGACGACACGCCCTTCCGCCGTGTTTCCAAAGAGAAAACGGCCTCCCGGTTCCCAGAGAAAAGAGAAGCCAAATCCGAGGATGAGCAGCCCGGTCAGCAAGTTGAGGATTTTAACGGGCAAACTGCGGGGCACGTGGTAAAGGGTTCCCTTATATTCGAATATCGAAGGGTCCTCCGTCGGCGTCATGTCGGAAACTTTTATCTTCATCGCGCCGCGTCCTCCTCAACGCCCCGGCGGTGAATCACGCCCTTTTTCTCCAATTTGACAATCAGGACAATAACCCCCAGCCCGAGAAAGTCGGTAAGGATCATCAGGATATAGACAGAGAAGAAATAGTCGTATTTCCTCTCGGAATAAGTCGCCTCCACCACCGGGCGGGGAACGGTCAGGAAGACGGGAGCGGCGGCGGCGGTGGCCACCACGCGTTTATACAGGTGTTCCATCGTCAGACGGGCGTATGCGCCGCCGCCCAGCAGTTCCGCGAAACGGGCTGAAACACCACTGGCGTCACCCGCTTCGCGCGGCGGCGGCGGCACCTCCATGACCATTTGAAATTGTGTTCGCCCGTTGCGGGTTTCAGCTCTTGCCGAGGCGAGTTCCGGGGTTTCCTCCAGCAACACCGCCACTTGTTCAGGCGCGGTGACACGCGGGCCCGGCGGCACCTCCATGGACAGGAGAAATCCGGCAGTGTCAGGATCGTAGCTGGCCTCATGTATGGTAAAAGCCCCTTCCGCGCGCCCGTAGATATCGCGGAAAATGCCGAGCAGAATGGCGCACTTGTCCAGCGCCGCGCTCAAGTCCGCGCCGCCCGCTGCCAGAGCGCGGTTCAGAACCGTGAAGTTGGGATCGCGGCGCCCGGTGAAGCGGAATCCGTTCTGCTCACCCGCCAGCGCTTCGACGGTGATGTCGGACCGGAATTCCCCCTTGTTTTCCCTGTCGGGGATCTGCCGGTATTCAAAAGAATCAAGACCCGCCTCCAGTTTAGCGGCCAGTTCTTCGTTCACTTCCTCGACGGTTTGCAGCGCCAGAATCAAATCATGCCCTCGCATTTCGGCTTCGAGAATCTGTTTCCCCTGATCAACCAGCGCGGGCGACATGGCCGTGACCAGCTTCTCCCGAAAGGCTTCGGCGCTGGCCCGCAGCTTGGTTTTCATCTCTTCGATGCGGGCTTCGCCCTCTCTGATGCGGGTTTTCAGCCGCGCTTTCTTTTCTTGGCTGATAATGGGGGACTGCAAACTCGAAGACCACTTGTTGACGTCATTTTCCAGATCCTTCATTTCCTTCTGCAACTCGGTGCTCCAGGCGGTCTGGTTGCGCGCCTCCCAGCGGCGCGAGGTGTCCCGGTCCACGCCGGGACGGTGCAGCGGTTCGATGTGAATATCCGCTTCAGGATCGTCCAGCGCCGCCAACCGTTTTTCCACGGCGGCGCGGCCGGATTCTTCCTTGAAGACCAGTTCGACGCGGTCGCCCGCCTGGGGCAGAAACCAGACGGACCACCAGAGCACCCAGGCCCCGATAAACATGGTGATAAAACTGGTGGCCAGTTGCCGGTAAAGGCCCATGCCGGCCCCGGCGGTGCCAAGCTTGTTGCGCTCGACATACTCCAGGATCAAAGGGAAGGACACCACCCCCGCCATCAAACCGAAGACGGCGCCGATTTCGCCAAAAAGAACGATCTCCCACAGTGCCGGCCGGTAATCGGGTTTAAAGAAGACGTAAACCACCCAGACGACCTTTATGACCAGCCCCATGACCAGGGCGAAGGTGTAAACCTTCATCTTGGATGTGGCGTCGGCAAAGTAACCGACGAGAAGCGCCAGGCCGATATTGATGGCCGCGCCGATGGCGACGTTCGTCCCCATATCCTGCAGGGAATAGCCCCACTGCTCGGTGTAGAGCAGAGGGCCGAGAATGCCGAGGCCCAGCCCCGTCATGATGCCCACCGTGATAAGCAGATAGAGCGGGAGCAGTTCCTTGCCGAGAATGTCCTTGAAGAAGGAACGCAGGAACATCATAATCAAATTTTCTCCGGGCTTGCGGCCGTCTTGCAAACTCTTGTATGCCGGGGGCTTGATTTCTTTAATGCCAAAGAACGTGTAGATGCCGACTGCCGCAAATATCAATCCCCCGGAAATAAACATGAGGTGTTCCCCGCTAAGGCTGATTAAATGATAAAACGGCCCCATGAAGTAAACGTCGTCCCAGCGGCCGATGATAATTAAATAGGAAATCAGGTTGATCACCTGAATTTGCATGTTAAAGAAACCCGACCCCCGGCCGCGCTGCTTGGTCGGCACCACCTCCATGGTCAGCGCCTGGTTCGGGGTCCCCATGTCCGCAAAGATCGTGTAGAGCCACTTGAGGATGATCAGCGTCCACATGTCCGGAGCAAAGGGGATGAGGGGGACAATGATGAATTTCGCCGCGTCGGAAATGGCGATGAGCACCTTGCGGCGCCCGTATTTAGTCCAGATGCGGTCGCTCAGCCAGTTAAAGAAGGAGCCGTTAAAAACCGTGACCACGACGTCCAGGCTGAGCCAAAACGTGATAGCCGCCGGGTTGTCTATAAACTTTTTCAGGGACAGCAAAATCGTTCCCTGCGCGTAACCGCCGGCCCAGATGGAAAGCGTGAAAGGAAGCTGGGCGTAGAAAACCCAGAGCAGCGAAACCTCCTTCTTGCGGGTGATGAGCATCGGTGCCGGATGAGGAGCGAACAAACGGTCAGAAGACGGATTTCATCCGCGGAGAGAAAACGATTTTCCCCCGGCAATCAACGCTATTCCACATCATTCGCGCATGAAAAACGCTTGCGGGTTCCCCGGCGCCGAAAAGGGGCGGCCCGCGAGGAGCCGCCCCTTTGTTTCAGCCTATCTGATGGTTAGGAGCATAACCAACGGAAAATGAAAGCGTGAAACGAACCGCCGCTATATGGGCTTTCATTCCGTTATTCTGCAAGAGAGAGTTGCTCTTTTTTATTAACCGCATTATTCACACCTTTGTCCGGCGCGGCGGGTTATTCACAGGTTGTTTCCGCCCCGATTGCCGGATATTCACTCCCGGTGGCGAAACTTTTTCCCGGAATCGGGGATTCACACTGGTGTGAGCGTCCAAGTCTTGGCTTGGCAGGCGTGGCCAGCCTGTTTACAAACGGTTCCGCAGAGCATGGGTAAAACCAAGGAACCGGAACGGGAACTCGTTGACGAAAGTCTCATGCCCCTGGTCGCGGCAGGGGAGGAACAGGCGATGGCGGAGCTGATAAACCGCTGGAAAACCCCGCTGATCAACTTTTTTTACCGTTCCCTCAACTCGATGGAAGCCGCCGAAGATTTGGCGCAGATGGTCTTTATCCGGCTTCACCGGGCCGCCCCGAAATACAAGCCCTCCGCCAAGTTTTCCACGTTTCTTTTCCACATCGCCCGGCGGCTGCTGATCAACGAATACCGCCGCCGCCAGCGCAAGCCGCTCGATTTGGCGGACCCTGCCGATTTGCCGGCCCATGAACCGGGCCGGGAAACATTAAAGGTGATGGAAATCGAGGAGGCCTTCAACAGCGCGTTGCGGGAACTGCCGGAAAAACAGCGCACCGCCATCCTCCTGCTCAAGCAACAGGAGCTCAGTTACGAGGAAATCGCCGCCGTCATGGGCAGCAGCCAAAGCGCGGTGAAGACATGGATTTTCCGCGCCCGCCAACACCTCAAACAAGCATTGAAAGACATAAGATGAGCGAGTCAAAAGAACAGCGGGGGCTGGAACGGAAAATAGACCGGATGCTGGCTTCCCGCCCGGCTATGCCGCGGGCGGATTTCACCGCCCGGACCTTGCGCCGCATCCGGAGCGAGGCGGAAAAACCCTCCGCCTCCGGCCTTATGCCGTTTCCGTTGAATCCGCTGCGGCTTGCTTCCGCCTTCGCCGCCGCCGCCGCTCTGCTCGCGCTCGGTTTCTGGGGCTGGAATCACCGGACGCTGCCGGCGGACAGCAGCCCGGCCGCCGCCGAAGAAATGATCATCCTCGCCGAAGGCCTGAATGACGCCCGGTTTCTTCTCGACGACGAAACCCGGGAAATCGTCATGCTAATGGCGCCCTGACCCTCATTTCCCATGAGTGCCCCGTTAAAAGTTTGCCTGTCAGCCTGGTGGATTGCCTGTCTGAACGGGCCGGCCGCCGTCTGGGGCGAAGGAACAGCGGAAACACCGCCGGACGCTTCACTGAAAGCCGAAAAAACAACGGTTCCGGCGGGCCTGCCATCACCTCCCGGGGGGGACATTCCCCCGCCCCCGGAATTCATCCCGCCGCCCCCGGAATTCATCCCGCCGCCCCCGCCAAAAGAAACGCCATCCATCGAGGAAAGAGACAAAAAACTCGAAGAACTCCAACTCCTGGAACGTTTCCTCAATCTGCCGCCGGACAAATTGACTCAAATCCGGCTGACGATTGAAAAAATCGAAAAAATGGACCCTGCTGAAAGGGAGCAACTGCGCGAAAATATCCGGAAATTCCGCCTCATGGGGCCGGCGCGCCGCCAGGACGTGCGCCGGCACCTGAAAGCCATCCCGGCCCATGAGCGCGCTTTGATGCGCCAATACTGGCTGGAACTCTCGCCCGAAGAAGCCCGCGCCGAAAGGGAGAAGCGCCGCGAAATGAACGGCCGGGAGCGGTATGAGTATTATGAGAATCTGCTGGCCGAACTGCGGGCCAAAACCGCCGGCGGAAAAGCCGCGCGCGCCGCCGCGTCTTCCGGAGAACCCTCCCCGCCCGCCGGCGAATCAAAACCGCGTCCTGAAACCGCCCCCCGCAAAGCCCCCGCAAAGTGATTCCGGCACATGGCGTCAGCGCGGCAATGGGAAACGGAACTTATGGAATTTCCCGACTCCTGGACGGGGGCGCGGGTGCGCCAACTGACGAACTACAAGGGGCACAGCCACCATTTTTATTTCACGAATCCGGGCTGGTTCGCGGGCGGGCGCAAGCTGCTCTTTTCTTCCGACCGTGAGAACCGGACGAACCTGTTCAGCGTGGACCTCGAAACCTGGGCGATCACGCAACTGACTGATTTGGAGCCGCTGCCCCTGCCGCGTGAGGTTGAGTTCTTGCGCGCTTGTTTGAATCCGGCTAAAGACGAAGCGTATTTCTGGCATGGATACAAGCTGATGGCTCTTGATTTAGACACACTCGAGCAGCGGACTCTTTACGAGATGCCGGAGGGCTGGAATGTCTCGATGATTAACGCCACCGCGGACGGGCGGTTCGTCTGCGCCGCTGTGTCCGAGGACCTGTCGGACCGCATCCGCACGGACCTCCTTCGGGGTTATGTCGGTTTTTCCGAAACCTGGGAAGCCCGCCCTTTGAGCCGCGTCTTGAAAATTCCGGCGGACGGGTCCGGCGCTGAAACCGTCTGGGAGGAAAAATATTGGATCGGACACGTCAACACCTCGCCCAAACTGCCCGGCATACTGACTTTTTGCCATGAGGGCCCGTGGGAAAAAGTGGACCAACGCATCTGGGGGCTTGATTTGAGAACCGGGAAAGCCTGGAAAATTCGTCCTAATGAAGAGGGTGAAATTGTCGGTCACGAATACTGGCACGCCGATGGTGAATATATCGGCTATCACGGATGGCAGGCGGACGGACGCGTGTATTTCGGTTGTATCCGCTATGATAACACGGACCGGCTCGAAGTGGACTTTCCCCACGAGACCGGCCATATCCACTCGAACGACCGCAGCCTCATCGCCGGCGACGGCGGGAACGAGGTCCGCTTGTGGCGATGGAACGGAACAGATTATGATGGTCCCCGGGCCCTTTGTGTTCACCGGTGCAGCAAGCACATCCAGCAGCTCCACGTCCATCCGCGCTTCAGCCCGGACGGGCGGCAGGTCCTCTTCACCAGCGACAGGTCCGGCTATGGCAACGTTTACCTCGCCGGCGTCCCGGATTTTGAGTCTTTGCCTTTGATTCCGGAATAAAACAGCCCGGCGGCGGCGTTGCCGCCGTGCCGTTGAAGTTGCGTTGAGGTTGATTAGATTTCGCCGCCGATGTAGCCTTCTTTTTCCAGGTGCAGGAGGACCTCCTGGCAGGCTTCTTCCGGCGAAAGGGCCGCCGTGTCAATGGCGAGATCGGCGTCGGCCGGCTCTTCATAAGGGTCGGATATGCCGGTGAATTCCTTGATGATGCCGGCCCGGGCTTTGGCGTAGAGGCCCTTGCGGTCGCGCTGCTCGCAGGTTTCCAGCGGCGTGGCGACGTGGACCAGGATGAAGCCGCCTCCGGTTTCGATGAGAGAGCGCACTTCTTTGCGGATGGAATCGTAGGGGGCGATGGGGGCGCAGATGGCGATGCCCCCGTTTTTCGTGATCTCGTTGGCCACGAAGCCGATGCGCCGGATGTTCAGGTCGCGGTGCTCCTTGGAAAAGCCCAGCTCGGATGAAAGGTTCTTGCGCACGATGTCACCATCAAGCAAGGTGACGGGGCGCCCGCCCATTTCGAGGAGTTTGACTAAAAGGACATTGGCGATGGTGGACTTGCCCGCGCCGGACAGGCCCGTGAAAAAGACGGTGAACCCTTGCCGGTCGCGCGGCGGGTAAGTGCGGCGGAGTTCCCCGGCCACTTCCGGGAACGTGAACCACTCCGGAATCTCCCGGCCCTCCGCCAGCCGGGCCCGCAGCTCCGTGCCCGATATGCTCAGAACGCGTTCGCCTTCCTTGACGGCGCCCGCCGGCTCGTAGGCGTCGCGGTCCTCGACGTAGACCAGGCCCTCGAAAGGAACCATCTCCACACCCAGGTCCTCCTCGTGTTTCTTAACCAGATCCTGGGCGTCGTAAGGACCGTAGAAAGGTTTGCCGGTTGAGTCGCTGCCGGGGCCGGCGTGGTCGCGGCCGACGATGAAATGCGTGCAGCCGTAATTTTTGCGGATGATGGCGTGCCAGACCGCTTCGCGCGGGCCGGCCATGCGCATCGCCAAAGGCAGCAGGGAGAGCATCACCGTGTGCCGGGGATAGTGCGGCAAAAGCTCCTGGTAGCAGCGCACCCGCGTGTAGTGGTCCACGTCCCCCGGCTTGGTCATGCCGACGGCGGGATGGATCAGGACGCTGGTTTCGTGCTCTTTGGCCGCCCGCAGCGTCAGCTCGTAATGGACGCGGTGCATCGGGTTGCGGGTCTGGAAAGCGATGACCTTGCGCCATCCCAGGCGGGCGAATTCATGGCGCAGCTCATCAGGCATGTGGCGGCAGAACCGGAAATCGTAATGTTCCGGCAACTGCAAACCCCGCAGCCGCCCTCCCGCATACCAAGAGTGCGTGTTGCGGCGCAAATGCCAGACACCCTTATGTTCTTCATTGGCCGTGCCGTAGACGGCCTCGGCCTCGGCTCCGCGGTCCGGCTGCCAGACGTCCTCAATGTCCAGAACCGCCAGCATCAGGCCCTCCGGGTCGCGCAGGGCGATGGGTTGCCCGGCGGAGAGTTTTCCGGCGAAGGCCTCGTCCACGTCCAGCGTTATGGGCATGGGCCAGAAGGTTCCGTCCGCCAAGCGCGCGGAACCGCAAACTTGCTCGTAATCGGCCTTGCCCATGAATCCGCTCAAAGGCGAAAAGCCGCCGTTGAGCAGCAGTTCAAGGTCGCACATCTGGCGCGGCGTCAAATCCCACGACGCCCACTGCGCGGACTCTTTTTTCAATTCGCGGGCTTCCTCTTCGCTGACAAGCAGGTTGACAAGCGAACCCCCGTGCGGTTGTATCAAATGATGCGGCATATGTGATGATGATGGTTGTGAAAAAAAGGACAAGCTGGGCTTTTTTCCCGCCAGGTCAAGCTTTCCTCCAAATTCAAATAACGGGCGGCTTCAAAATTGAATAAATTCACATTCCTAACCGCCGCCGGGGTGTTTTTAACATTTGCGGGCTTGCCGGCGGGGCTGGTTCATGGATTTCCGGAAGCGGCGGCGGAGAAAGCCCGCATCGTTGGGGGCCGCGAAACGGACAGGACCTGGCCGTGGATGGCGGCCTTGGTCCGCCGCGATGAGCCGGATTTGTTCTACGGGCAATTCTGCGCCGGAGTGCTGATTGATCCCGAGTGGGTTCTCACCGCCGCCCATTGCGTCATGTTATATGACGCCGCGCCGTTCGACGTGGTTTTAGGCGCGCACAACCTTGGCGAAGACACCCGTTACGAAAGGATTCCGGTGCGGGAGGCAGCCGTCCATCCGGATTTTTTAAATTCAAGCCAAGGCAATTCGAGCGACTTGGCCCTGCTCCATCTCGAAAGACCGGTAATGAATTACACGCCGCTGCCCTTGCTGGATGACCCGGCCCTGGCCGCGCCGGGCCGCCCGGGAACGTGTTTGGGCTGGGGCGCGATTAACAACCGCTTCGAGTTTCCGGAAGCCTTGCAAGAAGTGGAACTGGAAATCGTTTCGCTGGTTGCCGCCGAACTCACGTGCCGCTACAGCCATTTCCTTCCGCCGGATGTGCTTCCCGCCGGGTCGGCCGCCGAAAGCAAAGGCCCGTGTTATGGCGACAGCGGCGGCCCGTTCATTGTCCGCGGCGGTAAAAACCAGCCCTGGCGCCTGGCCGCCATAGCCAGCTTTATACCCGGCGGGGAATGCGGAGAACCGGAAGTTTATGCCGGGTTTAACCGGGTGGCGCCGCACCGGGAATGGCTTGACACCGTCCGGGCCGATACCAAGGGGCTGGACAGCCGTTTTCATGTGTTCGGGAACCTGGACAGCCGTCTCCCGCCCGACCCGGAACGGCCCGAAGGCCTTTATTATGTCAAAGAATACGTCATCCAAGGCCTTTCCGCCGGACAACTCGTGGAGGTGGAAGCCGCTTCGTTTGATTTCTCGCCTTATCTGGCCGCGGCGGACATCGCTACCGGAGAAGTGCTGGCATGGAGCGGAAAGAGCGAAGAAAACATCGCATTGCTGACCTTCATCCCCGATAAGGGAAATCCTTTCAAGTTGCGCCTCTCTTCATTCGAGCTGCGGGGCGAAGGGGCGTTCATGCTCAGCTGCCCGCCTGTTTCCCGCCGCCGTTTCATGGAGAGCCACGAGCCCATCACCTTTGCCGAGCCAGTCGCCGGCTGCTTGGACAGCAGCTCCCCTTCCCTCGATTTCATTCTGGCGGATGGAGAAGCCGGGCAAACCGTCTCTATCCGGGTGGATTCGAACCCGGCTGCGGGCGGCTTTCCGGCCAACCTGTATATCCATGATTTATTCGGCGGCGGCCTGATTGTCAAAAGCCCCTCCTACGGGGAATCCCACAACCAGATCAACCTGCCCCTCCAGAAGGACATTGTCTACCGGATAACCGTTGAAAGCGAGGAAGCCGGCGCTGGCGGAGCATTCACTCTGACCGCCAGCGAAACCTCGCGCACGCAACTCAAGCAGGAGGTGACAACGGTTTTCCAGGACGCGCAAAACCGCTGGCAGGCGAATTTCTGCGCCTGCTGGTTCGGGCCGTTTGAAGCGGCGCAATGGCCTTGGATCAAGCACGCTCATTTGGGCTGGATCGCCGTGTTCGGCAGCGATGAAAGCCTGTGGGTATGGGATCCCAAGCTGGGCTGGATATGGACCAGCCGCCGCGTCCGCCGCTTCTTCTATCGCGCGTCGGACGGGGCATGGTTGTGGTATTACCCCGCCAAAGGCGAAAAGCGCTGGTTCTATAATTTCGCCAGCCGCCGCATGGAATCACATTAAAGTCCAGGCTTTGAATCCCGATCTGTTAGAAACCGTCCGCCGAACCTGCCGGGAAACCGCCCGGCGGGCGCGCCTCGTCACGATTGACCGCGCCCGGCTCGAAGGTTATGCCCGCTCCCTGGCCGCCGGTCCCGGCCATGTCCCCGGAATTGACGAGCAAGCTCATTTTTTGAATCAAGGAGAAAGGACGGCAGCTTTCTTTGTCATCCTCGACACGGTCAATTTCGGTTCCGGTTATTTCCCTTGCTTGCGCAAACGCCCCGGCTGCTCCGGTTATTACACCATTGCTTCCGCTCTGGCGGACCGGTTCCGTTCCCGAAGCCCCTTGACGGCCGGGGAACTGGCGGAAATCACACCGGAAAAATGCGCGGAACTCTTCAGCCAGGATTTGAAAAACACCGCAATAGCCGAGTTGATGGATTTGTTTGCCCGCGCCTGGCGGGACTTGGGGAACCTGCTTTTGGAACAATACGGCGGCGAGTGCGCCGCTTTGATTGAAAGCGCCCAACAATCAGCCGAAGAACTGGCGCGGCGGCTGACAGTCATGCCTTTTTTTAACGACACGGCCGCTCACGAGGGCCGCCCGGTTGCCTTCTACAAACGCGCCCAGATTCTCGCCTCCGACTTGCACCTGGCTTTTGATGGCGGCCAATGGGGCCGTTTCGGCGATATAGACCGGCTGACAATTTTCGCCGACAACCTGGTGCCCCATGTCTTGCGGATGGACGGCATACTGTGTTACGAGCCATCCCTGCTGGCAAAAATTGAAGCGGGAGAATTACTGCCCGCCGGCTCCCCGGAAGAGGTGGAAATCCGGGCTTGCGCCGTCCATGCCGCCGAGCTAATGGGGGAAATTCCGCGCCGGGAAGACCGCCGCGTCCCGCCGCGAATTATAGACATGGTATTGTGGCGCCGGGGACAGCGGCCCGAGTATAAATCCAGCCCCCGGCACCGCGCCCGCACGGTTTTTTATTAAGGGCCAGAAGCGCGGGCGCGCTTCTCCTCCCTGGCCGCTTCCCGGCAAATGAAAAGCAGCCCGGCCAACAACAAAAGGTTGAAGCCGATGTGCCCGGGGTAGGAAGTAAACACAAGCCAGTCGCCGAAACAGCCGCAGTTCAAATCCACGCCGCGGATCCAGACCATCAGGATAGCCGCGATAAAAACCGCCGTCAGTCCTCCCAACAGAGAGGACGCCCCAAGCAGCGCCCTTTTGAAGATGAGAGCCGCGCCAGCCGCGATTTCCAGCCAAGGCAAAAACACCGCCGTCAGATAACTGGCAAAATACGGGGTAATCCCGAAGGCGTGCGTATCTATGAGAAAACGGTCGGGCGCGGCCGCCTTCAAAACGCCGGAAAGGACAAAGACCGCTCCGAGAACCGCGCGCAACAGTGTTTTCATTCTTCCGGTGATTGCCGCCTTTCCAGCCATCCTTCCCATCCTTCCTTTAACAAATAGACATTGGCGATTCCCATTTCGTTCTTCAAACGCTGCGCCACCAGTTTGCTGTCATGGCAGCCGTTAGATCCGCAATAAACGATGACAAGTTTTTCCTGCGACCAGGCCGCCATAAAAGCGTCCAGCAAATGGAACCAGTCATCCTCGTTCAGGAGAAGAGCGCCGGGGATGTGGTCTTGTTCAAACGCTCCGGCGGAACGGGCGTCCACCCACATGATGGAGCGGCCGCCGGCGGGCAGGGAATCCAGGGAAATTTCACCCCGGTCCAAACTGGGGTCGTAGCGAGGCGCACGAGGGTGGAGAAGCCACGCCGCCCCTCCCGCGGCCAGCGTTATGGCCCCCAATAACAGGCATTGTTTCAACAATTCACGCCGCAAATTCATGCCCCTGCCCCATCCAAGCTTTCCGGCTTATTGAAATCTCAGGTAAGCTCTGTATTGCTTGGGCTTTTCCTTAGGCGCGTCGGTTTGAATGATCACGGTGTTGTTGCGGGTTTTTTCATCCGGCCCCGGCGCGGCCGTAATTTCATATTTCGCGCCTTTATCCAATTCCTTCAGTTCCATTTTGATTTTGGGGTTCGAGCATGTGACCTCCGTAATCCGGACCGGCTCATCATGCATGACCTCCGCAATCAAGCTCTTGGGCTCCCGTTTCTCTCCCTTGCGCCAGTAGAGCACGGTTGGCTTCAAGCGCAAGACCTCCGGGATTTGCACTTCCAACATCAGGAAGTAATTCGGATTTTTCGGATCGTCCGTGCGGACCGTCACACTCTTTTTTTGCCTGCCGACGCGGTGGCCGATGGTGAGGGTGGCCGTAATGGAGCCTGTTTCGCCGGGCTGGTAGGTTTTCTTGTCCAGAGAAGTCGCCGTGCACCCGCAGCTGGCCTTGACCCTCTTGATGGTGACCGGATAATCGCCGGTGTTGGTGAAGGTAAAGACGCCGTCCGCTTTTTCATCCAGTAAACCGGCTTTGACGCTGACCGTTTTGGCGTCAAATACCAGCTCGGCGCGCGCCGGCGCGCACGACAGAAACGCCAGACCCGCAAATGCAAACCACCTTTTCATACTGACAGCTGTTTCCATGAATTGGAAAAGTAAAACCAAATCCGCGCTTCCCGCGGTCAGTTAAGCTGATCCTTGTTGAACTTGAGCAGGATTTCCTGATCCCGCTCCGGAGGCCAGTTCTCCACAGCTTCGGGGGTGAAAAATTCGGGGTTGACGGGGAAATTGATGCGGCTGCGCAACACGTCGATTTTCGAGACGCTGCCTTTTTCGTGGTGCTTCATTTCCGCCCGGCGGGGGCGCATGGTCGGGCCGTCCGTCAACCGCGAGTGGTAATCATAAGCGCGCAGGGTTTTTAACAGTTTCCCGTTTAATCCGTAAAAATCAATTTTCAGAATGTTGTAGCTTTCCTGGTCTATAAACAGGTCGCGGTAAGCATAGGCGGTGTTCTTCCTGGTTTTCGCCGAAGCGGCGCGGGCCCGCAGAACGTAACAGGAGGCTCCGTCCACCCCGGCGTCTTCCAGCCTCTCATACCGGTAGTCGCCCGAACGTTCCTTAAGCAAGTCTTCGTAGGTGAAATCCGTTCCCATGAAATACCCCGACTTGCCCCGCAGCCCCAGTTTCCGCACTTTGCCCACTGCCGGCATGTAAAGGTAATGCTCCACCTCCCGGTCCGGGCCTTCATTGACCAATATCGTGACGCCCTTGACGTCCTCCGGGCTGAGCAGGCGGATCAGATAGCTCAGATGGCCGTTCTCGTCCTTCCGGCTGATTCCCAGCACCCCGTTGCGCCGCGTGGTGCCGTCCGGCGCAATGGTCGCAAGGCTGAGGAACTCAATCTCGGACTCGGCGGAATGCCGCCGGTTCTGCTCCTGGATAATCTCATCCGCCGTCATTTCCGCGGCGTCTTCCCGGGCGGACAATGCCCCCCCGGCAGCCAGAACCCCGGCGAAAAAAAGCCATGAAAGTGGTATTGGGAAGGTTTTCATCACATGAGCTAATGCGTTCACAATTGGCTGCGGTCGTTTTACGCGCGATGGCGTAGCATAGTATTTTTGTGTTGGCAATAGAGAAAATAGGTGAAAAATACCCTGTTTTGCAACCTTTCTCTTTACTTAACGCCAATCATCGCACAAAAATAGCATCCATGAGAATGGTCATGCTCCTTATCCTCGCTCTCGTTTTGGGGGCGCCCATCTTCGCGGCGAATGCCGAAGAAAAACATGTCGTTGTCAAGGCGCACGATTCCCGAATGGTGCGCAACGCCATATCCCAGCAGTTCAGCCAAGTCCTCGCTTCCCCGACGATCGTGGACAACCTCGATTACATGGAAATCCGCCTCGTGCCCAACGGTTTTCTCACCTTTGTGGAACTGCTCCTGGAAATCCGCCTCGTGGAAACCCTCGAAGGCATGCGGATCGAAACCAGCGTGGTCAAGGAAGAAGACGGCCAGCGCATCCCCGTTTACGAAGAAGACACCCAGAAAGTCCTCTACCTGCTGATTGAGGGCGTGCAATACGAACTGCATCAATGGATCGAGTCCCAGCCCCCTCCAAAAACCTCGCGGGGCGGCTTCCTGCTCTTCGACGAGGAAATGAAACGCCTCGAAAAAAGACTCGGCGGGGGACCTTTCGAAATCATGGTGGCCGCCTATCCGAAAAAAGGCCGCCTTTACAAGAAAACCTCTGCCATGGCGCCGGAACTCCATCTGACACTGGCTGAAAACCCGGCGCGGCCCGGAACCGTGTCCAGTCTGGAAATCTCGTTCCTGCGCCCGCGCGGCGCCGCCGAAACCGCCCGCGCGCAAAAGGAATTGACGCAGTGGCTCAAGACGGCGGAAAACCTCTACCTGGAAAAAGCAAAGACGGATTTGTCCGCGCTCTTTCAGACAACGGCGGAAACAAAAGAAGAACTGCCGCCCTTCAAAGCAACCTACAGTGCCGCGGAAAAGAAAACAGGAACCCTCAAAAGCCTGCTTCTTCAAGAAATCCGCTAAAGCCAGCCGCCTCATCGCGCCCGTTCAAGTGAGCGGCCCGGCAGCCAGCCGCGGAAATTCGTTCACCCTCAACAGGTTGCAAAAAAAACATTTTTCCTCCACTGCAAGCTTGATTTTGCCCGCGGAATAATTCTATCATATATGATTAAAGTTCTAATCATATTTGATAATTCGTGAGCTTGCGCATCACCAAAGTGCTGGAACTGTTGGCTTCCTCCCGGGAACCGCTGGCCCTGGCCGAGCTGCGGCGCGAGACGCAAATTCCTCCCGCCACGCTCAACCGCCT
>CAZYUX010000034.1:0-17802 GCA_964650745.1 uncultured Puniceicoccaceae bacterium
TGCCAGAAATAGGAGAATTTGAACTGGCCGTCTTTTTCAAAGGTCCGCCATTCCATCGGTTTCAAAGGCTGCCCGCGCGCGTTTTTAACCACACCCGACTTGACGGCGGCGCAGCTCCAGCCGTTCCACTTCCAGCAGCGGTCGGGTTTGTGCGTGTTGACCAGCCGGATGGGCATTTCGCCGGGTTTCCAGTAAGCCACGTAAACATTGAAGGCGCGCGCCCCCCGCTTGTAGGTGCGGTTGACGAATTCATCCAGCATAAGCAACTGCTTGGCCTGGTGCTGGAGCGCTTCCGTTGGTCCCAGCGGCAGTTCCTCTGCTTCCCAGCCCGGAGTTTCCGCGGGCAGGAGTTCCGCCAGAGGTTTCGTTTTCGAGGGCGCGGGCGGCGTCAAGAAAAAAGCCGAGTAGACCTGCGCTCCGGCCGCCGCCGCCAAAACCGCCGCGCCTAAAATGAGCGCCGTTTTTTTCATTTAGGATAACGGGCAAAAACGCTACCGCTCTCGCGGCCCGCTGGCAAGCGCAATCCGGGCCCGTTGTGAAGAGCCGTTTTTCATAACAACGGGATCCTTCCGCTCTCCGCTCTTTGACGATTCAGATCTCGATTTTCCAAGCTCTTAGCTTCTCGTAACGGCAGGCACCATCAAAGACCAGAAGTCCGGCCCGGCCGGTGAAAGGATCGGGGAGGGAGCAGGTCTGCACATAGTAGTCGTCCATATACAGTTCGAAGAACCCGCCGCGGGCGATGATGCGGAAGAAGTGTCTTCTGCCGTGCCGGATGCCGCCATAGGACGCGTGTCCCAAAGGGCTGACCGTGTCTTCACAGTCAAACTTGCAAGTCCCTTGCGGCGTTCCAATCCGGCCGCGCGCCAGCGCCTTTCCGGCATGGGCGTAGATGTCTTCACTGGTGATGCGGCGGCCGGCGTATGCAAAAGTTCCGGTTCGGGTGACGCCGAGGGTGTCCGGAATCATCGCGACACCCTGGTTTTTTGCGCTTTCAAAGAAGAAACCGGCGGCGGCGGCGGGCTGGTGGGTGGCGATTTGGCCCCGGTTCTCCCGGGCGGTGAGATGACCTTCCAGAATGAAACCGGCGCGGGCGTCGAACCGGCGGTTTAGCATAACGAGGGAACCGTCCCGCGAAGCGGACATGGTTATTCCGTCCTCTTCCACGGTCAAGGCGTCCCGTTCCGTCTTGACTGCGGGAGCGGGATGCGCCCATTCCAGATTCTCCAGGCAGGCGGGGATCTCGGCGCCCTTGGCCCGGTCATTGTTCTCCCGGTAACGCAGGCGCAGGTGGCCGTTTTCGCAACTCAGGCGCTTGAGCGGGCCGATGCCAAAGTTGTCGCTGGGCAGGTCAAACTCGGGCTGGGCGCTCAGCCACAGCGCCAGCAGCAGGCCTTCCGGAGCGCGGACCGTGTGCCCGAGCCAGGTGACGTTGCGCCGGCTCGCGCCGGTTAGGCGAAAGCTTTCCAGGTCAGGTTTAAAGGGGCCGCGAGGCGACTCGCCGGCAAACGTGTAAAGCGAGTAGCCATAATTATCGAGGTAGAAGCGCCCCGCCATCGAAAGATAATACGTGCCGCCGATTTTCTCGCAAAAATTGAGTTCCATATGCTGGGCGGGCAGTTCTCCCCATTCGATCACGGGAGGCGGCAGCACTTCCCAGCGGAGGCCGTCATGGCTTTTCAGCAATCCGCAGGCCGGGGCGCCAATATCTTCCCGCACCTCTGAAGAGATATATCCGTAATACACCGTTTCCCCGTTCTCCTCTTCCGGCAGCACCCACAATTCGTCCCAGCGCTCCCGGTAATATCGCCGGTCGGGCAATACATTGTAATCGTCACCCAGATGTTCCCAATGCAGAAAATCCGCGGACGCGCAGATCTTGAAGTGCGCGCCGCGGGCGTCATCCGAGCATGTCGGGTAATACAGGATCCGGTCCCCGGCGCGAACGACGCCGAAGCCCGCGTGCGCTCCGGGGATCGGCAGCAGGTCCCGGGCCAGGAACCGCCAGCGCACTCCATCTTCGGAAACGGCGATGTCAAGAGCGTTGGGATGCCCGCCGGGATTCGTTTCGCTCCGGACGCCGGTGCCGAAAAACGCGTAGAACTTCCCCCCGTCATGGATGGTGAGGTTGTCCCAGGCGCGCTTGCCGGGACACTGCTCTTTGTCAATGGGCGATACGAACATTGTGATTTTTCGGGTAACGTGAAATCGGGTTATCGCAAAATGCCGGTGAGGAGACAGGCTTCGCGGCAGGCGGCGCGGGCGCAATTCCCGGGGCCGCCCAGCAAAGGCCGGAGTCATGTCAGAGCGCCATGCAAGCGGTTGGTCTTCACAGGGGTGCAATCTTTATGGCATTAGACGCCTTTTTTATCGAAACGAACCTTGCGGGTGTCTTCTTCAAGCCCGGTTGGGACGGCCAGGGGCTGGTAAAGTCCGGGGCGGCGGGTCTTGATCCAGCGGTGGCCGGTTGAGGATTTCAGCAGCTCCGCGTCCAACTCGGCCACGACCATGTCATCGGCGGCCCGCCAAGTCTCGGCCAGGACCCGGCCGTAAGGGTCGAGGATCATGGCGTTGCCCGTGCGCACTTCGTCGTCATCCGGCCCCACGCCATTGCTGAAGAGGACGAAGATTCCGTTGTCATGAGCGCGGGCGGGGAGCCATCGCCGCAGCCAGCCCCGGCCCTTCGGCCCTTTAAACTCCGCTTCGATGGCTTCAGGTTTTTCTTCTCTCTCGTCCCACAGTTTGCGGTCAACAAGCCCCATGCAGTGGGGATCGGGAGAACGGCAACCTCCGGTCTGATGCGGGGCGAGGAGAACTTCCGCCCCTTGTAACGCCGTCATCCGGACGTTCTCACCGATATTATTGTCGTAACAAATCAAAATTCCGAGGCGGCAGCCGAGCGGCGTTCCGAAGACCGTGTATTCATTTCCGGATGACAGGTGTTCGCTGATGAAGCAGTGCAGCTTGCGGTGGCGGGCCACGGCGCCGTCCGGCATGGCGGCGGCATAGGTGTTGTAGAGATCCCCGTTTTCCGCCTTTTCTATCAGGCCCGCGCCGATGACCATTCCGGTGTCTTGAGCCAGGCTCAGCAATTCCCCGGTCAGGGGGCCATCAGGAACCGGTTCAGCCAATTCCTCGATTTCCGGGCGCCCCAGGTTGCGGATGTGCCAATAGCCGGTCAGGCACATTTCCGGGAAAGCGATCAGCTCCACGTTTTGGCTGGCGGCTTGCCTGGTGAAAGCGCGCACCTTTTCCAGGTTGGCCCGCTTGTCGCCGGGCAAGTGGTTGAACTGGACGGACGCGGCGCGGAGGGTGCGCATGAGCCTCTTATCTTTTCACTTCTTTGATGATATTGCCTTGTTCGTCCACAAGGTATTCTTTGGAGACTTGGATTTCGCGGCCGTCTTCAGTGGTGACGGTTTCCCATTTGCGGATGGTGCGGCGTTCGGCGGGAGTGAAGGACTTTGCGGCGGCATTGGACGCGCCTTCACCCGCGGCCGCGGCGGCGCCGGCCACGTTTCCGGCCACCGCGCCGGCGGCGGTTCCCATGGCGCGTCCCGCTTTGGGGCCGGGCTGATCCTGGTTGGTCATGCCCGATTCCATGCCGCCTCCGGAGGCGCAGCCGGAAATCCCCAGAAGGAGAGCGAGGAGAATCTGCCACGGCGGGCGGTGTGTTTTCATGATATTGGCGGTTGAATTTGAGGCAATGAGGAGTCTGCGCGATGAAGCGGGCAGGGTCAAGCCGGTTTTGACCGGCGCCGGGGGAGCGGCAAAAGGTGTCTTTTTTCCGGATTTAAGTTTGATATTTCCCGATGTATCTCCTATCAGGCGAATGAGGCGGAAAATCCGAACCGGCAATTCGGCTGGGGGCGCCCGCCGGGTTGACAAGCCGGATTTTCTTCCCATTAAGGATTGTTCGCGCACAGACAATTTCTCATGCCTTCCATCCTCATCGTTGACGACAAGGCCGCCGACTTGGAGGTGCTCAAGCTGATTTTTCAGCCCATGGGCTACAACCTCAAGGTGGCCGGCAACGTGGAGGAGGCGCTGATGCTCTACGGCAACGAGCCCTTCGACATCGTTTTGTCCAGCATAAACATGGCGCCGGTTACGGGGATGGATCTGCTCAAGCAGATCAGGGAAAAAGACGAATCGGCGTTTGTCATCCTGATGACGGATAACCCGACGATGGACAGCGCCGTGAAAGCTTTGAAGCTTGGGGCGTCGGATTACTTGCTCAAGCCGATCAAGATGGCGGAACTGATGGCGGCCGTGAAGCGGGGCCTGGCGCAAAAAGAGAGCGCAGGCAAGGAAATCACAGCCGAGGATATCACCTATACCCTGGAAGACTGTTTTGCCCTGATCGGAGAGTCTCCATCCGTCGTCAAAGTGCGCAAACAGGTGGAAAAACTGGCCAACAGCAAAACATCGCTTCTGATCCAGGGGCCTCCGGGCACCATGAAGCCGATGGTGGCAAAACTGATTCACCAAATGGGCCCCATGCGGGGCGGGAAAATGATCGAGTTGGACTGCCGGAGTGAAGATCCGGAAAAACTGTCCGGTATTCTCGTTGGCGAGGAAGGGCAGGGCGGCAGTCTCTTGCAGGAGGCCGTTGACGGGTCACTCTTCCTGCAGCATATCGAATCCCTGCCGCTGGATTTGCAAAACAGCATGGCCCTGGTTTTCCGCTCTTTTGGCAACAAGGTGCACTTCATTTGCGCCACCGACGTGGATTTGGAGGAAAAGGTGGACGACGGGGATTTTTCCGTCGACCTTTTTTACCGGATCGCGCTGTCGGTGCTGACGCTGCCGCCGCTCAATGAGCGCAAGGCGGACATGGGGCTGCTGGTGCGCCATGTTATGGACAATGCGTCCGTTTTTCAAATCGAAAACCGGTCGGTGGAGTTTGCGGAGGACGCCATTTCCAGTTTGATGAACAAGGACTGGAAAAATAATTTGGACGAGCTGGTCCAGGTGGTGAGCAGGGCCGCGGCTAATGCGAAAGACCGCAAGGCGGGGGCGGAACAAATCGAGGCCGCATTCTCCTCTTGAGGGATAAGATGCGCTGCGCGCCCGGCGCGCCGGCTTAACCGGACTTTTCCTCGCGTTTGCGCAGTTCCTCCTCAAGCGCCATGAGGCGCTGGGATTCGGTCAACAGCTTTTTCCTTTCCTGTTCGAGCTTCGCTTTGTCCTCAGCGATTTTCGTGGCTTCTTTCAGGTAAGCGAGGCGTTCGCTGCGGGCTTGGGCGATTTTCTTTTTGTCCTTCTCAAGCTGGGCTTTTTCCCCGGCTAACTGCTCGCGCGTTTTTTCGATTTCCTGTTTTTCAGCTTCGAACCCCGCGAATTCGGCTTCGAGGCGGGCCTGTCCTTCGGCCAGTTCTTCTTTCCGTTTGACCGCTTCTTCCTGGTCTTGTTTCAGCTTTTCCTCTTTTTGGGCCAGAGTGGCCATCTCGGTTTCGAAGGCTTCCTGTTCCGCGGCCAGCCCGGCGGCTTTTTGCGCGATTTCTTTTTCCCTGGCTTGCAGGGTGTCCGTTTGCTGGCCGAGTTCCTCTTTTTGGCGGGCCAGGGCGGCGCGTTCCTCTTCGAGGGCTTGCGCCTGGGCTTGCTGTTCTTTTTCAAATTCGGCATTGGCCTCGTCGAGTTCCGCCTTGTCTTTTGCAAACGCTTCCAGGCTGGCTTTCAGTGAGGCTGTTTCATCGGCCAGGCGGGCTTTTTCTTCTTCCAGGGCGGCGGTTTGCTTGCGTTTTTCCTCGCCGAACGCCGCTTTGTCTTGCTCTAATGCCTCAAGTTCTTTTTTCACCTTTTCCTCGCGCTGGGAGAGAGCGGCCGTCTCGGTTTCGAAGGCTTCCTTTTCGGCCGTGAAGGCGGCGGTTTTTTGTTCGAGCTGTTTTTCTTTTTCCTTGAAGGCGGCGGCTTGTTCGGCGGTTTGTGTTTCCAGTTCCGCGGCGCGCTGTTCGAGTTCCGTTTTTTGCTGGTTCAGCGCCGCCCGCTCTGATTCCAGCGTTTCTTCATGAGTCTGTTTTTCCTGATCGAAGCGGTTTTTCTCCTGTTCCAGTTCGGTCTTCTCTTTTTCAAAGGATTCCTGCAAGGCTTGCAGAGCCGCGGTTTCATCCCTCACCCGCGCCTTCTCTTCTTCGATTTCTGATTCGGCCCGCTGTTTTTCTTCGGCGAAGGCTTGTTGAGCCTGCTGCAGCTGTTCCTGTTCTTTTTTGGCTTTCTCCCGCGATTGTTCGATGCCGGCGTTCTCCGCCTCGAACGCCTCCCGGTCGGCGTCCAGGGCGGCCCGTTGTTGCTCGATTTCTTTAAGCTGTTTTTCGGCGCCGGCGGTTTTTTCGGCAATTTGTTTTTCCTTTTCGGTCAGGTCCGCCAGCTCTTCATCGAGCATTTCCCTTTGATTGCTCTGCTCGTTTTCCCACTGTGTTTTGGCCTGTTCGAGGGCCAGTTTTTCCGCTTCCAGAGTTTCGCGTTCGGGCTGGATTTGGGAGCGGTCCGCCGCGAGTTGTTTTTGGTCTTCCGCGAGTGCTGTTTTGGCTTGTTCCAGTTCTTGCCGGGCCCGCTCCAGTTGTTTTTGGTCTTCTCCGAGCTTGGTTTGCTGCTGCTGGAAGGCGGCGTGCTCGGATTCGAAAGTCTCCCGGTCGGCTTCCAGGGCGGCGTGTCTGGCTTCCAGTTCCTTTTCCTTTTGGGCGATGGCGGCTTGCCGGGCTTCCGCCTCCGACTCCCGTTCCGCCAGGGAGGCTTTTTCAGCTTCGAGGGCCTGGCGTTCTTGCTCCAGTTGCGTTTTTTCGTTTTGCAGCGATTCGCGGGAAGCTTCGAGAGCGGCGGTTTCCTTTTGCGCGTGTTCTTTTTCTTGCGCCAGTTCCCCGCGTTCCTGCTCCAGCTTGGTTTGCTGCTGCTGGAGGGCGGCGTGTTCGGTTTCGAAGGTTTCCCGGTCGGCTTCCAGGGCGGCGGCTTTGCCTTCCAGTTCCTTTTGTTTTTGCGCCAAGGCGGCCTTTTGTTTTTCCTGGTCCGCCTCGAACCCGGTGATTTTGGCCTGCAGTTCCTCTTCCTGTTTGGAGAGGGCGGCCCGGTCCGCTTCCGTTTTCTCCGCCTGTTCCCGTTTTTCGTTTTCCAGGCTGGAGCGGAGCTGTTCGAGTTCGGCTTTTTCTTGTTCGAGTTGTTCTTTGGCCTGCCGCAGTCCTGAAGATTCCTCCTCCAGGCGGAGTTTTTCCAATTCCAGCTCCTCTTGGTTTTTTTTCTGTTCCCGGGCGAAAGCCTGTTGCTCTTGTGTGAAAGCTTCCCTGTCTTCCTTGAGCCGGTTTTGCTGCTGCTGGAGGGTGGCGTGCTCGGTTTCGAAGGTTTCCCGGTCGGCTTCCAGGGCGGCGGCTTTGGCCTCGGTTTCCTTTTCTTTTTGGGCGAGGGCGGCTTGCCGGGTTTCCTGCTCGGTTTCGAAATCGGCGGCTTTCTGATCGATTTCGGCCCGGCGCTGGTCCGCGGCGGCCTTGTCCACTTCCACTGCCTCGGCGTGAGCTTGTTTTTCGTCCTCTATGGTTTTGCGGGCTTGCTCGAGGTCAGCCTTTTCTTTTTCAAGGGTTTCTTGTGCGGCGCGCAGACCGGAAGATTCTTCCTCCAGGCGGAGTTTTTCCAGTTCCAGTTCTTCCTTTGCCTGCTTCTGTTCCTGACCGAAATCCTGTTTTTCGGAAGCCAGGGTTTCCTTGTCCTGCTGGAGTTGCGCCTGTTGTTGCTGAAGGGTGGCGTGCTCGGTTTCGAACGCTTCCTGTTCGGCGGAGAGGGCGGCGGCTTTGGCTTCCAGTTCTTTTTCTTTTTGCGCGAGGGCTGTTTTGCGGCTTTCTTCTTCCTCTTCCCACTGCGTTTTGCGCTGTTCGAGTTCGCTGTCTTTTTCCGTCAGCCGGGCCAGTTCTTCGTCCAGCGACTGTTTTTGGTTGCGCGTTTCGGCTTCGAATGCCTGTTTTTGCTGTTCGAGGTCCGCTTTGGCCCGTTCAAGGTTTGCCTGGGTTTCTTTCACGGCCGCGCGTTCTTCTTCGAGGCTTTGATGATCAGCCTCCAGCGCCGCCTTTTCTTTTTCCAGCGCTTTCCGGGCGTGTTCGGTCCGCTGCTGTGTTTGCTCGAGGTATTGGCGCTCGGTTTCGATGCGTTCTTTTTCCGCCGTCATTTCGGCGGTGCGGGCCTCGAGCAGTTCTTCCTCGACTTTCAAGGTTGCCAGACGTTCCAGGTCGTCCTGGAGTTCCGCTTCTTTTTTAGCCGCCAGGGATTCCCGCTCTTCCAGTTCGGCTTTTTGTTTTTCGCTGCTGAGCTGGAAGGCGTCCCGCTGTTTTTCGAATTGTTCTTTGTCTTTGAGGAATTGCGCCTGCTGCGGGCCGAAGTCATTTTTCAGCTTTAACAAAGAAGCCTTTTCGGCTTCCAGAGCTTCGGCCTCCTCGTCAATCCGGGTTTTTTCAACCGCCATTTGCTGGCGGGCTTTCCGCGTTTCCTTGTCGAAGGCGTTTTTCTCTTTGTCTAAAGCCTTTTGGCTTTTTTGCAGATCCTTTTCCCGCTGGGCCAGGGTAACTTGTCCGGTTTCCAGTTTTTCCAGTTCGGCGGCCAGCTCTTCCGATTCGGCGGCGAGCTTAGCCTGATCCTTTTCCAGCCCGGCCACTTTTTCAAGATCGGCTTTGAGCGATTCGCGCTTCTGTTCGATCTCCGCGCGGGCGGCTTCGATTTCGGCCCGGGTTTTTTCCAGTTCTTCCTCGCGGGCCTTTTTTCCTTCCTCGAAAGCCATTTCCTTCTGCCCCAGCTCGTCTTGCTCCTGGGCCAGTTTGCTCATTTCCTCTTTGAGCAAGTCTTCTTTTTCCAGCAGGGAAGCCTTGATTTCATCCTGCGTGCGCTTGTCTTCCTCCACTTGGGCGCGCCGGCGTTTTTTCTCGAAGGTTGCCTCGCTTAATCCCGGGCCTCCCTCTCCGGCCAGAAGTTCGCTCAAGGCCAGCCAGTCTTCCTCGTGAAAAGCGGGCACTGGCATCACTTTCGCGGGCCGGAGCAGCTTTTCCACTTTTCCCAGGAATTCCTTCAGGTCGAAGGGCGCGCCATACAAGTCCTTGATGCCGAGACGGATGGCTTCGATAACGGCATCCAGCGTCATTTCGTTGGACACGAGGATGACAGGAACTCCGGGCTGGATGCGCTGGAACGTCCGGATAGCGTCGAAACCATTGCCGTTTCCTTCGCCGGGATGGAAATCCGATATCAGCAGGTCATACTTCTCCTCGCGCGCGGCCTGCAAAGCGTCCTCCATCTTGAAAAACGACTGTATGAAATACCCCGCTTCGCCCAATACCAGAGTGAGGGCTCTTTTCTCTTCGAGCGTTTCCTTCTGGAGCAGAATTTTCTTGTTCAAAACGGTATGCGGAGTTTTGCGTGACGGCTTTGCGCGATTTCTTGCTGTTGAATTGGAAGGGGAAATGTAATCGGGGCCGCCGCCGGCGCAACCTTAAATTTGCTCCTTTGACGCGCGAGGTTTTCCGCACTTGACGCCGCCGCCGCTTCACCTTAAAACATCGCCCTCATGGCCAGAGCGACACCTCCCAACATTCTGCTCATCACCACGGATCAGCAGCGGCACGACACGATTCACCGCGCGGGCAATTCTCACATTTTCACCCCCCATCTGAACTGGCTGATGGACCAGGGCGTCCATTTCCGCCGTTGTTACGCGGATTCGCCGGTCTGCGTGCCGGGAAGGGCGACGATCATGACCGGCCGGCACGGCTTCACCAACGGCTTGACCAGCAACGCCGCCGAGCCGGTGCCCATGGCCGTTCGCCCCACTTTGCCCGGCATTCTGACGGCTAACGGCTACCAGACCCGCGCCGCCGGCAAAATGCACTTCCATCCCGTCCGGGGGCATTACGGGTTCGAGCACATGCGGCTCCTGCACGACTATTACCGCCACATGGCAAGGCATCCGGAACTGGGCCGGCCCATGGATCACGGCCTGGGCCAGAACGAAATGGAACCGGTCATGGCCACCGTGGAGGAGAGCCATAGCCTGACCCGCTGGATCGTGGACGAATCCATTGATTTCCTGGAGACACGCGATCCCACCCGCCCGTTTTTCCTCTGGACCAGTTTCGCCAAACCCCATCCGCCGTTCGACTGCGACCGGAAATACTGGGAGCTTTATCAGGACGCGGATATCCCCCCGCCCGTTCGGGGGGACTGGTCGCAAACCGTTGAAGACGTGCCCGATGGATTGATGGGCGGCACCTATGCCTCCAACAAAGTCCACCGTTTCAGCGAAACCCAGCTGAAGGCCTCGAAGCGGGCCTATTATGCCTGTATCAGCCAAATAGACTACAACCTCGGCTGCCTTTTCTCCCGGATGCGCGAGCTGGGACACCTGGCCGGCACATGGATTATTTTCACCTCCGATCACGGTGAGATGCTGGGTGACCACTGGATGGGCGCCAAGGGCATCTTCCTCGAGGGATCGGCCCACGTGCCCCTGATCATCCGCCCGCCCGCTCCGGACTGGCAAGGCCACCCTTTGCAAGGGCAAAGCTGCGATGCGCTGACTTCCCTGGCCGACATCCTGCCCACATGCCTGGCCATCGCCGGCATCCGGGCGCCGGAAGACCCGCCGTCCGACGGACTGGACCTGCTCAAGGTGCTTGCGGGGGAAAAGGAGCGGAAAGTCCTGTGCGGCGCGTGCGTGGACAATTACGCCGTCATCGAAAACCGTTACAAATACCACTTCGCAGCCCGCGGCCCGGCCGAATTGCTGTTTGACCTGGCGGAAGACCCATGCGAGCGGAAGGAACTGATCCGCACTGGCGAACCGGCCGGTGTCATTCAGCGGATGCGGGAAAAAATGGCCCGTTTTTTAACCCGGCACCGGCCCGATGCCGTTCAGGAGGGCGCTTTAAAGGGTCTGGGCCCCGCTCCATCGGAAGCCGAATGCTCCGGGCGCTTGTGGCCCGGATTTCATTCCCCGGCCGTCGAAACCGATGTCATGCACTAACCCGCCCGCGGCCCGGCGCTCCCGGCTTCGCCGTGCGCGTCATTTACGCATAATGGGGGTTGACGCCCCGCCGAATATGGATTGCGTTGATTCAGGCTATGACAGGGGTTCCATTGAATCCGGCGGCCGGAAACCGCTTCCGGCCGGCGATTTATTTGCATGAGAAAGTTCTTGCTTTGCGGAACGCAGGATAGTTAATTTTTGCATCCATTACAGTCATCACAAGCCGATGGTCATGTTCAATCCCGAAGATCCAGGTTATTTTGTCGAACTTTCCGAGCACTCGCTTCTGGCCGCCAGGACGAAAAACCTGACGCCGCCATTTGTCATCGAAGATGTCAAAGAGGCAATGCTCTCAAGCAAAACGGACGCCGCCGATTTAGCCCAGGAATTTTTTCCCGACAAAGACGACGAGGGCTTGGTGCGGGCGCTGTGCGGGGTTTTCGCGGAAAAACGCTTCTTTTACCAAGCCAGCGCCGAGGAATCCCAAATGGCGGCGGATGACGAGTCCTTCCTCGCCGAACTCTTTTCCGAGAAACTCCAGCTCGAAGCCGGCGACTGTGAAACGGCCCTGCTCAACGGCAAGACCGGCGGAGCCTTCGACCCCGCCCGGGCCGCGGACCAGCCGCTGCTGCTGGCAGGCATGGTCAAGGAAGGCATCGAGCCCCTCAAGAGCGCTCTCAAGGACTTGAGCATCATTCCGGCGGGGCTTTACCTGCGGGCGCTTTCCGCGGCCGGAACCCTCTCGCGGGCGCTCCAGGCGGCGGACGACTCTTCGCTGGTGCTCTCGCTGGCTCTGCAGAACAGCTACACCAGCGCTTTCTTCATCAGCCGCGAAGGCGTCGCGGCGGTCCGCGCCGTCCCGGCGGGATTGGACACTTTTTTCGAGGTGATCCAGGCCAACCTCAATTTGAAATTCAAAGGCTCGGCGGCCAAGCTGCTGTTCGACGGCGTTTATGACTTTGGAGATATCGCGCCCGACTTGATTGCCAAAGTCCAGCAGGCCCTCGAGCCGGAAGTGGCCGCCGTAAAGGAACAGTTGGGGCGGGGGCCGGACAAGGTGATCTGCCCCGGCATGTCTTTTGCCAAGACCTGGATGGACGAAACTTTCGCCAAAGCGCTCGGCATCGAGCCTTGCCAGGTGGACTTCCCAAAACTGATGGATCATCTCCAGGTCAGTTTTGCCGACCCATCGCTGGCGGAGAAAGCCGGCCCGGCATGGATCAGCCTGCTGGGGCTGGTCAGCGGCGTCAGCCTTGAAAAAGGAGAAGAAAAACCCTGGCACCCCTGCTTCCTCGAATCCCGGCCGCCATTGGCCGAGGCCATGCAAGCCCCCGCCGCGCCGCGGCCCGCCGAAGAAGAAGCGCCGCCTCTGCCAGAGGAGAAAGAAGAGGAAAAACCTGCGGAAGAAGCTCCCGCCCCCGCCGCTGAAGAAGAGATAAAACCCGAAGAGACGGCTCCGCCACCGGAGGAAAAACCCGCCGAAGAAGCGCCGCCTCCACCGGAAGAAAAAAAAGAAGAAAAACCTCCCGCGGAAGCGGCCGGCGGGGAAGAAAAACCGCCGAAAGAAGAAAAGACAGAGCCGCCCAAAGAGGAAAAAACTGAAGCCGCCGCCGCGCCTCCCCCGAAAAAAAGCAAAACCAAAGAGCGCAAAGCCCGCCGCAAAAGCAAACTGCGCCAGCAGCTTCAATCCCAGGAAAAACCCGCGGAAAAACCGCCCGTAAAAGAAGAAAAACCCGCCGCCGAATCCAAGCCTTCCGAACAGCCCAAACCCGCGCCCGGCGGGCCGGCGCCGGAAAAGAAAAAATCCGCCGGGCCGCTGGCCGCGGTTATCCTTTTTCTCATCCTCATCGCCGGCGGCGTTTACTATATGAAATTCATGCGGGAAACCGCCGCGGACCCGGAACGCGAACAACAACGCGCCCAGGCCCCGGCCCTCCGGAAGGCGTGGGAAGATCACGCCAATGCCGTTAAAAAAGCCGAAGAAGAACGCCTCGCCAAAGAAGAAGCCGAAAGAAAAGCCAAAGAAGAAGCCGAACGGCGGAAAGAGGAAGAAGAAGCCCGCAAAAAAGCCGCGGCCGAACGCCTGGCCAAGGCCCGGGGCGGTCTCGTCATCACCACGCGGCCCGAAGGCGCGGATGTCCATATCGGTGACGACAAGGTCAAGATCAGCCCCGTCAACATCGAAGAAATGAAACTGGGGGAATACCCCGTCGTCATTAAAATGAAAGGCTATGAGGACAGGAAAATCCAAGCGGTGATCGAGGAAAACAAGGTCACCCGGCATGAGAACATCGTGCTGCGGCCCAAGTCGGGCGCCCTGCAAATCAACACCGAGCCTGAAGGCGCGCAATACACCCTCAAACCTGGCGAAGGCGTTTTCATAACCCCCGAAGAAGGCTCTTATTCCGGAACAACGCCGGCGGTTCTCGATAAAATCCCGGCGGGCAATTACAAACTGGTTATCAGCAAGAAAGATTTTCCGGATCACACTGAAAAAGTCGAAGTCCGGCACAATGAAAAGACCAAAGCTTTCTGGAAGTTCCCCTATGGCGCCGTCAAAATCGTCACCACCCCCCCTGGCGCCAAAGTCCGGCAAGACGGCAAGGTTCTGGGAGAAACGCCGCTGACATTGAAAAACCTCCTTCCCGGCGAGTTCTCATATAACCTTTACTTGGAAAACCACGAAATCGAAGATGTGAAAGCCGCGGTGTCGGCGGGTGAGGAAACCGTCATCGAAAAGACGCTGGTCAGCTACAGCCGTGTCTTCAAGGGAGAAGAACTGGATGAGCCTCCCCGGCCCATCAAGCAGACCCAGCCCGTGATACCGTCCGGATTGCCGCCGATGAAAGGCCGCATCAAGGTCGTTTTGACAGTGGACGAAAACGGGCAGGTGGACAAAGCCGAAATCATTGAGTCCACCGCCGAGGATATGAACGATCTCGTCAGGAAAACAGTTGAGCGGTGGACTTTCTCTCCCGGCATGCGAAAAGACCGGCCCGTTTCCTCCCGCGTTTCCATCGAATTCAACTTCCTCAAAGAAGAGCCTTCAGCCGAAACCAAGCCCAAGGAGTAGATTCCCGGTTGCCGGGGGGCGGGTTATGGCCCTTTCTCCCTTTTTTTCCGCAAGTATTGAAGCCGGCACGCCTGGCTGCAGAACGGCCGGCCCTCGAACCAGACGGGCACTTCGGGAAACAGGTCGCGGCGGATGATGGAATCGAGCGGCTCGTTGCGGATGTTGCCGTAAATGACGGCCTGCTCCCAGCCTTTCCGGGGGGCGAGGGGGTCATAGCGGTAATTGTCCGGCATTTCCATCACGACGCCATCCTCCATGATTTTATAAGTTTTGGAGACAATCACTTTGCGGCACCGCTCGCACTTGAACGCGAACCGCTTTGTTTTATAAGACTTGTAAGAGGCGCAGCCGCCCGCCGCAACAGCCGCGCCCAGCAACATGATGAAAGCCGCCCGCCATCCGGCGCCGGGGAAAAACAGAGTTTTTGTTTGCCTCGTCATTAAAACCGGAACCGCAGGCCGCGGCCGGGCGGGTTTCAGGTTGCGGAGCAACTTTAAGGGCGCATCCGTTAGCCGGTTTTAAAGGAGCGGGCAAGTTTTTTTGAGGCGGTTTTCCGGCGGACAATAGAATAGATTGAATATTTCGCGGACGCCCGTTCGAGGCGCCCGTATTTGTTAAACCGTTCGGCCCGCCCCGCAAGCCAGTAATGCGCCGCGGCGCGGGGAAACCGGCAATCATGTTTCCCGCCCCGGCGCCGCTGCGCCGGTCACACGCCGCTGCATCCGCGTCAGCTCTTCAATGCCCTTTTTCGCCAGCGCCAGGAGCCGGCCCAGTTGAGCTTGCGAAAAAGTTGCCTCTTCGCCGGCGCTTTGGACTTCCACGTATTCGCCGCTTCCCGTCATCACGATATTGCTGTCCACCGCCGCCGCCTTGTCCTCTTCATAATTTAAATCGAGCATTTCAATTCCCTGGCAAACGCCCGCGCTCACGGCGGCCACTGAATCCGTGAACGGGTTGCGCGTGAAAAGCCCTTCACTCATTAAACGCTCGGCCGCAAGCCGGGCCGCCACATAAGCTCCGGTGACAGCGGCGGTGCGGGTGCCGCCGTCGGCCTGCAGCACGTCGCAGTCGATCCACAACGTGCCCGCGGGCAATTTTTTTAAATCGGCCACCGCCCTCATGGAGCGTCCGATCAGCCGTTGAATCTCAACCGTTCGCCCGTCCATTTTCGCCCGCTCGCGCTTGCGGCGTTCAATAGTGGAGTAGGGCAGCAGCGAGTATTCGGCGCTGATCCAGCCTCCTTCCGCGCCCTGCTGATGCATCCACACGGGCACTTTCTTTTCCCATGACGCGGCGCAGATTATCCTGGTCTTTCCGAAGCCCGCCAAAACCGAGCCCGCAGCGTAAGGGGCGATCCCTGGCGCCAGCGTGACTTCCCGCAATTCATCCTGTTTCCGCCCGTCCAATCTTGTGAAATCAGAACTCATGCCGCGAACTTTACCCCAACCGGCGGGCGCGAGAAAGAAAAATCCCGGTTCAACGGCGTGAATTTATCGTTGGCAAAAGGGCGGGCGGACTTTTTATTCGGGCAAAACCGCGCGAAACCTTTCAGCAATTCTGATCCGAAACAGCCATGAACAAGCAAAGCAACACACGCCGCGCGGTCCTGCTGGCCGCCAGCGGGGACCTGCGGCTCTCCGCCAACCGCGAATGCTGGCCCGCCCAGGCGGCCATGGAAAAGAAAATCCGGAAAGCCCTCAAAGGCATGGGCGCGAGCGTCAAGCGCATCCATCCTTATAAGCCGAAAGAAGGCCACGGCTTCATCGGCACGCAAAAAGAAGGCATGGAGGTCTTCGCCAAAATAGACCGCCGCGCGCCCCTCATCATCGCCGAAAGCGTCTGGCAATACAGCCATCATCTCCTGCACGGGTTGGTGGACCATCAAGGGCCGGTCCTCACCTTGGCCAACTGGTCGGGAACATGGCCGGGGCTGGTGGGGATGCTCAACCTCAACGGCAGCCTGACCAAGGCCGGCGTCCAATATTCCACTCTCTGGAGTGAAAACTTCGACGATGACTTTTTCCTCAAAGGCCTGAAAAAATGGCTGGCGAACGGAAAGGTGACACACAGCGCGAGCCATGTCCGCCCGTTCCAGTCCGCCAAAGTTCCCGCCCGCGCCAGGGCGGCGGCGGAAAAATTGGCCGGAGACCTGCGCCGGAATAAAGCCATCATGGGTGTCTTCGACGAGGGCTGCATGGGCATGTTCAACGCTATCATTCCCGACGCGCTGCTCTTTCCAACCGGCGTTTACAAAGAGCGCCTCAGCCAAAGCGCGCTTTATTACGAGATGACCCAAACCAGCGATGCCGAGGCCAGGGAAGTTTACCGGTGGATTTTAGACAAGGGCATGACTTTCAAGTTCGGCTCCAATGAAGAAACGGACTTGACGGAGAACCAGGTCCTCCAGCAGTGCAAGATGTATATCGCCGCCTGCCGCATCGGGGACGCCTTCGGGTGCGACGCCATCGGCATCCAATACCAGCAGGGATTGAAAGACCTTTGCCCCGCTTCCGATCTGGCCGAGGGCCTCCTCAACAATTCCACGCGCCCGCCGGTGAAAAACGCGGAAGGCAAAGTCATCAAACACCGCCAGCCCGTGACCCACTTCAACGAGGTGGACGAGTGCGCCGGGCTGGACGGCATCTTCACGCAGCGCGTCCACCGCGCCCTCAAGCAGCCTGTTGAGAACACCCTTCACGACCTGCGCTGGGGTGACTGGGATCAGAGCGGAACGACGGACGAGTATATCTGGGTCTTCCTCATCAGCGGGGGCGCGCCGCCGGCCCACCACGTTGGGGGCTACAAGGGCACCCGCGGCGAGCGCCAGCCCGAAATGTATTTCCGTCTCGGCGGCGCCACCTGCAAAGGCATCGCCAAGCCCGGCGAAATCGTCTGGAGCCGCGTTTTCATCGAGAACGGCAAGCTCAAAATGGACTTGGGCCGGGCCAAGGTTGTCAAGCTTCCCCCGGAAGAAACCGAGCGCCGGTGGCGGGAGACGACCCCCCAATGGCCCATCATGCACGCCGTCACCTATGGCGTCAGCCGCGATCAGATGATGGCCCGGCACAAGGCCAACCACATCCATGTGGCCTATGCGGAGGATGCCGCCGCCGCCGACCTCTGCCTTTACACCAAGGCCGCTCTCGCCGCGGAACTCGGCCTCGGCGTCTCCCTCTGCGGCGCCAAAGCCGGCGGCGAGCCGTTCTAATGGCTGAAAAGCGCAGCGGAACACCCGGCCCCGGCCCGCGGTCAGATGAATCCCGCCGCATGATGCAGGTTTTTTGTATTGACATCGGAAATACATCCGCGCACTTCGGGCTGCTGGAGGGAGCGCGGGTTCTCGAATCCGCGCGGGTTCCGGCGGAGCGGCTGCCGGAAACGGACGGGGCGCTGGCGGGAGCTCTCACCGCTTGGCAAGCCCGGGCGGCCGGTTTAGCTTATGCTTCGGTCGTCCCCGCCGCCGAAGAAGAACTCCTGGGCCTTCTTAAAAAAGACTGGCGCAAACCCGTGTTTTCCCTCACTTGGAAGACCTGTCCGGGACTGGCCATGGATTATCCCAACCCGGCGGAAATCGGAGCGGACCGCCTAGCCAACGGCATCGCCGTGCAAGAACTTTACGGGCCGCCAGCCGTGGTGGTTGACTTGGGCACCGCCGCGACCCTCGACGTGGTGAGCCGGCGCGGCTACGAGGGCGGCGTGATTGCGCCGGGCATCGGGCTGATGACCCGTTATCTCC
>CAZYUX010000035.1:0-17732 GCA_964650745.1 uncultured Puniceicoccaceae bacterium
AGTGCGCCCCGGTCATGCCAAGGATGATGAAGCCGATGAGGCGCCGCAGCTGCGTGTTGCTGATGGCATCCAGCGTCCACCACCCGATAAGCAGTCCCGGAATCACCCAGGGCAGAAGACGCAGGATGTAAAGCCATTGGGCGTGGCGGCGGTAGATCGTCACCGCCGCGAGGTCCGCGCAAACGAGGACGGGCAGCAGCAGGCCAACGGATGCGCGGGCGGGAAAGGTGTAGACGAAAATAAGGATTACAAGGTTGCCGACTCCCGGCACCCCGCCTTTAGCCAGGCCGACCAGAAAAGCCGCCAGCATTCCCAGCCACCATTGCCACCACGCCAGTTCCATAAACCGTCCAAGTTTAGCGGATTCTCTCCGCCGCAAAAAAGAAGCGCGAAATCATGGCGGCCTACGGGATGGTGAGGACTTGCCCGACTTTCAAGGCGTGGGGGCCGGGAAGGATGTCGCGGTTGGCCTCAAAAATATCCCGCCAGCGGGCGGATGTGCCGTAAACCTTGACGCTGATGCGGCTGAGGGTGTCCCCGGCTTGCACGGTATAGGTGGCCGGGCGGGAATCGGCGTCATGGGAGGAATCGGCAGCGCCGCCAGACTCCACGCTGCCCGCCAGCCGGCGCCGCGCGGCGGCCAGGCGTTTTTTCAATTCGGCATTTTCGGATTTTAATCGCTGGGTCGTTTCCAGCAGTTTCAGCCGGTCTTCTTCTTGCACAAGGGGTGCGCCTTTCAAATGGCGTATGAACTCCTTTTCCGCCGTCTCGATCAGCTGGCGCACCAGCGGGGATTCTTCGGCGTTTGGTTTGAACTCGAGGAATTTTTTGAAATGATAGATGGCGGAAACGGGATCCTGAAAATGGTCCAGGTAAATGCGGCCCAGCTCGAGGTGGGTTTCGGGGGCGTCGCGCCGGTTCTCGGCGGCTTTGAGAAAAGCCTGCAAGGCTTCGCGCGGCCGGTTCTCGCGCAGGTAGCTTTGTCCGCGGCGGAAATTCACGTCATCGGTTTCGGCGCCCGCGCCGCCGCTTTGAACCCCGCAGCCCGCCCAGGCCAGACACAGGCAGGCGGCCAGGATCTGAAAACGCTTCAAGTGAAAAAACGGCATTGCGGGGGAAGCCAAACATGGACAATTTGAGGGGGCAACATCAAAAATCGAGCCCGTGTTCTAATGGCCTTTCCGCGGCCGCCGGACCAGCATGCCGGAAATCAAGCGTTACAATGTCCTCGGGGTAAATGTCAGCGCCGTCCAGTATGAGGACGCCGTGCGGGCGGTCATGGCGGCGGCGCGGGAGAAGCGTCCCTTTGGCGTCTCGGCCCTTGCGGTGCACGGTGTCATGACGGGCTGCCTGGACGCGGAACACCGGCGCCGGTTAAACCGGCTTGACATGCTGGCGCCGGACGGGCAGCCGGTGCGCTGGGCTTTGAATTGGCTCCACGGGGCGAATCTTCCGGAACGGGTTTACGGGCCGGAGCTGATGTTGCGGCTGTGCGCGGAAGCGGAAAAGGAACAGTTGCCGGTTTTTTTTTACGGCTCTACGAAGCGGAATCTCGAAGCGATGCGAAGCCGGCTGTTGGAGCGGCTGCCGCGGCTGCCAATAGCCGGAATGCGGGCATCGCTTTTCCGCCGTCTCGCCGAAGACGAAGCCGGAAAAATCCAGCGAATGATCACCGGAAGCGGAGCGCGCCTCGTTTTTGCCGGGCTGGGATGCCCGCGGCAGGAGGTGTGGGCCTATGAGATGCGCGGGCGGATTTCCCTGCCATTAATCGCGGTGGGCGCGGCATTTGACTTTCACGCCGGCACTCTGCCTCAGGCGCCGCTCTGCCTGCGCCGGCGCGGTTTGGAATGGGTCTGGCGGCTTTGGCACGAACCGCGCCGCTTATGGAAACGTTATCTGCTGTTAAATCCGTTGTTTCTTTTGATGCTGGGGTTGCAAGGGGCAAAATTGCGGACGGTGTATCCCGAAGGGAAAAATCCATCCGAACATTTTTTATACGGATAGCCGCTTTTTAGAATCACTCACCGTGGAAAGTGAGTTGAATTTCCCGGTTATGGGACGCGCGGCGGTGTTCCCAGAGAAAAATCCCCTGCCATGTTCCCAGCAGAAGCCGCCCGTGTGAGAAAGGAATCATTTCGCCGCTGCGTGTCAGGGCCGTTTTGATGTGGCTGGGCATGTCATCGGCCCCTTCGATGGTGTGTTGGAAGCCGGGATAATCTTCCGGCACCAGTTCGTTGAGAAAGCGCTCCAGGTCGGCGCGGGCGGAGGGGTCGGCGTTTTCCATGAGCACGAGGCTGCAGCTGGTATGGCGGCAGAAGACGATGGCGGTTCCTTTCCGCAGCCCGCTTTTTTTTAATTCCCGGGCGATTTCTCCGGTGATTTCATAAGTGCCCCTGCCGCGGGTGCGTATGGACAGGCTGCTTTGGAATACCGGCATGCGGGACGGAGCGCGCGCGGCTGCAATTACTCACTTTCGCGCGTGAGGGTTTCCAGCTTGGGCAAATTTGGCGGCGGCGGTTCTTCCGGGGGATGGGCGCCGCCGGTTGTTCTTCTGTCAGATGCTTTTTCCGCGGCTGGCGCGGAGGATTTTTCTTCTTCGGCTGGAGCCGGGGGTTTCTCTGTTGGTGATAGGTCCTTTTCGGACGGTTCCCGCGGGTTTTTGTTTTCAGTTTGCTTCGGCTCTTCTTCACCGCGGGGAAAATCCGTCCCGGCGGTCTTCGCGCCTGCGGTTATGGCAGGGCCAGCCAGCATGGCTGGCCGGGGTCCGGTTTCTTGTTCCGGTTCCGGCCGGGGCGCAACCTTCATGTTGAAGATCATTTCCTCGTCGATGCGTGTGATTTCCACCCGCGTGTATTGCCCCACCCGCATGTAAAACATGGCGTTGCGCAAGTCGCTGACGCTGTGGATGGCATAATCGCCGATCTTCCGCAGCAGGTCGCCGGGCCGCAAGCCGGCTTTCTCCGCCGGAGTGCCGGAAAGGATTTTGCGGATGACGATTTGGTTGCCGTTGCGGATGCTGTTTTCCTCGTCGATTTCAAACCCGATCCACCCGTAGGTCACATGGCCTGAAAAATGAAGGTCATCCCGGATGCGCCGGGCGGCGCGGGCCGGCAGCAGGTAAGTGCCTTGCAGGTCGGGAATGGAGTAAACCTGGATGCCGACCAGTTTGCCGTTCAAATCGAGAAAAGCCGCCCCGCCGTCTCCCGGGCCGGCGGGAATGGTCGTGCGCAAGTAGGCGCAGGGAAAATAACTTTGTGCCACCCGTGTCTCGCAGCCGGCCACCAGTCCCAGGCACGGTGAGGGGCTGAACTCCAGGGGCGCGCTGATGCGCACCAGCAAAGACCCCACAGGCGGCAGCTCCGGCGAGTCGTCCAGATGCAGAAAATGAAAGTCCTCCGGGGGGGTAAGCACGCGCAAGAGCGACAGGTTCGTCGCGGGATCGGCCCCGATCACTTCCGCGGCGTAATCAACTTGCGAATATTCGACCCATACCCGGTCGGGCTTGTAGGCAATGCTGGCGTTCGTCAGCACATGGCCGTCACGGCTGGTGAAAAAACCGCTGCCGATGATGACTTGCGGTTTTTCCTCATCTCCCGCGGGTCTGTAAGCCGCCTTGACGCGCACCACGGCCTGTCCTTGTTCTTTGAAAAGCTCGACGAGCCGGGTCTGCAGGCTGAGAAAATCGCCGTTAACGGCTGCCCGCCCCGCCAGCAGGGGCAAAAAAAAAACGCCGTAAAACCGTATGTCGCGCGCCGCATGCGGTGGGATCAGAAGTAGTTGTGGGAAGGCGTTGTCCGCCGCACGGTGGGCGAGGCGTTCAAGAGCGGATCGGCCACATAAACGACGGACCGGGAACGCTCCGCCGTGAGGGAAGCGGGCGCCATGACTTTGATAAAGGACAGGTCTCGGGCGGAATCATTGGGGGCAATGTCCACCACGAAACTGGGACGGGAGCTTTGCAGCAAGTCTTCTTCGCCAGCGGCGGAAGGCGGGCTGTCAGGAGCAGCATTTCTCTGACCGGCGGTAAAACGGGGGTTGCCGGGATCCCCGCCTGGTCCGGACGGGGCGAGCAGAACGGCCGCAACCAGCAGCGCCGCCGCGGGAGCCGCCGCCCACGCGCGGCGCAAACCCTGGCGGGCCCAGCGCGCGGGCCAAGGTTCCTTCCACGCAAGCGTTTGCAAGGTTCTTTCGCGCAGGCGCCGGTCAAAATCTTCCCAAAAATCAGGGCCGGGTTTTTCCGCCCGCTTGAGGCGCAGAAGCTGCTCGACAGTCACTTCCGAGGGCTTTTGTTTTTCGGAACCAGGCTGAATCATAACGGTTGGGTTAGCTCATGTACTCTTGCAGGTGGGCCTGCAATTGTTGTTTGGCGTAGTGCAAGCGGCTTCGCACGGTGCCGGCCGAGCATTTCATCACGTCCGCGATTTCTTTGTGACTGAGGCCTTCCATTTCGTAGAGAACCACCACAGCTCTCTGTTTAGGAGACAATTTTTGAAGCGCTTCGTTCAATTTTTCTTGCAGCTCGGCGATTAAGGCCGGTTTGTCCGTCCCCGTTTTAACGGCCAGGGACTCCAGAATATCCCGCGCGCCGGCTTCCTCTTCCAGGTTTTCGAAGCTGAAAAACCGCCGCCAGTGGTTGCGTTTCAGGTGCGTGAAAGTGGTGTTGACGGCGATGCGGTAGAGCCAGGTGAAGAAAGAGGACTTGCCCTTGAAACGGTGGATCGAAGTGAAGGCTTTAATGAAGGCTTCCTGGGTCAGGTCCGCGGCGTCCTCGCGGTTGGAAGTCAGGTTGTAAATGATGGCGAAGAGGCGCTCGCGGTATTTGCGGATGAGCTGGTCGAATGCAGGCACATCGCCAGCCTGCACCCGCCGCACGCACAGCCAGTCCGCGTCCGCCTCCCCGGTGGCCTGCGCCGGCCCGGCAGTCAGAACCCCTGCCGCTGTCTTCATTAAACTCATTCAATGGTAATATTCTCATAAGTCCCGCAAAAAGCAACCCTAAAAACAGGATTGCCGCCGGAACATAATTTTCTTGCCCGGCGCATTGAAACGGATGAAAAAGAATCACCGCCGGAGCGGTTTTCGCATTATAACGATGTTCGATCCCGTCGAAACATTAAAAGCCTACGTGCGCTGTCCCAGCGTCTCCACGGACCCGGCTTTCGAGGAGGGGATGGATCAGGCGCGGCGGTTCATCCGCGGCGTGCTCGGCGGGATGGGCCTGCGGGTGGAGGTTGTTCCCGCGGCCGGACATCCGGTTATCCTGGCGGAAAAGCCGGGCAGACCGGAATGGCCTCATATAATCCTCTACGGCCACTACGACGTTCAGCCGCCGGACCCGCTTGAGCTGTGGCAGTCGCCCCCATTTGAACCGCAAGAGCGCGGGGGCCGCCTCTACGGGCGGGGAGCGGCGGACAATAAGGGGCCCCAACTGGCGCACATAACGGCAGTGGCGCGCCTGATGGAAAAGCATCCGGAGCTGCCCTTGCGGCTGACTTTTCTCCTGGAAGGCGAGGAGGAGATCGGCAGTCCCAGCTTCGGCGAGTTTATTGAAAAGTATAGAGAGCGCTTGCGGGGCGATTTTATTATACTGTCCGACTCGCTCAGCCCAAGCCCGGAGCAAATTGCCGTCACCACCGGTCTTCGGGGCGTCGCCTGTCTTGAGGTGGAAGTGACGGGGCCGAAAACCGACCTGCATTCCGGTATCCACGGCGGGGTTCTGCTCAATCCCATCCAGGCGCTGACGGGATTGTGCGCCGGGCTTCACACGCCGGACGGGCGCGTTAACGTCGAGGGCTTTTACGACGATGTCATCGAACCGGCGGCATGGGAGCGGGAGGAAGTGGCCAAGCTGGGACAAGACAAAGATGGGTACGCGGACTTTCTCGGCGTTCCCGCTTTTCACATCGCGGGTGACTATTCCCCGTTCGAAGCTTCGCGGTTTCTGCCCACGCTCGAGTTCAACGGCATCGGCGGCGGTTACCAGGGCGAAGGCGTCAAGACTGTTATTCCCGCCGCGGCCCGGTGTAAAATCAGTTGCCGGCTCGTGCCCAATCAGGATCCGGTTAAAATCCAGGAAGCGGTGACGGCGGCTTTGCGGCGGCGCTGCCCGGACAAGGTGAAACTCGATATCCGGTTCGGGCATTACGGCGCGCCATACGTGGTTGTTCCGCCGGGCCGCAGCAACACGCCGCCGGACCAGCCGCCCGTCCTTGCCGCCGCCTTCCGGGCCGCCCGCCAGGCCGTGGCCGCCGCCTTTGGCAGGCCGCCTCTCTACTTGCGCGAAGGCGGCAGCATCCCCATCATCGCCGAACTCAAGAGAGCGGCCGGGCTTGACTCCATCATGGTCGGTCTGTTCACCCATTTGGACAACCTGCACGCTCCCAATGAGAGCTGCGATTTGGAGATGTTTAAAAAAGGCATCGCCATGTCCGAGCAACTGCTTTCCGCGCTCGCCTTTCCTTCGGGGAAACTTTAAAATTGCACCGCGATTTCTTTGGCGCCGGGTTCGTCAACGCTTTTTATCCCTTTGAGGGTTTTCCACTGCGTCGTTCCCGGCTCGCCGCAACGGACGGTGTAAACCCCTGAATGAAAAACTTTCGGCGTGAAGCTGCTTTGCTTGGCGCGGAAAGTGTAGACGATTTCTCCGTCTGCTTCGTCCACGACCTGGAAGACCGGCGGTTTTCCCAATCCCTTCGTTTTTAACGTGGGCAGCCAGGCTTTGGCTTTTCTTCCATCGTTGTCGGCGAACTGGATGGTTTTCGGCCAGCCGGGATATTGTTCCGCGTCCGGGTCTTCCGGATTGGCATGCCGGGGCCAGCATTCCATGGTGATTTTTTGGGTTTTTTTATTGATTCGGATGATGCCGCAGCCAGTGGCGCGGTCGTATAATTCGGCGGGTTTTTTTCCAGTGACTGACGGATTGGACGCCGCCCAGACATGAATGCGGTTGCCGAAGGCGTCGAAATGGTTGCCGCAATAGCGGGGCATTCCAGGCCGGCGGTGGAGGCCGGGCGCCGGCGTGAACCACCGGCGCGGCGCGATGTTGGCATTGGCGGGAACACAAAACGAAAATCCGGCGTCGGCCCACTCCTCAATGCCGTGGTGAATGATCGTGCCCAGGTGCTGGTCTCCCGCGATCATGAAGCCGAAGCCCTTGCGGATGGCTGCCAGCGCTTTGTTGCGGCCCGTTTGCGGCCAGCCGTTGGTGTCCATATCCTCGGAGGGCTTATAGTTGTCCGGCTCGATGCCGGGCAAGGGAATGCCATGCTCATTGTGCTGATCATCCCGCTCTTTTGTCCTTGTTGAGTTGGCGCAGGCGAAGACCGTCGCTGACAGGACCACTTTGGCGTCCGCCCCTTTCCAGTCCGCCGCCCATTCATTTAAAAACTTCAGTTGCCTTTCGCCCAGCAGAACCGCGTCCGGGTGGTCCGACTCGTGGACGTCATAGCCGGGAGCAGTGGGATGACCGTTCCGGACTAGCGCTTCGGGCAACAGCGGCCCGGGGGCGGATTTGAATTTTCTGTCTTCGATGATGGCGAAGCTGATGCCTCCATACAGCATGTCCGTGTAGTAGACTTCGATGTCTTGTTTAACTGGTGCCGGGTCGTAAGGGTCGGGGAGATGGCCGCATTGGGTCCGCTGGACCATGTTGACCCAGTCCGGGGGCATTTCGTAACCGCCGCCGTCGTGCCGCCAGTGCTGGTGGGCTTTCCGGTAGCGCTCCGGCAGTTTGCGGATCATTTCCTCCCAGCTCTCCGCCTCGGGCATTTCGCGGGCTTTTTTGCCTCCCGCTCCCCAGAGGTTGATCTGGTAGACGTCGTGGTCGTCGGTGATGCAGACCGTTGGGATGTTCCGCGTCAGGTCCCCGTGGGCCCAGTGAAACAGGATCCATTTATTCAGATAATCCAAACAGGAGCTGAATTCCCCGCTCTTGTCGGGCCGCACGAAGCTGCCTTCGTAAATCTGGTCGCCCGTATAAACCAGCAGGTCGGGGCGGAACTTTTTAACGTTTTCATCAATCTCATCATGGGGGAACCACATCCGGTTGCGCGAGAAATCGTAGAAGTGCGGCTCCGGCCGCCAGTCCCGGAAGCCGGGGCCATTGTAGTTGCCCGTGAAAGCGGCGATGACGATTTCATCTTTTAACGGCTCCTTGGGGATGGCGCCCTTATACCAGCGGTCCTTAAAGGCTTCGGGATGGGTTTTCAGCCGGACACCGACGCGGTATTCGCAATCCCGCGACATGTCCCAGTCCGCGGCCCGGAAATGAGCGGTCCAGCCCGGAAAGACCATTTCCGCTTTGGTCTTGGGCAGCCATTTTTCCTCACCGGCGGGGCGGATTTCCATGACGGCATAAGGTTTGTCTTCCTTGGATAACGGGGGCAATTGCGCGGTGAGTTTCAACACGCCCCGGCTGACTGTGTAAAGCACGCCCCAGACCGGGCCGTAAGCCCGCTCCGCCGCCGCCTCCAGCTTGTTTCCGCTCATTTCCCATTTTGAAAACCAGAATGCCCCGCCGCCCTTGTGGCTGATCAAGGCGACATTGCCGGTCAGTTTTGCCGCCGGATAACCGGCTGTTTTAATCCGGGCCGCCAATTTTTTGCCGGCATAGCCCGACAGAACCAAATCATACCCCTTGGCGGCCGGTTCCATTTCCAGCACAATGCGGACCGGCTCCTTTTCCCGGAGGGTGAGGCTGCCCGGCATCAGTGTTTCAATTGGAACCTTCCGGTCCGGTTCCTCGTTGTCGCGGAATATGAGCTTGCCTTTCCGGGTTACCGCTGCCGCCAGCCCGGCATTATTTCCATAGCTGTTGTGGATTTGCGCCCGCGCCCGGTAATCCAAATTCAAATCTCCGGCTCCGACGAGGAATCCGGCAAAAGCCTCATCGTCATCCCCGGCGCCGGGATGAGCGGCGCCCAATTCGGCCCGCATGCGCAGTGTTCCCCTGCGGCCTGAAAGAAACCGCGTCAGCAAATGGACCGTGCGGTTGGCTCTTGTCCCCTCAAGGCATTCCAGGCGCCCGTTCCTGATTTGCCAGTCCTGGATGCGGTTGGGCCAATACTCGGGGCCGGGCCAATAACCGTCAGGCTGCTTGCTCCAGTTGCTGGTAAAGGCGGATGTTTCCGCCGGACCCGTGTTGGTGAGCAAAGATGACAGCGCGAATAGAAAGAGGATTTTTTTCATGCCGGTTGAAAACTGAAGTTGGCTCGTCGCGGATTGACCGACCGGCGGTTAAGCCACGCGGGCAGCCGCATTCGGCCTTATTTCATTACGTGAGCGCTCCTGATGGCAAGGATAGAAACCGCCCGGGGGATTGACGGGGAGGAAGGATTCGGTTTTGCTGATACTCATGACTGGAACGGCGGACATGCGTGTGGACAAGTGGCTGTGGGCGGTGCGCATCTATAAAACCCGCGGCCAGGCCGCCGCCGCTTGCCGGACCGGCCGCGTCAAAATCCGCGGCGTCAACGCCAAGCCTTCCCGGCTTGTGCGAATCGGCGAGGTCATCACCACGCGCAAGGGTGAACATGTCCGGAAAGTCAAAGTCACGGGGCTGCTGGAACACCGCGTCGGAGCGAAATTAGTATATGATTACTTGGAGGATCTCTCGCCGGCGGCCGAAGAAATCAAACCGGAACATGGGGGGCTGGCCCCATTGCCGCGCCGCGCCAAAGGCGCCGGCCGCCCCGCCAAAAAGGACCGCCGGACATGGGAAAGATCATTCCCCCGGTGAGTCCGCAAGTGTTTGAATGCCGGAGCATAAAACCAGCATGAAACGCTTGTTCGTGGCGGCGGAAATCCCCGAATTCACGCGACAGGCCTTGGCCGGCTTGCAAGAAAACATGAAAGGGGCGCGCTGGGTGCCTCCCTGTAATATTCACCTGACGTTGAAATTTATCGGTGAAGCGGACGGGCCGCTGGCTCGATCCATTCAAGACGCTTTATCGCCCATCCGGGTGGCGCCGTTTTTTCTTCCCGTGGCGGGAGTGGGCGCCTTTCCGCCCAAAGGCCGGCCCAAAGTCATTTGGGCGGGACTGGAAAAAGGCCATCCTCATTTGTTCCAGCTGCAAAAACGGGTTGAGGACACCCTTTTCGCTTTGGGCGTCGAGCCGGAAAAACGCGCCTACCACCCGCATTTGACACTGGGCCGCTGCGGAGACGCTTCCCCGCCGACGGTTTATCAATACGTGAAAAAACACCGCGGTTTCGCCGCCGCGCCTTTCCAAGTCACCGGCTTTGGCCTTTTCCGCAGCGACTTGCGCCCCGGCGGTTCCGTCTATACCCGTGAAGCTTTCTGGCCGTTTGACGAAGTGAATCCTTTATAAACGCGGCATTGCGCCGAAAATGATTGCGGGACAAAGGGGCGCGGAGAAAAAGCCCTTGTCAGAGACACGGTTTTGCGGTTAATAAAAGCGCGCGAACCAAGGGGAGGGGCACATTTATCCGGTCAACCCGAAAGCAACATGATTACTGCGGAATATGAGTTAAAAGCGTTTCTGGAGGCCAAGTGCAGCCAGCCGCACGACCTGCTTGGAGCGCATCCTTATACCCTTGAAGGGGAAAAAGGCCTGCTGGCGCGTGTTTTCCTCAACGACGCGCGTTCCTGCGAAATCGTGGAATGCGGCGGCGAGCCGGAAAGACACCACCCCATGACGCGCATCGCGCCGGAGGGGTTCTTCGAGGCCTTCCTCCCCGGTTGCGCCGAGCCTTTCAAATACCGGTTGCGGGTGGAGTGCTACAACGGCGAAACCCGCGAGTTTTTCGATCCCTACAGTTTCTGGCCCACTCTCGGGCCGCAAGACACCTATCTTTTCAACGAAGGCAACGAGCACTGGATTCACGAGAAACTCGGGTCCCGCTTGCGGGTGATTGACGGCGCGCCGGGCGTCAGCTTTGCCGTGTGGGCCCCTAACGCCGTCCGGGTCTCCGTCGTGGGCGGCTTCAACCAGTGGGACGGCCGCTACCACCCCATGCGGACCTTGGGCAGCTCCGGCATTTGGGAGCTGTTCATTCCCGGCATCGGGGAAAACGAACACTATAAATACGAAATCCTGACCGCGCAAGGGCACCCGCTGGTTAAAACGGACCCCTTCGCCTCATTTTATTCCGCGCCGCCCTTCAACGACGCCATTGTTTTCGACACGGACCGCTACGTGTGGAACGACCAGGAATGGATCGAGGCCCGCGGGCGCAAAAACTGCGTAAAAGAGCCGCTGAGCATCTACGAAGTCCACTTGGAATCGTGGCGCCGCGTGCCGGAAGAAGGCAACCGCCCTTTGACTTACCGCGAAGCGGCCCGGCAGCTCGCTTCCTATGTCAAGGAAATGGGCTACACCCATGTCGAGTTCATGCCCCTGGCCGAACACCCTTTCTCCGCATCGTGGGGCTACCAAGTCACGGGCTTTTTCGCTCCCACCTGCCGGTTCGGCACACCGCGCGATTTTCAATATCTCGTGGATACCCTCCACCAGCACGGCATCGGTGTTTTCATGGACTGGGTGCCGGGGCATTTCCCGCGGGACAGCTGGGCGCTGGCCGAGTTCGACGGCACCCACCTTTACGAGCACGCCGACCCCCGCCAGGGCGAACACAAAGACTGGGGCACGTTCATTTTCAACTACGGGCGGCACGAAGTGCGGTGTTTTCTCACCGCCAGCGCCTTGTCCTGGTTCTCGCGTTTCCACGTGGACGGTTTGCGGGTGGACGCCGTGGCCTCCATGCTCTACCTCGACTACTCCCGCAACGAGGGGGAGTGGATCCCCAACCGTTACGGCGGGCGGGAGAATATCGAGGCGATCGAGTTCCTGCGAAACACTAACAGCCTCGCGCATCACTACTTCCCCGGCGTTCTGATGATGGCCGAGGAATCCACGTCATTCGGCGGCGTGACCCAGCCGCCCGGCGAAGGCGGCCTGGGGTTCGACTTCAAATGGAACATGGGCTGGATGCACGACATGCTCGGTTACTTCCAGAAGGACCCCATCTACCGCAAACACGGCCAGGACACCCTCACCTTCGGCATGCTCTACCAGTACTCCGAAAAATTCATCCAGGTCTTCTCCCACGACGAAGTGGTTTACGGCAAAGCCTCCCTTCTGATGAAAATGGCCGCCGGGAGCATAACGGAAAAAGCCGGCAGCCTGCGGGCGCTTTACGCGCTCATGTGGGGCTGGCCGGGAAAAAAATGCCTCTTCATGGGCAACGACTTCGGCCAGTCCAACGAATGGAACCACCACGCCAGCCTCGACTGGCACCTGCTCCAATACCTCGACCACGAGGGCATCCGCCTTTTAGTGCGAGACCTCAACGCCCTTTACCGGGCCGAGCCCGCCCTCCACAACGAGGAAGGCCAATGGAACAACTTCGAATGGATGGCCTTCCATGACGCGGACAGTTCCGTCATCGCCTTCCTCCGCAAAACCGGCGGCACCCGCGGAACCATCCTCGTTGCCGGAAACTATACACCCGTCAACCGCGGGGGATACCGGATCGGCGTTCCTTGCGGGGGCTACTGGCGCGAGGTTCTCAACTCCAACGCCGAAATCTACGGCGGCACCGGCGCCGGCAACGCCGGCGGCCTCCACACAGACGACCAACCCTGGGACAACCAGCCCCACTCCCTCAATCTCACCCTCCCCGGAAGTTCCACCCTTCTCCTCCGCTGCGAAGCCGGGTGAGGATGTCTCTTCGCGTATTGAACGAGCATGATAAAGTCATTGCATCTGCTGTGCGCGCTGGCGATAGTCGCGGCCATGAAAGGCGCAGAACAACCGGTACGCATCGAAGTTCTCAAGGCTCCTCCAGCTAAAGGCCAGGAGCCCTTCATGCCTTTTCTCGAGCGGGAATTCGCTTATTGGAAAGAACACGCCCCTCTGTTTGACCTGAAGGACGGCCGGGCCGATTTTGCGGTTACGGGTTGGGGAGCGGTTACGAAGGAAGCGGTTCTTTTTCACATAGTGGTTTATGACCCAATCCACGTGAACCATGACCGGGCGTGGCTCATCGGGCATGGCGACCATATCCTGATTGGGCTTGAACCCGGCGGTGACATTGCGGCAAAGCAAGCAGTGGAAAAATGTTTTATTTCGGAAGAAGGATACTGGAGTCTCGCTCTGACGGATTACGGTCCCCAAACATGGCCTTCTCCGGACGGCGACACTTCTTATCTGAACCTGCGGATTATCCGGGACGAGGCAAAGAAGACGACGACTTACGACGTGGCCATTCCGTGGAGCGAGTTAGGCGCGGCTTACGGGGCAACACCGGAGTTGATGTTCGGCTTCCGGGCGGCAGACTGTATTGGGGAGGGCGTGCCAACGCGGACGCTGGAATGGGCCAAAGTGACTGGATTCGGCCCCCGCCACGACAAACTCAAACCCCTGCGTCTGGGAAATCCAACCAGCGCGATGTGTGTGGTCCAGCCAGTCAACAATGAAATCTGGCAAGCGCGCGACACCGGTGAATTCATCGTCGGTTACGCGGGCGATGCGGGCCCGGTTCAACTGTCCGTGAGTTTCGCGGGGCGGGACAAATCCCTCGCGTTGCCGGCGGCGCGTTTAGCGGACGGATTTCACCGCTGGCGGATCACGATTCAACCGGGAAAAGTTCTGGACCGGCCGGTCGAAGCCATCATTAAACTGACAAGCGGAGATGCCGTGATCCACGAAGAGACCGTGCGGCTGCAACCGCCCCGCGAGAGGTTAGCGGAACTTTTTTCGCGCCTCGATGAGCTCATCGCGCAGGCTCCCAACGAATTGGTGGCGCGAACCTTCCGGTCCGTCAGGGCCATTGCAGCCACGCAATGGGAGGCGGCGATGGCGGTGGCGGACCGCGATCTGACGCCAAGCCGCAAGCTGGCCGGTTATATAAAACGCCTCCGGCGGCAGCTTCCCCAAAAGATAATCCTGGACGATTACCTGACTAATAAACGGCCCTTTATTGGCGCCGTTCTCTCTGATTTCGATCAGACTTTGCAACCCTACGTATATCATTTGCCCCGGAACTGGGATCCGCAACAAGCTTATCCGCTCATTGTTGAGCTGCACGGCGCCATGGTTGACCCGCATCCCCTCGATTTCGCGATCCGGGAAATCCCAGAGCTTCGGCCGCCGCTTATGTATTGCGGCCCTTTGGCCGCGCCAATACCCATTTCCAAGGCGCCGGGGAAGCTAACGCGCACGAAGCAATCGCCGATTTTAAAGAACGGTTCCATGTGGACGAAAACCGGCAGTATCTGATGGGATATTCCATGGGCGGTTATGGCACTTGGCGGGTTGCGCGGCACACGCCTGACCGGTGGGCGGCTGTAGCCATCGGTTCATGCTTTTGGCCGGGAAGCGAAGTCAACGAGAACGATCCGCTTCTGCCCAACTTCAAAGGCATCCCGGTCCGGGTTTACGCCGGGGAACACGATTACGCGGGCCGGGCAAGCCGCTTTTCCGAAAAACTTGCGTCGTTAGGAGTGGATGAGAAGCTGGTCATCGCGCCGGGAATGGGCCACAATGTTAGCGAGGAAGAGTTGGATGGCGCCGTTAACTGGCTCCTGGCGCATAAACGCGAGGCGCCGGATCAATTCACTTTTATGATGAATCATCCCGCCTTCCGGGGCCGGAACGGGGTCACCATAAAAGAAGCTGTCATCATGGACCAGCCCTGGTTCGAGTGCCGCGTCACGGGAAACCGCGTCGAATTGGATTCGAAAAACGTGGCCGCTCTGTCGGTGAACGCGGCAGGGGGAGGCCTGGGGCTCGAGGGAGAGGTCGTCATCCTCTGGAATGGCCATCAGGTGTATGCGGGTCCGGCGGCGGAAGTTGAGTTGAAATGAATTGCTGGATCTTCATTAAGAAGCCTTTCCGCGCGTTCGCGGCCGGATGCGAAGGGGAGGGCGCTCATCTATCGGACAGCAGCGGGATAAGGCTAACTGTTGACTCAAAGGAGATTACCCTCGTCCCTTTTTACAAGAGGCATAAGACATCAGCGCGGAAAAATCCGAAAACAGTAAAATTACTTTTCTCCGGCTGATACTATAGGAGCAAGACCGGCCACGCTTGTTAAAAAAGCATCAAAAACACGAAAAAAGGCGGATAACGTTGACATGAAGAATGGTTCAGCTTATTAAACCTGTCTGAAAATTTATTATGCAGTATTTGCCGCCCGCGAACGGGCGAAACCCCGGCCTGTTTGAGAGCGGCAAGGCTACGATACCCCCCGGTAAATTATAGGTATGTTACCTCTGGCCCCTTCCCCGGTGAAGGGGCCTTTTTTTTTGCGCCGGGAAAGCATTCCTCGCACATTGAACTTTCGCGCCCGGCATCCGAACAAAAGCTTGACCTTTCGAAGCAAAAGGAATTCACTGCTCCCGCATAACCGAATCGGGCTGTAGCGCAGTCTGGAAGCGCACTTGCATGGGGTGCAAGGGGTCGTGGGTTCGAATCCCTCCAGCCCGACCAAATCCTTCATCATCCGCCCGCTTCAGTCTCCGGCTTCCTATTCTTCCGGCAAAGATGTCCTTGCCCAAATACACGTATGTCTGCGGCCGTGACGAATTCCTGGCGGGCCGGCAAAGCCGGATGCTGTGGCGGGAAATGACGGCGGACATTCCCGCTGATTTCGGCCAGGAGATAATCAGCGGAGACGCGCGAAACGCCGACGAAGTGGAAGCTGCCGTCACCTCCTTCATTTCGGCCGTGCTGACAGTCCCGATGTTCGGCGGGCGGAAGGCGGTATGGTTTAAAGACATCACGTTCCTGGCCGACAGTTTGACGGGCCAGGCGGATGCCACGAAAAAGCAGACCGAGCGCCTGCTCGAATGCCTGGAAAGGGTGAACCCGGAACAAACGGCGGTGCTCCTGAGCGCCAGCCCGGCGGACCGCCGGCGCAAGGAAACCAAGTGGCTGGAGGCAAACGGGCGCGCCTTTGTGCTGGGGGAAGGCAAGGAACAAACCCGAACCGTCCTGCGCCTCATCCGGGAGGAAGCGGACCGGCTGGGCGCGCGTTTGACAGCCGGAGCCGAGGAGGTGCTCATGGCGCAAGTCCGGGGCGACGCGCGCTTGGCGGCCGAAGAAGTGCGGAAGCTGGCCGCTTACCTTGGGGAAGAAAACCGGGCCTTGACGGAAGAGGATGTGATGCGGCTCGTTCCCGAGTTTGGCGAAGGCGATTTTTTTGAGGCGGGAGAAGCGTTTTTTTCAGGCGACTTGAATTGGGCGCTGGAAGCCATCCGCAAGCATTTTTTCGCGGGGCGGGACGCGCGCCCGCTTCTTGTATCGCTTCAAAACCGCGCCCGCCTGTTAATCCAACTCAAGGCGCTTATGCAAGCGGGTGTTCTGCGGGGTTCCCGGTGGGATAAGAAAAGCCTGGAAAAAGCCGCCCAAAACTTCAGCGCGGCCTTCGCCGGCGTTTCGGATAAAAGCAGCTTCAACGTCTTTACCCAGAACCCCTGGTATCTGGGACGGCTTGGCAAGACCGCCAGCCAAACCTCCATGCAAAAACTGCTCGGCCTGGAAAAATCCCTCTTCAGCGTTTTCGAAAAACTCCTCGGCCGCGCCGGCGAAGCAGAAGCGGTTATGCGCGAGTTGGCCATTGCTTTTTTCAGATGAAACGCCACTCTTGCCTTCATGGCGGCGCGGATTCTATACCTTGAAGACAGCGTTTTTCAGTTCCGGCTGGTGAACCAGTGGCTGTTGGGAGTGCATGAACTCGTCCAGGCGGCGAGTATTGCGGACGCCAGGAAACTCATCGAGAAAAGCCTCGGGCCTGGCGGGAAAAAATTCACTCTTTTTATCTGCGACTACTTCCTGCCCGACGGCACCTGTCTGGACTTTGTCCGCCAGCTGCGGCGGGTGCCCCGGTATAAAAACGTCCCGGCCATTCTCATCAGCAAAGCATTGGACGACGACATGCTAAGGCGCGCGATAGACGCGGGGATCAACGATTGCGTGCGCAAGCCGGTCCGCCCGGTCGAGTTTCTTTCCTTGATAGACCGGATGTTGTCGGACCCTTATGTGCGGAGACTGGATTTCAAAACGGTTGTCCTCACCTGCCTGGCATGGCGGGAAGAAACGGGTTATTTCCAGTATTCACCGCATTTCTGCAAACAGGTGGAAGGCGCCAGCGCAAATGAAACGAGTGAAAAGATGCGGCAATTTCTTTCGCGAAGGTTGAAAGACAGTGAAGTTGTCCCTAACTTGGAGGACGTCAGCCTGGCGCGGCACAGTTTTGAACAAAGCGGCAATATGTGAGATCTGAACGGGAAAATTGAACATGTCATATCTGCTCGGCATAGATATAGGCACGACCAGCGCAAAAACCGTTCTCATCAACGAAACCGGCGAAACCGTTGCCTCGGAGGCGCCGGAATACGCTTTCAGAACCCCGAAACCCGCCTGGGCCGAGTGCGACCCGGAAGACTGGTGGCAGGCTGTCATTCAGGCCGTGCGGGCCATATTGGGAAAGGTTTCCGCGGAAGAAATCACAGGCGTGGGACTAACCGGGCAAATGCACGGCCTGGTCCTCCTCGGCGCGGCGGGTGAAGTGTTGCGCCCTTGCATCATGTGGAACGACCAGCGCGCCAGCTCCCAATGCGCCGGTCTGACGCGAAGAATTGGCGCGCGCCGGGTCATCGAACTCACGGGCAATCCCGTCTTGTCTGGTTTTACCGCGCCCAAAGCCCTGTGGGTGCGCGAGAACGAGCCGGAAGTTAACGCCCGGGCCGCCAAAATTCTCCTGCCCAA
>CAZYUX010000036.1:0-14813 GCA_964650745.1 uncultured Puniceicoccaceae bacterium
TCAAGGGCCGCTTCCAGAGCTTCGGGGTCGTCTTCATTTTCCTCGACGATGGCCTTGCGCTCTTCCTGCAAAGCGGCTTGCCCTGCCCGGAAGGCGTCAATCAGTTCCTGCACGGCCGCGGGGAGTTCGGGCGGTTCCGGGCGGTCGGGGCGCAGGCCTTCCATTTGGTCGCGGATGGCCAGGGCCAAGTCCCGCGCCGCTTCGATCGCTTCGGCGTTTTCTTCCCGCCAGGCTTCGATGGCCGCCTCGATCTCTTCTTCCGGGGCGCCTTCAAGTTCGGCGAGCAGCGCCTTGAAACTGTCGCGCAGCTGGCCGCGGTTCTCGCGCAGTTCCTGGATTTGCGCCTTGATCTCTACAGTCAGTTCCGGGAGCGCATCCGCGGCTTCTGTTTCATCCCCCATGTCCATGACATCCGGAATTTCCACTTGTGCCGTTGCGTTCAACCCGGCCAGAGCGAAACCCAGCAGCAGGGTCATGAGTAGTTTTTTCAATTTCATGTGTGTTTCTCCTTGTTTATGGTTTGCGAAAGTGGCGTTCCAATATGGGCTTCATGTGAAGCCATTTTCGTGCCAATTTTGGCAGCGGTTTGTAAGGCGCTTGCATTCAAGGAGATAATAAAAACAGGGGAATGTGGCGGTTCTTAGCCGATCGCTTTTTGGGTAATATTCCCATGCGTCGCTCTTTCCGGATGGGTATTATTTCCCAGCCGCTTGCTTTTCTTTCGGCACGCGAATTTGCCGGACAGCCCTTTTTCCGATATTAATCCGGCAAGCTAATCCGGCTGATAAAGTTTATCGGCATGGTAGGAGGAGCGCGCCAGGGGGCGGGATTCGGCAGCCTCGAATCCCAGGGAAAGGCAGAAATCCCGCCATTCGGCGAATTCTTCCGGCGTGACCCACCGGGCCACCGGGTGATTTTCCGGCCCGGGGCGCAGGTATTGGCCCAGCGTGACGATTCTCGTCCCGGCTGCCCGCAATTCTCGCAAGGCGTCCGCCACTTCCTCACGGCGCTCTCCCAAGCCCAGCATGAGGCCGGACTTGGTGGCAAAGCCCCGTTCCCGGCCGCGCCGCAGCACCCGCAGGGAATGTTCCCAGTTCGCCTGTCTGCGGATGCTTTTTTGCAGGCGTTGGACTGTCTCGACGTTGTGGTTTAAAACCGCCGGGCCAGTGTCGAGAACCAAGTCCAGGTCCGGCTCGCGCCCGCCGAAATCGGGAACCAGCGCTTCCACGGCAACACCTGGATTCACGCGGCGGACTTCCCGGATGACGGCGGCCCAATGATGCGCTCCTCCGCCGGGCAGGTCGTCCCTCGTCACGGAAGTGATCACCGCGTGGCGAAGTCCCATTTTTTTCACCGCTTCGGCCACGCGCCGGGGTTCGCCGGGGTCGGGCGGGGCAGGCTGGCCGTGATCCACCGCGCAAAAGGCGCAATGCCGCGTGCAGACGTTGCCCAGCAGCAAAAACGCGGCGGCGCGGCGCGCCCAGCACTCCCCGATATTAGGGCAGCGCGCGCTTTGACAAACCGTGTGCAGGCCGCAACCCGCCACAAGACCGCGCACCGCCTCATAGTCCGGCCCGCCGGGCAGCCGCGTCCTTATCCACTTTGGTTTGCGCCGGATGCCGGCTTCGGCTGATCTTGGTTCCATGCTTCCATTGTCGCGTGTTCCGCCCGGTTGTTCAAACGCAAAAAGTTGTTTTAGGTTCGACAAACAGCAATTCCCGGTTGCTTTTTTTTGTCTTATTCCCAGCTTCATTCGCGGCCAAGCCTTGCATAAACATGAAAAAATACACGTTCAAAGAACCTTACAAACCGCTCCTCAACCTGCGCGAAACCGAAAAGGCCATTAAACTCATCAAGGATTTCTTCGAGCGCCGCCTGGCCGAGGAACTCAACCTTGAAAGAGTCTCCGCCCCCTTGTTCGTCATTCCCGAAACGGGCCTCAACGATGACCTCAATGGCGTCGAGCGCAAAGTCGCGTTCGGCATCAAAGACTTGGGCGGCCAAACCGTCGAGATCGTCCAGTCCCTGGCCAAGTGGAAGCGCAACGCCCTTCACCGGTACGGCTACAGCCGGGGCACGGGCCTCTACACCGACATGAACGCCCTGCGCCGGGATGAGGAGCTCGGGAATCTCCATTCCGTTTACGTGGACCAGTGGGACTGGGAGGTGGTCATCAGCCGCGAGCAGCGCACCAAGGCTTGCCTCGAGGAAACCGTGCGGAAAATCTACCGCGCCGTCAAAGTCACGGAAGATTTCGTGGCCGGGCGCTATCCCCGAATCAAATCCTCGCTGCCCGACGAAATCCGGTTTGTCACCTCGCAGGAGCTTGAGGATGCCTGGCCGGAACTGGACCCCCGCGGGCGCGAAACCAAGGCCGCCGAACAATACGGCGCCATCTTCGTGCACGAGATCGGCGCCAAACTCAAATCCGGCGTCCGGCACGACGGGCGCGCCCCCGATTACGATGACTGGAAACTCAACGGCGACATTATCCTGTGGAATCCCGTCCTCAACTGCGCCTTCGAAATCTCCTCGATGGGAATCCGGGTGGATGAAAACGCCCTGAAGGCGCAATTAGCCGAGGCCGGATGCGAAGACCGGCTGGAGCGGCCCTTCCACCGGGGCATCCTTGACGGCGCGCTTCCTCTCTCCATCGGCGGCGGCATCGGCCAGTCCCGCCTCTGCATGTTTTACCTCAAAAAAGTTCATGTCGGCGAGGTCCAGGTCTCCGCCTGGCCCGAGGCCATGCTCCGCGACTGCGAAGCCAGAAACATCCCGATTCTCTGACGGCTTTTCTCTTTTTGCGCGGCTGTTTATGAAGGCAGGCGCCAGCGGCAAGGGTAGCGGGAGAGTTTTTCGCAGCCGGCGCGGGTGAGGCGGACGACGTCTTCGATGCGGCATCCTCCGGTGCCGGGATAATAAAGGCCCGGCTCGACAGTGACCACATGGCCCGCCTTCAAACGGCAGTTCACACGTGAAAGCCGGGGGCGCTCATGGATTTCGAGACCCAGGCCGTGCCCCAGGCCGTGGAAAAAGCCCACGTATTTGTCCCCGTCCTTTTTCGTTTCATAGCCCGATTTTTCGAAGAATTGAACAACCCGGCGGTTTATGACGCGGCCATTCCGGCCGGCTTTCACTTCTTTCAAAGCCAGCCGCTGGGCCTTCCGCACGGCGTCAACTAATCGCTTTTGTTCTTCCGAAGCCTGACCCTTGAGGAATGTGCGCGTCATATCGCCGTAATAACCGGTGCGTTTGACGCGCGGAAAAACATCCACGATAATCAGATCGTTCGCCCGCAACGGGCCCGTCCCCGGCTCGTGCGGGTCGCACGCCTGATCTCCCCCGGCCGCGATGGTGTGGGCCGCCGCGGCGCCCTTTCGCAAACAAGCGGTCTCGATGGCCTCGCGCAGGCGTTCCGAGGTCAGGATTTTGTTTTGGCAATGGAGCTTGCCCCGGCGGATGGCGGAGGCGCGGAGCATCTCTTCGGCCGCCCGCAGGCCCGCCGCCGCCGCCGCGCAGCCCTCGCGGATGTTGGCGGCCTCCTCCCCGTTCTTGATTTCACGTTCCGGAAAAAGCGAGCCATGGACAAATTCCAGCTTCACCCCGGCGCGTTTCAGCCGGAACGCCAGCGCCGCGGGAAAATCCTCTGGTATCCGGAATTTCGATACGTTAAACTCTTCCGCCAGGAGGCGGATCACCTCGCACGCCCCGGCGCCCTTTTTACGGAACCGCCGGGACGCCTTTTCCTTCCATTCCTCCAGCGGCAGCACCTCGTCAAACGCCGGGCCGCGTTTCAGCCGCCCGTATTCCAGCTGGGCGGCAACGGCAATGCGCTTCCTCCCGGTTTTCAAAGCGATAAAAGCGTCCGGCACGAAAAGCTTTGCCAGATACAGCATGTCCGCGCACCCCTCCGAATCCGCGAACAACAACACGCCCGGATTTTTCTTTGGCATGACTCCCTCTTTCATAATCATTAATTGGCGCTAATGACCTCTAATTCGCCGGACCGGAGCAACAGAGAAATTTTCCGCTTTTGCCATAACCGCAATCCTGGTCGTTTCGCATCCGTCAACCGGCAGCGGCCCCGGCACCGTGTGTTCAACATGATGCGGCGGGAACCGGCAATTTCACTTCACAAACACGGTTTTCACTCCGGCAATCTGCCATTTTTACGCCGCGCATCAATAACATACAGGAAAAAAACCATGATACGGAAACTCTTGCCTTTGCGGGAATTTCGGTTACGGGCTTTGATAAAAGAGGGAAATGGCAAATGTTGTGACATTATTGCTGGCTTCCGGAGTGCTGGTGCTGCTGGCGGTGGCGGTCGCGTTCGTCCTGGGCTGGGCCAACCGCGCCTTTCATGTCGAAGTGAATCCAACGGTGATGGAGGTATTCAACTCGCTGCCGGGCGCCAATTGCGGAGCCTGCGGCTGCGCCGGCTGCATGGAATACGCCGAAGCGGTGGCGGCCGGAAAAGCCAAGGTCAACCTTTGCGCCCCGGGCGGAGAAGGATGCGCGAGAGACCTGGCCGCCATCCTGGGCGTCGAGGTCGGGGAAAGCTTGCCCTACCGCGCCGTCGTCCATTGCGGGGCCAAATACGACGACCGCCTGCACCACCGGCCCTACTTCGGCGAACAGACCTGCGCCGCCGCCAATCTCGTCGCCGGCGTTCAAGGCTGCTCTTACGGCTGCCTCGGGCTGGGCGACTGTGTCCGCGCCTGCGGCTACGACGCCATCCATATCGTGGACGGCGTGGCGGTAGTGGATTATGACAAATGCGTCGGCTGCAAGGCCTGCGCCGAGGCCTGCCCCCGCAACATCATCACCATGGCGCCCTTCAAGGCCGAGCGCATCCTTGTCGTGGCTTGCTGCAACCAGGACTTCGGGCCGGACGTGAAAGCCGTGTGCAAAGTCGGCTGCATCGGCTGCAAGGCCTGCTCAAAACAGTGCGCCCTCCTCACCATGAAAGGCAATCTGCCGGCGATTGACTACGATCAGTATGACCCTTACGCCGACTTCGGCCCGGCCTTGGAGAAATGCCCGATGGAGAGCTTGGTCTTTGTCGGCAAACCCACCGAAAAAGACCTCGCCGCCGTGGCCGGAGAAGAACTTCCCGGCCGCGTCCAGGCCGATTTCAAAACCACCGTGGACGACACCGAATGGCGCGGATGATTATGCCACACTAAACAAACCAAAACATTCAAACAATCCATAACCATGGACAAAATCGCATTGGACAGAGGGACCTTAACGGTTGAGCAGATCAACCTGATGCTGAAAAATCTGCCGGCGGAAATCACGCTGGCGGACGAGAACGACACGGTGATTTATTACTCCGAGACGCCGGATCGGCTGTTTCCGCGCAGCCCGGCGGTCATAGGCGTCAAGGTGCAGGACTGCCATCCGCCCAAGAGCCTGCACATGGTCCAGAAAATCATTGATGAATTCCGGGCGGGGAGCAGGGACGCGGCGGAGTTCTGGATCAACTTTCAGGGTAAATTCGTCCACATCCGCTACTTTGCCATTCGTGACAAGGAGGGAAATTACAAAGGGGTGATGGAAGCCACCCAGGATGTCACGGGCATCCGCCAGCTCGAGGGTGAAAAGAAACTCCTGGACTGGGAGTGAGACCGTTTGGCGTCTCCGGCGGCCCGGCATGGAACAGGCGGCGCAAACCGCCAAAAGAAGCCGGCGCGGAGCAGGCGTTTTTTTTCTTGCCCGGGGGCGGATTCCAATGCATGTTGCTTCTTTTTCCCGCCCTTCCGGGGGAGGAAGATTAAATCAACCGCACAACACATGAACCTTAAACCCCGGGGAGTTCCCGAAGGAACAAACCCGGGCTTGCCAAAACACAGGAGAACAGCACATATATGGGTTCCTCCATCATGGAAGAACTGCTGGCGGACAGCCAGTTCAACAACTTAATCGAAGGATCCATTGTCAAAGGCGCCGTTACGGAAATCCGCGAAAACGAGGTCGTAATTGACATTGGCGCCAAAGCCGAGGGAGTCATCTCCGCCGCCGAGTTCGCCGACGTGGGCGAATTGCAAATCGGGGCGGATTTGGAGGTTTTCCTCGAAAAATTGGAGGACAAGAACGGCAATCCCGTCATTTCCTTCGACAAGGCCGAGCAAAAAAAGAACTGGGAGAATATCCTCTCGAAGTGCAATGAAGGCAGTGTCGTTTCCGGCCGCGTGAAGTCCAAGGTCAAAGGCGGCCTCATCGTCAACATCGGCGTGGACGCTTTTCTGCCGGCGTCGCAGATCGACGTTCAGCCGCCCAAGAACCTCGAGCAATACCTTGGCCAGACCTACGACTTCAAGGTGCTGAAAATAAAGACTGACCGGCGCAACATCGTCGTTTCCCGCCGGGAGCTGATCGAAGAGCAGCGCCAGGCCAAGCGCCGCCAGCTCATGGCCGAAATCAAGCCGGGCGACATCCGCCGCGGCGTGGTGAAGAACATAACCGACTACGGCGCGTTCATAGACCTGGACGGGCTGGACGGGCTGCTCCACATCACCGACATGAGCTGGGGCCGCATTTCCCACCCCAGCGAAATCCTCAAGGTGGGCGAGGAGATCAGCATTATGATAATCGAGGTGGACCGCGAGCGCGAGCGCGTGTCCCTGGGCTTGAAGCAGACGACAAAAAACCCGTGGGACGACATTGAGGTGCGTTACCCTGTGGGAGCCAAGGTGCAGGGCAAGGTGGTCAATCTGGTGCCCTACGGGGCGTTCATCGAGCTCGAGGAAGGGGTCGAAGGCCTGGTGCATGTGACCGAATTGTCGTGGGTCAAACGCGTGGCCAAGCCTGGCGAGGTTCTCAAAGTCGGCCAGGAAATCGAAGCCATCGTGCTCGGCATCCAGAAGCAGGACCAGAAAATCTCCCTGAGCGTGCGGCAAGTCGAGCCCAACCCGTGGGACATGGTGCCCCACAACTACCCTGCGGGCGCCCGCGTCCGCGGCAAGGTCCGCAACCTTACCAGCTACGGCGCTTTCGTCGAGCTTGAAGAAGGGATAGACGGCATGATCCACGTTTCCGACATGTCCTGGACGCGCAAGATCAACCACCCCAGCGAAGTGGTGAAAAAAGGCGACGAGGTGGACGCCACGGTTCTGGACGTGGACGCTGAAAACCAGCGCATCTCCCTGGGCATGAAACAACTGCAGGAAGATCCCTGGCAGCAGATTGACACCCTTTACAAAATCGGCGACGTCGTCACCGGCAAAATCAATAAAATCACCTCTTACGGCGCTTTCATCGAGCTGCAGCACGGCATTGACGGCCTGGTGCACATCAGCCAAATCAGCGAAGAGCGTGTTGAGCGCATCAAGGACGTGCTGAAAAACGGTCAGGACGTCACTGCCCGCGTCATCAAAATAGACCGGGATGAGCGCCGCATCGGCCTCAGTATCAAGGCCGCCCATTACGACGAAGAGCAGCTGGCCGCCGAAACCGCAGCTTTCGACGCCATTGGGCAGAGCGAACTGACCAGCCTCGGGGACATCCTCGACGAAGCCACCAAGTAACGCCTGTCCGGTTTGGTCTTAACCGCGAACACCCCCGCCGCGCGCATGCCGCCATCTCCGCGCCCAGGGGAGGTCAGGCCGCGCAAAGAAAAGAAAGAAGGTTGACGCGGGCCGTTCGGGGTCTTTTCTAAAAGCCTGTTTTGAATCCGGGAAATCTTATGCAATTCAAACTCCTCAAGTCAAAAATCCACCGGGCCGAAATAACGGATTGCAACGTTGATTACGAAGGCAGCCTGGGGGTGGACGCCGAATTCATGGAAAAGGCGGGGGCGCTGCCTTACGAGCACGTCATCGTCGGCAACATCAGCAACGGCAAACGTTTCGAGACCTATCTGATCCCCGAGCCGGCAGGCTCGAAGGCTATCGTTTTAAACGGCGCGGCGGCGCATTTGGGCAAGACGGGCGACTTGCTGGTGGTGATGGCTTTCGCCAACCTCACCCCGGAAGAAGCGCAAACGTTCAAGCCCAAAATCATTGTCCTTGGCGAGTACAACCGCAAAATCATCAAACAAACTAACACATGAGCGTAAAATTATTCATTCCAGGACCGATTCAAGTCTCCGAAAGGACCTTCGCCGCCATGGCCGCACCGATGATCGGCCATCGCAGCAAGGACTTTGTCAGCCTTTACCAAGGTCTCCAGCCGCGCTTGCAGGCCCTTTTCTACACCCGCGACCCGGTTTTCATCAGCACCAGCAGCGCCTGGGGCGTCATGGAGGGAGCCATCCGCAACCTTGTGAAGAAAAAGGTCCTCAACTGCATGAATGGCGCTTTCGCCGACAAATGGCATGACGTGAGCGCCCGCTGCGGCAAAGAAGCCGGAGCGTTGAAATTCGACTGGGGCCGGCCCGTGGACGCGGAAGCTCTGAAAAAGGAGCTGGCCACCGGACAATACGATGTCGTCACCCTCATTCACAACGAGACCTCGACCGGCTGCATGAGCAACCTCGGCGAGCTGATGCCGGTGATCCAAGAGTTTCCCGAAGTCATTTCCGTTGTGGACACCGTCAGTTCCTTCTCTGGAGTGCCCATCAAAAAGGACGAGCTGGGCATAGACGTGATGCTCACCGGCTCGCAGAAAGCTCTTGCCCTGCCCCCCGGCATGGCGCTTTTCAGTGTTTCCCGGCGGGCCATGGACCGGGCAAAAACCGTCGAGGGGCGCGGCTATTACTTCGATTTCCTCGAGTTCCTGAAAAATCACGACAAGGGCATGACCCCCAGCACCCCGTGCATTTCGACCCTGTTCGCCTTGCGCTCGAAACTGGACGAAATTGACGCCGAGGGTCTCGAAAACCGGTACGCCCGGCATGCCAAAACCAACGCCATGGTCCGCAGCTGGGTTGAAAAGAACGGCTTCTCCCTGTTCCCGCCGAAGGGATACGCCTCCAAAACGCTGACATGCGGCAGCAACGACCGCAGGATTGACCTCGAGGCATTCAATAAATTGCTGCGCGAGCGCCACGCTTGCATCATCAACACCGGTTACGGCAAAATCAAAGGCAAGACCTTCCGCATCTCCAACATGGGCGACGAAACCGAAGAAACCATCGCCACCCTCCTCGGTCAACTCGACAGCGTCCTGAAAGAGTTTTAACCGCGGCCCGTCCGGGCCCAGGCCTTATCCATGAAAACTCTCGTCATCGCCGAGAAGCCCAGCGCCGCCCGTGACATTGCCTCCGCTCTGGGCCAGCTGAAGAAAAACGGGGACTGCTACGAGGACGGGCGCTACATCGTCAGTTCCGCTGTCGGGCACTTGGCCGAGCTCTACATGCCGGAGGACTTCGACAAGAACCTCCGCTATTGGCGGCTGGAGAGCCTGCCCATCATTCCGGACAAGTTCCGCCTCAAGCCCATTGAAAGGTCCAAGGGCCGGTTCAACCTCCTGAAAAAGCTCCTGCACCGCAAAGACATCGGCGAGGTCATTAACGCCTGTGACGCCGGGCGCGAGGGCGAGCTTATATTCACTTACCTCTACGAGCTGGCCAGCTGCAAGAAACCGGTCAAGCGGTTGTGGATGCAATCCATGACTCCCGTCGGCATCCGGCAGGCTTTCGGGCGCTTGCGGGATGGCTCAGAGCTGCTGCCGCTGCAAAACGCCGCCCGCTGCCGCTCCGAGGCTGACTGGCTGATCGGCATCAATGGCACCCGGGCCGTCACCACCCGTTTATACGGGCACAACAAACGCGGAACACCGGCCACCGTCGGCCGCGTCCAGACACCCACGCTTTCGCTTGTCTTGAAGAGGGAAAAGGAAATCGAAAACTTCCAGCCCCGGCCTTACTGGCGGATTGAAGGCCGTTTCGCCGTTAAGGCGGGCGCCTATAAAGGTTTATACCAGAAGAAGACCCGTTCCGGGGACGAGCGATTGAAAAGCCATGACCGTTCCGACCGTTTGTGGGAGCGGGCCGGAGCTGAGCGCGTCCTCGAAGAAATCCGTTCCGCCGCCAAGGCCGAAGTATCAGACAAGAAAAAACGCGCCCGGCAAGCCCCTCCGCGGCTTTACGATTTGACAACCCTCCAGCGCGAAGCCAACAACCGTTTCGGTTTGCCCGCCAATGCCACCCTCCGCGCCGCCCAGGCTCTCTACGAAAAGCACAAAATGATCACCTACCCGCGCACCGATTCGCGCGCTCTGCCGGAGGATTACCTGCCCGTGGCCGAAGGTGTGCTGGGGGCTCTCACGGGGGATTTGGAGAGCCACGCCCGCAAAGTGCTGGAGCAAAAATGGCTCCGCCCGAGCAAACGCGTCTTCAACAACGCGCAAATCAGTGACCACTTTGCCATTATTCCCACCGAGGCGACCCAAGGCAAACTCTCCGCCAATGAGGCCAAAATCTACGGCATGGTGGCCCGGCGCTTCATCGCCGTTTTTTATCCGCCGGCCGAGTTCGATGTCACCACCCGCCTGTCCGCCGTTACCGGGCATGAATTCAAAACCGAGGGCAAGGTGCAGGTGAAGCCGGGCTGGCTCGAGGTTTATGGCAAACAAACCGGGGACATGGCCCTTCCCGCCCTTTCCCCGGAAGACGGCGCGCCACCCCAGGCCAAAGTCCTTTCCTTCGATCTCCAGGAAGACGCCACAAAGCCTCCGTCCCGGTATTCGGAAGCCACCCTGCTGACAGCCATGGAAAGCGCCGGCAAACAGGTCGAGGATGACGAGCTGGCCGAGGCCATGAAAGAAAAAGGCCTCGGAACCCCCGCCACCCGCGCCCAAATCATCGAGCACCTCCTCAAATTAAAATATCTTGAGCGCCGCAAGCGCGAACTGGTTCCCACCGCCAAAACCGAAGGCCTTGTCACCTTCCTCGAAGCCGTCAAAGCCGGCGCCCTTACCAGCCCCGCTCTCACCGGCGAATGGGAATACCGCCTCAACCAGATGGAAAAAGGCCAGCTCAGCCGGGGCGAGTTTATGCGGGGTATCGAGGAGATGGCCAAGGACATCGTCCATAAAACCAAGGCCTTCGAGGAAGACCAAACCGAAACGCGGGAAACCGGCATCATCTCGCCGACGGACAGCAAGCCTCTCGTCGAAACCCTGCGCGGCTACCAGTCGCGCGACGGCAAGCTCCGCGTCAACAAGATCATCGGCAACCGCAAATTCAGCGAAAGCGAAGTCAAGGAACTCGTTGAGCGCGGCGAAACCGGCCCCTTCGATGATTTCCGCTCCCGCTACGGCAAGCCTTTTGCAGCCCGCGTGCGGCTCGCCGGGGGCAGCCGCGTCGAGCTGGTTTTCGAAAACCAGACCGAGACATCTGAAGAGCAAACCCCCGAGGACCTTTCCGAATGTCCAGTGGCGGGCAAGTGCCCCAAAGACGGCGCGGATGTCCTCATAACAGCCGCCGCCTATATCTGCCGGAACGCCGCCGCCGGACGCAAAACCTGCAACTTCCGCGTCAACCGCTCCCTGCTGGGAAAAACCATACCCGAGGAACAATTCAAGCTGCTCTTGGAAAAGGGCCGCACCGGGCTCATCGGAGGGTTCCGCTCGAAAAAAACCAAAAAGCTCTTCTCCGCTTATCTGGCGCTGAAAAAAGACGGGGGGCTCAACTTCGAATTTCCTCCGCGGCCCGCAAAAAAGAAAACCGCAAAAAAAACGGAGGGCGAAACCCCAGGCTAAACGAGCAGACAGAAACACCCGCACCCGCCCGCCGGCGCGCCGGATCCGCCGCTTGCGTTTTGTCCTGCCGCGGTTATATTTTCCCTGTCACACATACGGCTGTTCATCTTTCTAAAAACACACAGAATGATGAATTATTTAATGCCCGCCAAAATAATTTGCGCCGGCTGCGCCGCGCTGTTTCTGACTTCCCTATCCGTGGCGGAAAAAGAGCAAGCCCCGCCCGAAAAGGCGGAGGATGTCCTTTATGTCCACGTCATCGAAATGCTCCGGACCACCCGCGAGGGCGGCCGCCACCCGGCTGGAAGCGAGGCGGACCGTTTCCATCACCTGGCAAAAGCCATCGAGGCGGCCTTTCAAAAGGCGGAGTTCCCGATGGCCCGCGAATACATCCGTTCGGGGAAAAACCTGGCGGCGGACGCGAAAATCCTGCGGGTTTTCCTCCACCGGTGGGAGCGCGTTCCTATAGACCAAATCGAGACGCGCATCGCCGTCCAATTCAAAAAAGGTGAAGAGAAGGAAAGCCTCGGCATTTTTGTCGGCCGCCACTCGGAGACGGGCCCGCGGTCATCGGATTTCATCCTCGAACAATACGAGCAGTCGGCCCGCAAAGCCGCCGCCGAAATGATCCCCAAGCTCGAGGCGAAACTCCGCTCCGGCCCGGCGGGAGCAAACGCCGGATAACCCCGCCGGGGGGTTACCATGTTTTTTTGACTGCGACTTTTTTCGTCTGCAAATCCACTTCCTGTTCCGGGAGAAGTTTCTTGACGGGATAAGTGACATATCGGACCGCTGTTTCAAGGAGATTTTCAGCGGGCGTGATGGCCGCATTGTCCACCTTGTAATAGTGGCATTCCGCCGTTTCAATTGCTCTGTCGAGGAAATTCTTTTTCCTGTCCGGATCTGTCCGGATTCTTGTTTTTTTCCAGGAAGCGTCCACGAACCTTTCCTCTTGAAGGTTCACGGGCGTGTAGTCAACCGGAGCGGGCGCCGGAGTTGAAACGGCGGAAAACGCGCGGGGGCGGCGGAGCGCAATCTTGCCGGATGGATTGTTGTATCGCATCGCCTCATGGATGTCTTCGCAATCCAAAATTTTGGACTGGGTGTCCTGAATGGTTGAACAGCCCCCGAAAGGCAGGGTTAAAATAAAGGCGGCTGCATATATTAACAAGATTCTTGCCATTTAAGCTTTTTCATTAATTTAAATTGTTGTTTGTTGCCGCCGGTTCCGGGAAAACCGGCCGCCGCCTTCAGCCACATGTTAATAAACATATTTTTTAAGGAAAAGGCAAGAGAAATCGCGCCGGAAACGGGAAAAACCGCGGTTTTACGGGTTTTTGAAATTCCGGAACAAGGCGGCTTTCAGCCGGGAAAACTGCCGCTCGCCGTTGCCGGAAACGCGCGCCTTTTCAGTTGCCTTCAACAATCGGCTTGCTGATTTTATCCCCGTGTTTTTTGCGCTTTTTTATGGCCATTCTCATAATTTAATCCTACCCCGTCTCCATGCTTGAAGACCAACAGAAAGAGGCCGCCTTGGAAGAGTTCCGTCAAGGCTTCCAGCAATTAAAATCCGAACTGGGCCGGCTCATTGTCGGCCACGATGAAATTCTCGGATTCACCCTTATGGCTTTGGTGGCCGGAGGGCATGTGCTTTTTGAAGGCGTTCCCGGCCTGGGCAAGACCCTTATCGTCAAATCCATCGCCGGCGCCCTCGACCTCTCTTTCAAGCGAGTCCAGTTCACCCCGGACCTTATGCCGGCTGACATTATCGGCACCAAGGTCCTGCTCGAGGACAGCCACGGCCGCACGCAATTCGAGTTCCAGCCCGGCCCCCTCTTTTGCAACCTTCTTCTGGCCGACGAGATCAACCGCGCCACCCCTAAAACCCAGTCCGCCCTTCTTGAAGCCATGCAGGAAAAGGCCATCACCGTGGCCGGTGAAACGCGCCATTTGGCCGGGCCTTACTTTGTCCTTGCCACCCAGAACCCCATCGAGCAAGAGGGCACTTACCCTCTTCCGGAGGCCCAGCTCGACCGTTTTCTCTTCAAACTCAACGTCCGCTATCCGTCCGAGAACGAGTTCGCGAGCATTCTCGAGCGCACCACTGGCGGGACTATCCCCCAAGTCAATAAAGTCTTTGACGGCCGGAAGCTGCTCGATATGGGCGTGCTGGCCCGCGAAGTTCCCGTGCCGCCCACCATCCAGAAACGCGCCGTCGAGCTCGTCATGGCCACCCACCCGGAAACGGATTTCGCTTCCGGGCGCGTCAAACGCTATGTGCGTTTCGGCGCCAGCCCCCGGGCCGGCCAAGCCATGCTCATCACAGGGAAAATCCGCGCCATCCTTCACGGGCGCTGGCACGTGGCCACCGAAGACCTCTTCGCCGTTGCCCGGCCCGTTCTCAACCACCGCGTCATCCTCAACTTTGAAGCCCAGGCCGACGGCGTCACCACCGAGTCTCTAATTCAGCGCCTCCTCGACGAAAAACAAAAGCAATGGGCATGACCCCGGTTTAGCTGGGCGATCCATTTTATCCGCCGCCCGGGGACGGGGACCGGATCATGGGGAGACGGCAAAAAGAATATGGGCGATACCTTTGTCCACTCCCGTGAAGCCCATAAACGCCATGGCCAGAATGCCGGCCACCAGCAGGGTGATGCCAGGGCCCCGCAGGGGCCTGGGCACATCGCACAGCTCCAGTTCCTCGCGGATGCCGGCCATCAGCACAATGGCTAACGTGAAGCCGGATCCCGCTCCCAGAGCCAGCGCCAGCGCCTCGTGCAGCCCCCACAGCTTCGCCGGATCCTGGAGGTGTTTCATGATTTCGAGACAGGCGAAAAGGATCGCGCAGTTAGTCGTAATCAAAGGCAAATAAACGCCGAAGGAACGGTACAGGTTCGGATAGAACTTGCGCACATACATCTCGACGAACTGCACCGAGGCGGCGATGACGAAAATATACATGATGTAGCTGAGGATGGACAGGTCCGCCGCCCCGCCGGGGTCTCCGCCCGCCATTTGCCACACCCGCGCCGGCAGCGGCGCGCCGGGCCGGAGGATGAAATACGTGAAGCCCCAGCTCAAGAGCGCCGCGATGGAAATGACGAACGTGACCGCGCACCCCATGCCGAACGCCATGTCAATCCGGCGCGACACCCCCAGAA
>CAZYUX010000036.1:14823-17674 GCA_964650745.1 uncultured Puniceicoccaceae bacterium
ATCCCCACGAAGTAGTGCAGCACGAAATTGTTGATCAGCGCCGCGCTGATGAAAATAAGGAGAAGACTGGTGAAAACATCCATCTTTATGCGGTGTTGGAGAGATTCCTCCGGCTTTGTTTTCTTTGGCCCATCCATTCGGCGAGACCGAGGAGGAGGCCGAGGGTCAGGAAAGCGCCGGGAGGCAGGAGCATGATGCCCCAGCCCGGCCAGGCGGCAGGCAGCACCGGCAGCCCGAACCACGTCCCCGAGCCGAGGACCTCGCGCACCGTGGCGATGCTCGCCAGAGCCAGAGCGAATCCTGCAGACATCCCGGCGGCGTCCGCCGCCGCAACCCCGAGGCTTTGTTTCGACGAGCAGATTTCACAGCGCGAGATGATGATGCAGTTGACGATGATCAGCGGCACGTAGGGGCCAAGCTGCTTGCTCATGTTGTAGAGAAAGGCGGCCAGAAAACGGTCGGCAATCGTGACAAACGTGGCAATGGTGAGAGTGAAGACGAGGATGCGCAGGTGGGGCTTGAGCAGGCGCCGCATCAGGCTGGTCATGATATTCGCGCTGAACAGGACGAACGCGGTGGCGCCGGCCATGGTCATGGCCGGCTTCATCCCGCTGGTCACGGCCAGCACGGGGCACATCCCCAGCATCTGACGATAGACGGGGTTTTCCGGAATAATCCCGTTGAGAAATCGCTCCAATGCGGATGGTTCGCGGCTGGCCATGGTTGAACTCCTTTATTTTCCGCTTTTCCGGTCCTTTCCTTCCATCGAAAGCAGCGGTTCGCGCAGGCTGGCGATGGTCTCGTTGACGATGCGGCTGACGCTCCTGGACGAAACGGTGGCTCCGGTTAATGCTTGAACTTCATTTTCGCCGGCCCGCGGATGGGTTTTGACCACCCGGACTGGTTTCCCGGCGGATTGGCCGGAGAAACGCAGCCGGAATTCCTCACTCGTAATAAAATCCCCCAGTCCCGGCGTCTCTTTTTGGTCGAGGACATAGAGGCCGGTGATGACAGTCAGGCTGGTGTTGAGGCCGATAAGCAGCTCGATGCGGCCGGCGAATCCTTGCCCCCCGCCTGGCAGCACCCATCCCGCATGCCGGCCGCCTGATTCAAAAGCCTTGTAAACCGTGGTTTCCTTGCCGTCCTTGCCGGTCACGGTGATTTCGGAAGTCTGGTCTTTGTCGGCATCTTCCACGAGCAATGGAATAACGTATCGGGTTTCATTTTGCTTGTTTGCGGCGATGCGGCCGGAGAGCGCGGTTTGCACCCCCGCCAGCCCCCCGCCGTAAAGCAAGGCCAATAAAATCACCAGCCACGCCTCGGCCAGACAGCCGCCGTTTTTCTTTGGTTCGCTCATGAAATTTTCATTTCGGGTTGTCACTTGACAGGCGCGGGGCCGCCGAGCGGTTCGGGGATGGTCCAAAGGTTGATGAGGGGGACGGCGGCGTTCATCAGCAGGACGGCGAACATGACGCCCTCCGGATAGCTGCTGAATATCCGCAATAAAATGACCAGCGCGCCCACACCCAGGCCGAAGATGAATTTTCCCTTCGGGGTCAGGGGGCTGGTCACGGGATCGGTGGCGATGAAAAAAGCGCCGAAGAGCAGCGCGCCGCTGATTAAATGCTGGAGAGCCGTGGCCGCCGAGAGGCCGAAAAGGTTGGCCAGGCCGCCCAAAAGAAACGCCGCCAGCAATACCCCCGCCGGGATCTCCCACGAGGCCGCCCGGCGGACACACAGGTAAATGCCGCCGAGGATGAGAGCCAAAGCGCTCGTTTCGCCCAGCGATCCGTTGACATTGCCCGTCAGCAAGGGCCAAAGGCTTGGGAATCCTCCCGCCGCCAGTTCCCCGCCCGCTTGTTTCAAAACCGTCAAAGGCGTGGCTTGGGTGACGGCGGCCATTCCCGCCCGCGGGCTGACGTAGGCCGAAGCGCCCAGGGCCTTGGCGAAGCTGAGCATGACGAAGGCCCGCCCCACCATGGCGGGATTGAAAATGTTGCAACCCAAGCCCCCGAAAACGGCTTTTCCCAGTCCAATGGCGGCAAACGACGCGATGATGGAAATATACCAGGGGGCGCTCCACGGCAGCGAGAGGCCGAGGATGACGCCGGTGAGAATCGCCGAACCGTCCTCCAGAGCCGCCCGCCGCCCCCGCATGAATTCAAAAAGGGCTTCCGCCGCCATGCAGCCCAGGACGCAGAAGCCCACTTGAATAACGGCATGCCATTGGAACACCCACACCGCCGCCGCTAACACCGGCGCAAGAGCCATGAGCACATCGAGCATCATACGGCGCGTCGTCAGTCCGCCGCCGGCGAAGTGCGGTGAGGGCGCGACGGACGGAACCGGTTCCGCGGAAGAACCGCCGGCGGAAAGCTCTTTTTTCTCCTGGCTCATTTTTTCGCGGTCATGACTTTGGCAATGCGGATTAGCTGCACGAGAGGGATGCCCGCCGGACAGACATAAGCGCAGCAGCCGCACTCCATGCAGGCGGAAGCATGATAACGGCGGGCCAGGCCGTCGTCTCCCGTCCGGGCCGCCAGAGCGATCCTTGCCGGCGCAAGGCGCAGGGGGCAGACGTCCACACAACGCCCGCATCGCACACAAGCCGTCTCCCGCATCCGCCGCGTCTCCCTTTCCGTGAGAACGGTGACGCCGCTGGCGCCCTTGGTGACGGGAGTTTCCAGGTTGCCTAAGGCAAACCCCATCATCGGCCCGCCCGCGACGACCCGCGCGGCGTCCTCCGCCAGCCCGCCGCAAAATTCGATCAAATCGCGGTAACTGGCCCCTATAGGCGCCAGGATGTTTTTGGGTTGCCGAATCCCCGCTCCGGCAACCGTCAAAACCCGGT
>CAZYUX010000037.1:0-17579 GCA_964650745.1 uncultured Puniceicoccaceae bacterium
GCCGCTTCCCGCATGGCATCAGGCTTGCGGCCTTCATAAGGCTCGGGGAAGGCGACATGGGCCTCGGGGATGAACACCCGCAAATAAAACGCCGCCATGACCGCGGCCAGCAGGATAAACAGCGTGGCGGCGGCCAGTGAAAACCACAGGCCCGGCGCTCCGTTCCCTCCGGTTCCGGACGGCTTCAGCGCAGGTGTTTCATCGGGTTTGCGCATGGTCAAAACGCGCCCGAGAACCGTGTGGCGCCCGGGTGGAAAAAGAAGACGTATTCATTAATAATGAAGAAAACAAGGTAAGCCGCCACGACCGCCACGATGATGCCAGTGGCTGCGGGCCAGAGTTTTTTGCGCACCGTCGCCGCTCCCCCCAGCTTGAGCACCATGAAGCGGATGAACCAAGCCAGCAGCAAGCTTCCCCAAACGCTCTGCATCATCGGCGACGGCCCGACCACAAAGCCCATGGGATGAAACCAGAAACCGGCGAACACTTGCCTTAAAACCGTGACAATGACGGTGCCTCCGGCGGCGTACAGGCAGGCGTAAATGCCGGGGTCGGTCTTGTGGGCCGGCGGCGGCTGGCCGGTTTCTTCGGCGAGCATGACTTTCGTTTCCCGGGTCAATTGTTTGTTGTATTCCTTGAAGCCGGTGTTTTGAGGCATGAATTCCCCCGTGATGGGGTAGTTTTCGGCGCCGATGGAATTGGCCGTCGAGAGGTAAACCCACCCGCCGATCAGCAGCCCGCCCAGCACTCCCCAAACCGCCGTGGCAGCCAGGTGACCGGGGCGCACGCGGAACCGCCGCCCGATTTCCAGCAGTTCCAGTTGTATGCCCGGCAGGACGAAAAAGCACTCCTGGCAGAAGAGGGCCGCGGCCAGACCGGCAAAGATGATCCCTTCCGGGCCGAACAAGCTCATGCCGCCGATTAAAGGGATAATGATGCAGGCGCTGCCCGGCGCGAATCCGGCGTGCGGCGTCCCGCATTCGGTCCTCATTTTTGCGGCCACGAAACCGGCCGAAACCAGGAAAAGAAAAAATACCATCACCCCGCCGGCGGGAAGGTCCGCCCAGCGGGACCAGAGATACGCCCCGGCGGCCGAAGCCATCAGCAAGAGGAAAGCTGCCCTGTACGAGACGGCTTCGCCTCCCGCCGGCTGAATTCCTTTGAGGGCCATCTTGAAAACCCGCCAGAGGTATTTGCGCGCGAAAAAAACGATCATAAAAGCATAAGCCGCATAAGCTCCCGCAAACTGATGGGCCTTGTAGGGAAAATTATTGTCGGCCGACAGGCCGTAACCTTCGCCGAACCAATGCTGCATACGGAAGAGAAAAAAACCCAGCACCAAACTGATAAGGACATTCAGCTCCATGAACAATCCAATGCCCAAATACAGGGCGCTGATGGAAAAGGTTACGCCGTTCCAGGTGTCTCCCCAGCCGGGATCCGCCAGGTAGGACTTCAGGTTCACGTTCACGCTCATGTCAGGAACGGCGGGATTGAAGCTGCGCCAGCCCCGCATAAGACACCAGAAGAAGGTGATGCCGAACCCCGTCCACATCAGCCGGTTGCGCCAGATGGAGGCCAGGGCTCGGGACGCGCCGTTTTCTTCTCCCAGCAAGGCCAGGGGAGCCTGGGCCAGAGGCATGGGATAACGCTCGTTTTGCAGCCACTGCCGGCGCATGATGACTCCCAGGGCGAAGGCCGCTGTCAAAAGCAGCATGACAAAGGAACTCCAGCCCGCCGCGGGTGTCAGCCAGTCCCGCCAGGGGTAGTATCCGGCCAGGAGGAATTTCAAACCGGCGAGGCTCCACATGTTATCCGGTTTGACGATCAGCCCGGCGCGCGCTTCCGGCGGGAGTTTTTCATACGCCGAGGCGGCAATCAGCCGGCGCCCGTTAGACGCGCCCTCCAAGGCCCGCACGTCCGCCAGCCAGGGATCGCAAAACGTCACGGTGCCGTCTCCTTCCAGCCCGAATTCCACATAAACATGGTTTTTGATGTCCGGAGGCAGCGTCAGCCCATAGTTTCCCAGCCTCAAAAAGCCATGCCGGTGAAGGCGGTCCCGTTCGGTTTCTTTTGTCGAAGTGAATGCTTCCTGGCTGAATTCCTCGCGCTCGTCATAATAAAACCGGCAAAAATACCGCGATTCGGCCCCCATGTCCCGGGCGCGGGCCAGGACGGCGAGCAGGTGCGCCTCCTGCAAGCGAAGCGGCGCGCGGCTCCCTTCGCGCAACGGCAGCCGGATGCGGACGGACGACACCGCGCGCTCCCCGGTGTTGCGCAGAGTGACGGCCGCTCCGGTTTTCCCGGCGTTGTATTCGACGTTTTCCCATTTGACTTGGCCAAAAGCGGTGACGTTCTTCCGGTTCGCGCCCTCAAAAGCTTCAGCCAGCAAATTCGGTCCGTGGGGCCAGAGTTTGTCCCGCAAGGCGTCGAACTTTTCGAAATCCGAATTGCGGACAATCGAGCCGGACACGCCGAGAAACAGCCGCCAGAACCCGTGCGGCATCAGCGGGGTGGCCAGCATCACCGCGAAGAGCACGCAGAGCAGTTCCTCCCGTGTCAGCAGCCGGACACGGCCGATGGCGTAAACCGTTCCGGAAACCAGGACAAGAACAAGGAAAATCATCATGGCCGGCACAGGAAGAACTTCCGTGCCGAGCAGGCGGCTCCAGGCGTCGGTGGCGCCGGCCAGCTGCACCACAATGGCGCAAAAAACCATGGCCATCAAGCTGGCACCCGCGGAGCGGGCCGTGAAGCCAGGTATATAAGAGCCTTTCATGCCTGAAGAGGACATTTTAAAGGGCATCACTTACACGTTCTGTCCGCGGCCAAGTCAAGGTTGTAAATTGTTCACGCGGCGTTTTTCAACCCAGCGGAGGCGCAACCGGAAAAATCCGGCCGGCCAAAGCCGTTACCATCAAAAAACAACCGGATATTCCGGCTGAATAAAAGCTTGCCAAAGCGGGAAGCGTGCCCATGATGGGAAGGCAGCGTTGAGAAGGCGCCGGATTCCGGCCCCTTCCGCGGCCGGTCCGGCTTTTCCGAAAGCCGGGCGGAAACGGCGGCTCCGGCTCCGGCTGGGCTGCGGCATCCCTCTCACGGGGTTCCCATGGCCGTGAACTGAAACAATGAATATGTCCATAAGTGAAGTTATAGACAAAAAGAAGATTATCACCGATTACAGGGCGCACGAGAAAGACACCGGCTCGAGTGAAGTGCAAATCGCCTTGCTCACGGCCCGTATCAACCACTTAACCGAACACTTGCAGACGCACCGCAAGGACTTTCACTCCCGGCGGGGCCTTCTCGCCATGGCCAGCCGGCGGCGGAAACTGCTCGATTACGTCAAAAAGCACGATGTAGCGAAATACAAGGAGCTGCTGCAAAAGCTCAATCTGCGGCGTTAACCAGGCCTATTGGCCGTTTCCCGTCATCGCAATCCGTTTTCGCTTTTCCCATGGCTGGCGCCGGGAAGGGCGCGGACGGGTTCTTCCGGGCCGCGCAAACGGATGAGGGAAAAGCCCGCACCAAACCGAAAGAACAAATGATAAAACAAAAGCACTCGATTACAGCAGAAGAATTAGGCATCACGATTGAAACCGGCACCCTGGCCCGGCAAGCCAACGGCGCCGTCACCGTGCGGCTGGGCGAGACCATGGTCTTCGCCGCCGCCACCGCCGCCAAAGATATTTCCCCGGGGCAGGACTACTTTCCTCTCATGGTGGATTACCGGGAGAAATTCTCCGCCGCCGGGCGTTTTCCCGGAGGTTTTTTCAAGCGCGAGGGCCGCCCCTCGGAAAGAGAAGTGCTGACTTCCCGCCTCTGTGACAGGCCCCTGCGCCCGCTGTTTCCCAAAGGATTTTTCAACGAAGTGCAGGTTCTGGGAATGCTGATGACGGCTGACTTGGAAAATGATTCGGACATCCTCATGGTCAATGCCGCGTCAGCGGCCCTGACGGTTTCCGACATTCCATGGAACGGGCCGGTGGGGTGCGTGCGCGTCGGGCAAGCCGAAGGCCAGTTCATCGTCAACCCCACCCACGCCCAGATGTTTGAGTCCGGCTTGGATTTGATATACGTGGGCAACGAAAAGGAAATGATGATGATCGAAGGCAGCGCCGAGGAGGTGCCTGAAGAGCGTTTTCTGGAAGCCCTCGAATTCGCCCAGCAACAAATCCAGCCCCTCATCGCGGCCCAGAAGGAACTGGCCGCCCGGTGCGGCAAACCCAAAAAGGATTTTTCCCTTTACCTGGTCGCCCCGGAAGTGGAGCAGTTTATCCGCGAACTGGCGGGTGAGCGCCTCGTCGAGGCTGTCTTTATCGAGCAAAAACACGAGCGCGAAGAAGCCATTGCCGCTCTCCGGCAGGAAGCCGAGCAGAAATTAAAGGAGAAAATGGGCGAGGAGGCATTCGACCCCAACCAGGTTTTGTGGGCCTTTGAAGAACTCCAGGAAGATGTTTTCCGGAAAAATGTCCTGGCCAATCAAAAACGGCCCGACGGGCGGGGGCTGGAGGATTTGCGCGAGATCACCGTCCGGACCGGCGTCCTGCCCCGCGTCCACGGATCGGCCCTTTTCCAGCGCGGGGAGACGCAGAGCATCGTCACCGCCACCCTGGGGACGACCTCCGACAACCAGGAAATGGATGGCCTGACCGGCGGCCCCCGGGCCAAGTCCTTCTTGCTCCACTACAACTTCCCTCCCTATTCCGTCGGTGAATGCCGCCGCATCATGGGGCCGGGCCGCCGTGAAATCGGCCACGGCGCCCTGGCCGAGCGCTCTCTTTTGCCCGTTATCCCAACCGAGGAAGATTTTCCCTACACCATCCGCCTGGTTTCCGAGATACTGGAATCCAACGGCTCGTCCTCGATGGCATCGGTGTGCGGCGGCTGCATGGCCTTGATGGACGCCGGCGTACCCGTCAGCGGCATGGTGGCCGGCATTTCATGCGGCCTCGTCACGCAGATGGACGATTCCGGGAGCATCGGCCAGCATCTCGTTTTAACCGATATCCTGGGCATGGAAGACCACTTCGGCGACATGGACTTCAAAATCTGCGGCACCCGCAAGGGTATCACCGGCTTCCAGCTCGATTTGAAGATCAAAGGCCTTCCTTTCGGCATTGCCAAGGAAGCGGTAAAACGAAACGCCGAAGTCAGGCTTAAAATCCTCGACATGATGAAATCGGAACTGGCGGAACCGCGCCCGGACCTTAACCCTTACGCGCCGCGCATCCACCAGCTGCAGATTGACCCCGAAAAAATCGGCGCCCTCATCGGCCCGGGCGGCAAGAACATCCGCCGTATCACAGATGTCAGCGGCGCGCAAATCGAAATCAACGAAGACAACAGCGGGAGCATCCTCATCTACGCAACCAGCCAGGAATCCATGCAGCGCGCCGTCGAAGAAATCGAAATGGCCGCGGCCGACATCGAGGTTGGCAAAACCTACCGCGGCACCGTGCGCAGCGTGAAGGATTTCGGCTGCTTCGTCGAGTGCCTGCCTGGCAAAGAGGGCCTGGTCCACGTCTCCGAACTGGCTGACTTCCGCATCAACCGCGTCGAGGACGTCTGCCAGTTGGGCGACGTCATGTGGGTCAAGTGCGTGGGCATTGACGAGAAAGGCCGGGTGCGCCTGAGCCGCAGCCAAGCTTTGGCTGAACGCGAGGAAGGCGACCGGGAAGACGGCCTTTCCGCCAAGATGGAAGAAGTCCGCAACACCCAGAAGGACCGCCCGCCGCCCCGGTCCGGCGATGGCGGGCGCTCCCGCGAGGGCGCCCGGCCGCGCGGCGGTGACCGCGGCCCCCGCCGTTCCCGCCGGGATTCCAGCGGCGCGGGAGAGCGCGGCTCGCACCGCCCGCCGCCGCGAGGCCGCCGCAGGGAAGATTAGACAGAAGGCGGCATCCGGCGGCCGTTGCTCCGGTATGGCCTTGTCATGGGAGCGGTTTGCGCCCATCATCCCCGCAATGGTTGTCTTTTGTAAATGAACATGGCGGAGCAGGGCGTTTTGAAGGCGGGCACCCCCGGCGAAGCGGGGCTGGTGGAGTGGAAGGACTGGACCAGCCGGGAGCCGTTCGTCTTCGAGTCCGGCCAGAGCATCCCGGAGATGACCATCCGCTACGAGACTTACGGGCGGCTCAACAAGGACAAAACCAACGCCATCTGCATCTGCCACGCCCTGTCGGGCGACCACCATTGCGCCGGCGTCCACAGCATCGGGGACCGGAAGCCCGGCTGGTGGAACAATATGATAGGTCCCGGCAAGGCCATTGACACCAGCCGGTTTTTCGTCATCGGGAGCAATTGCCTGGGGGGATGCGTGGGCACGACCGGACCCTCATCCGTCAATCCCCGCACCGGGCGGCGCTACAACCTGGATTTTCCGAAGCTGACCGTGCGCGACATCGTGCGCGCGCAGAAACAGCTCATGGATCATCTTGAGATTCCGGAACTTTACGCCGTTGCCGGCGGCTCGATGGGCGGAATGCAGGTCCTGCAGTGGGGGCTTGACTACCCGGAGATGGTCAAGCGGATGCTCCCTTTGGCTACAGCCGCCCGCCACAGCGCCCAGGCCATCGCCTTCAACGAGGTGGGCCGCTGCGCCATCATGCAGGATCCGGCTTGGAAAGGCGGCGCCTATGAGCCGGGTCACGGGCCGGACGTCGGCCTCGCCGTCGCGCGGATGATGGCCCATATCACTTACCTCTCCGACGAGAGCCTCGAACAGAAATTCGGGCGTCAGAAAAGGCGGAACGGCGAATCCAAAGAGCTTTTCGGTGTCGAATTCGAGATCGAGAGCTACTTGCGCCACCAAGGGAAAAGCTTTACTGACCGCTTTGACGCCAACACCTATCTCTACTTCACCAAGGCCATTGACCGGTTCGACCTCTACGGCGAAAGCGGCCGGCTCGAGGACGCCTTCGAAAAAGTCCAGGCCAAAACACTGGCCGTTGGTTTCGCATCGGACTGGCTTTACCTGCCCAAACAAAACCGGAAAATTGTCCATGCCCTGCTGCGCTGCGGCAAACACGCAACCTACGCCGAACTCGGCATGTCCCTCGGCCACGACTCATTTCTGCTTCACGCGCCCGAACTCTACGACCTCGTGCGTGCCTTTCTCATCGCGTGAAGCGCAAGCCCGGCCCCGGAAAATTCCCGTGCTTCCGGTCCCGGCCAGCCCGTTCGCGCAATTGCCGCTAATGAGCTTGGGCTAAAAAGGGGAGCTGAGACGGATATGGCGGATAACTTCGCCGGATTTGACAAACGCGCCATTGGGGCACCCGGTGGCATTGCAAAAAGTGATGGCGTTGTTGAAGTCGAGTTTCGGGGTCAGCCCAAGGACAACCATGTCGGCGTCCGGACAGCAGTTGCATTTAATCAGAGAATGGAACTTCACGCCGCACCGGTGGCAAAAGAGGTCGTCTTTCACGCCGTCTTCAAGCTCTCCGGAAAGAATGATTTTGTCGAAATCCCCCTCGATGGCGGACAGGATGAACTCGCCTTCGGCCCCGGGGCGTTTGAACCGGAGGCGGATGCCGGGATAGCCGTTGACGGGGTGTTCCGGATCAATCAGATTGTGGCCGTTGGGGCAATACGCCTCGGTGACGGCGTAGCGCACCGTTTTTTCTTTATCCGGAGCGGGGTCACGCTTGCCTAATGGAATAATCCACCGCCCGTCTTGCCTGAACCGGTCCATGATGGGTATGCTGGCTCACACGGAAACTTGAGAACACCGGATGATGGCGCTTTGGCGCGGACAAGTCAAGGCGGATAAAACTGTCTTCAGCGGAAAGGCCTTTATGAAAACCGGGTTTTGCCGGCGCGGTTGCCGAAAGTGATTTCGGTTCCGGTCTTTGTCTGGTTCCAATGGACTTTTGCTGCTTGCGGGCCCGTCATCCGGTCAGCGGCATCAGATGGGGAAATTGTTCCGGATGCCGTCATTCCCGCGCCAGTTCTTCGTATAGTTCTTTTGTCCGGCGGGCGACGCTGGTCCAGCTGAAGCGCTCCTCGACGCGCCTGCGGCCCGCTTCGCCAAAGCGCTTGCGCATGGCTTCATCCGCCATGAGCCGGTTGACGGCGGCCGCCAGGTCGCGGGCGAATTGTTCCGGGTCCGAAGGAGAGAAAGGAGGTTCGGTGATTTCCTCGACCGGCACCAGCAGGCCGGTTTCCCCGTCCGCCACCACTTCCGGTATCCCCCCCACGGCCGAAGCCACCACCGGCGTCACGCACGCCATCGCCTCCAGATTGATAATTCCGAACGGCTCGTAGATGGACGGGCAGCAGAACACGGCGGCATGCGAGTAAAATTCCATCATGCTCTCCTTGTCCAGCATTTCCTGGATCCATATCACGCCATCCCGGCGGGCCGACGCTTCCGCGACTGCGGACCGCATTTCCCGCTCGATTTCCGGCGTGTCCGGCTGGCCCGCGCAAAGCACCACTTGGAAACCTGGATCCAGGTGGGCGATGGCCTTCACCAGGTAAATGATTCCTTTTTGGCGGGTAATCCGGCCCACGAAAAGGATGTAGGGCCGGTCCGGGTCCACGCCCCGGCGCCGCAGCGCTTCCGTGCCCTCGCGCCGGTGAAATTCTTTTACATCCACGCCGTTTGGAATGACGCGGACGCGTTCCGGGGCGATTCGAAACAGCCTTTGAATATCCTCCTTCATTTTCGCTGACACGGCGGTAACCGCGTCGGCTATTTCGATGGCGGTCTTTTCCACCCATAATGAAAAGTCGTATCCCCGGCCAAGCTGCTCGCGTTTCCAGGGGCGCAAAGGCTCCAGGGAATGGGCCGTGATGACCAGCGGAATTCCGTAATTGAGCTTGGCGAGGATGCCGCCCATGTGCGTGTACCACGTGTGGCAGTGCGCCACGGCGGCGTCAATCCCGCCTGTGTTGAAATCCAGAGAGCGCTGAACGGCGGCGAATACCGGATGCAGGTTTTCCGGGCAGGCGCGGTTTTTCTTGTCCGCCTCGAACCCCTTCACGCGCAAACGTTCCTTTCGCCAGTCTTGTTCTCCAAAGCACCGCACCTCGACATCCATCAGCGCGGCCAGTTTTCGGCTCAATGCCTCGATGTGCACCCCCGCGCCGCCGTAAATATGGGGCGGATACTCGTTGGTCAGCAGAAGGACTTTCATGGATCCGTTTTCTTGTCTCCGGAGGCGTCCGCGCCGGATTTGTCCGTTTCGTCCCGCGGCAGTTCGCCCCACTCGAATTTCATGTTCAAGAGCGGCAGCAAACCAACCAGCCCCAGGAACGTCACCCCCAGAACAGCGTATCCGGTGATGTCATGCACGTCTCCGTTTATCGTCTCCGGGCCGTAATTGTAAGCCCAAACCGAAAGGAACAAGCTGCGCGCGATATTCATGATAAAAGCGAAAACCATCGCCATCAGGACGAGGAAAACTTTCTTCCAGAAGCGCCCGAGGCAAAACGCCCCTAAAAAAGATCCCGCGAATATACAGGCCGTCAGCGACCGGATGCCGGAACAAGCGTCCTCCACTCCGACCTGCCCCGACGGCATCAGCAGGATGTTTCCTTGCCGTTCCAGAGGCGCGCCCAGAATGTCAAAAAAGAAAAAGACCACCGCCGTCACCTTGTTAAGGAGAAACAGGCTGACGCGCCCCTCCACGAAATCGAGCATGGGCGTTGAAATAAACCAGATGAACGCCGGGAAAACAAACATCAGCACCAGAGAAACGCGGGCGGCGAAAGGGACCGGCCTGCCGCGGCTGTCGCGGTCGCTGAACAGATACACAGCGCCCAGAAGGACACCGCAGTAGCCGGCGGCCAGCAGAAAAGAGGCGGGGATTTGCGCGCCCTGGCTGGCCCGGTAGAGAGCGCCGAAGAGTATCAGCAGCAGTCCGGCGAAAAGCATCCCGGCGGCGGCCGCCGCCGCCGCCGGCTCCGCCCATCGCGGCGCGGCCATCACTGTTTTCGGGGCGCCAGCCGCTGGCGCGCCTGTTTTACCGGCCAGCAGCACGCCTTTGATTTTATCCCAGCGGTCATGCACGACGGCGGCAACGAATACCGGCACGATATAACCGAAAACATAATCGGCCCGCAGATTCCACCAGTAAGACTGGTCGTAGGCCAAAAACAGCGTGAAGCCCGCGCAGAGGAAAAACGCCCCCAGCGCCGGTTTCGGCAATTGCCAGAACTCCGCCTTTGGCTTGCTCATGGAAAAGTTGATCCGAAAGAATCACTGAGGAAGAAGGAATCTTCTTTTTCTTTCAATCCGCAAGCTTACCATGGCCGGAGCGGAGAGTTCAAGGCAACAAAAACCGCTTCCGCGCCGCCTTTCCAGCCGCGGCCAGCGGCTTCATTAATACACTTGCAAGCCCCGGCGCTCGCGCCGGCCGTCGCGCCAGGCTTCCGCCCAGTTGTTGTGCCGGGGCAGATCCTTGACCCGCAGCCCGCTCTTGGCCGGGTCCTCGTGCGCCGCATACCAGGCTTCCATTTCTTTCTCCATTTCCTCTTGCAAAGGGTAGAACTCGTCCCAGCCCGCCCGGTTGAGGCGTTCATCGGGATCGTTCCGCAGGTCGAACAGGTCGTGCGGCCCGTGCGGGTAGCGTTTGACGAATTTAAAGTCCGGGCGCCGGTTCATGCGAAGGTCGCCGTATTCGCCGTAGCGGGCTTCGCGCCAGTTTTCAATTTCGCCGCGCTCGGCTAATGGCGCGTAACTGCGGCCGGGATAGGCGCGGCTCGCGAACTTTTCGGCGGATAAATCCACCCCGGCCCAGCCGCAGAGCGTCTGGAAGGTGTCGTAATGGTCCACGCTTTGGCGAACGACCTGCCCCGCCGGGCAGCGTTCCGGCCAGCGCAGCAGCAGCGGCACCCGGATCGAGGTTTCGCACATATTGAAGGGGCGGGTGCTGTTGCCCTTGCCCCAGAAGCCCTGCTGGCCCACGGAGCACCCGTGGTCCGAGGTGTAGAGGACGATGGTGTTGCCGAGTTTGCCTTGCTCTTCGAGGCGCGACACCAGGCGACCGATCTCGCGGTCGATCTCCGTCACCGCCGCGTAGTAGCCGACGCGGGTGCTGCGGATTTTTTCTTCAGTCAGGGGCGGCTCCCCGCACAGGCCTTCGTTCTTGTGCCAGGGGTGGGGATGATATTCATCCAGCTCATCGAAGGTGGCTTCGGCATAGAGCGCGGTCATCTCCGGGTCGTGCGCCTCGATGTGATAGGGGGAGTGCGTCGCGATGTAGCCGGCATTGAGGAAGAACGGCTGGTCCGCCGGAACCTCATCCAGGAACCGCAAGGCGTAGTCCGTGATGAACCGGCTTTTGTTGCCGCTTAACTTGAAAATCTCATTTCCAAAAACATATTCTTCTTCGCCTTCGTGTTTGCCGGTGAGGAAGGGCATCCCGAAGTAATAGTGAAACCCCGGCGGTGTTTCGAAACCCCGGCCCAAATGACGTTTGCCCGACAGGCCGCAGTGGTAGCCCGCCCCGGCGAGCAGTTCGGGCAGCGTGATCTCGTCTTTCAGCCAGTTGCGCCGGCCGATTTCAGGGTCGGTTTCTTCCAGGTAGTCGTGCAGGCCCACTTGGGAGGGCGTCCGGCCCGTCATCAGGCAGGCCCGCGCCGGGGAACAGACCGGGCAGGGCGTAAAGGCGTTGGCGAACCGGACGCCTTCGGCCGCCAGCCGGTCAAATGCCGGCGTGATCAATTCCGTGTTGCCGTAACACCGGTTCGCCCACTGACCGTGGTCGTCCGTGATGAAAAGCAGGATGTTGGGGGGTTTTTTCATGGCGGCTACGCCCCGGCGACGCGGGGCATGAGGAGGGGTTCTTTGCCCATTTCGGCGAAGAGGAGTTTCATGACGAGGTCCGCTTTCAGTTTTCCGGCGGCGGGGTCATTCCACAGGTTGTTGATCTCGCCGGGGTCTTCCTGGAGGTCGAATAATTCTCCATATTCACGGTTCCAATAGACAGTGAGCTTGTAGCGTTCGTCAATATAGGTTTTGCAGTGGAGGGCGGTTGGCTGGTGGCGGTTTTCGACCAGAACATGGTCCCGCGCGGGTGTCCCGCCGCCGTTCCAGACGGCGCTCTGGTCGCGGCCCGACATCCGCCGCGGGACGGGCAGACCCGCATAACTTAAAAAAGTCGGGGGCAAGTCCACCAGCGATTGCAAAGCGGCGCACCGCCGCCCCTCCGGCACATGCCCCGGCCAGCTTGCGATGAAGGGAATCTTCACCATGTCCTCGTAGTGAAACGCGCCTTTGGCGATGAGGCCGTGCTGGCCGTAAAAATGGCCGTGGTCGGTGGTGAAGACGACGAGGGTGTTTTCCGCCAGGCCGAGTTGCTCCAGCCGGTCGAGGATTTTCCCCGCGGCCTGGTCGAGGAAACTGACCATGCCGTAGTAGATGGCGATGTCCCTGGCCAGGTCTTCCTTCTTGTGCGAATGGCTGTGAAAACCGTGCATGCCGTTGCCTTCAGGCTCCTGCCAGGGGGAGAAATCCGGTTTCGGTTGTTGGGTCAGCTGGAAGTGGGGAGGGTTTTTCTCGTGCTCGCCCTCGATCATTTCGGGGACGGTCAGTTTCTCTGGATCATACATGGTGTCCCATGGCTTGGGAACGAGGTAGGACGGATGGGGGTCAAAGAAACTGGCCCAGAGAAAGAAGGGCTGGCCGGTTTCCTTGTAATGGTCAAGCCGGGCGTTGGCGCGCTCGCTGATCCAGGTGTTGTAATGCAGCTCCTCGGGGATGTTCCATGTGTGATGCTGCGAAGGCGTGTTGCCCGTGGGCGGTGAAAAGTAATCCCGCCAGTTTTTGCAGCCTTTCTGCTCCATCCACAGGGCGTAATGCTGGCCCACGTGGGCTTCGTCGGTGTGGTTGCGCGCCAGTTCGAAGTGGTTGAAGCCGTAAAACGGCCCTTTGTAGTTCCGCCAGAAGTCCAGATCCTGCAAAACCGGATAGGCTTCCAGTGAAGGATATGCATCAGTGCCTTTCAAAGGCTGGAAATGCGCTTTGCCGATGATCGCGCGGTCGTAGCCGCCCTTGGCAAACTCCTCCCCCACCGTGGGCGCGTCTTCCATCAGCTTCGTGCCCAGCGAGTAAGCGCCGTGCTGGCTGGGGTATTGCCCGGTGATCATCGAGGCCCGTGTCGGCGTGCATGTCGGGTTGGGGCAGTAGGCCCGGGTAAAAAGCGTCCCCCGCCGGGCCAGCCGGTCGAGGTTGGGCGTTTTCACTTCCGGATTGAGCCATCCCAGCGTGTTCCAGTGCTGCTGGTCACTGGTGATGAGCAGGATGTTCGGCGGATTTTTCATAGGCGGGAAAAGTAATAATTTTCCTGCGCCGAAAGCAAGTTCCCTTCATTGAAGCCAGGCGTCAAGCGGTCTTTCCTTTCTAATCCGTCAAAAGCCGGGCGTGGAGTGAGAGAGCGGCGCCTTCTTCGCGGCGGGCGTCTTCCCGGAACCGGAGCTGGCATGAGATTTCCCACGAGCGCCCCAGCCGGCGCGTCACCGCGTACAGATGCTCGGTCAGCCCCCCGCGGTCCTCGTCGTAGCGCCAGAGCGCCCGGATGGCGAGTTCCGGGGCCGGCCGGCAGCGCACGTCGAGGGAGTATTGGCTGACCAGCCGGATGCCGCGCGGTTTCCAGTAATTGGCGGTGAACACCGCCTGCCAGGCGTCTCCGCTTTTCAAAACCAAGCGTGCGGCGCTTTCCGCGATTTCGGTTTTCTCCGTGTTCAGCCGGTTTTCCCACGACAGGTCCAGCCAAGGGGCGGGATTGAGAAACAAGCGGGCGCAGGTGGCGTTCCAGTGGCGCTCGCCCTCAACCGTGGCCGGGCCGGGTTCATCCGGCTCGAAAAGGAAATCCTGGTAAAGATTGAGTTCCGCGAGATGGCGCGATCCATAACCGGGATGGCGGGTGAGCAGCAGGTTTTCCAAGCCCATCCGCAAGACATGCGTCTCCCGCTGTTCATCCACGTAACGAATGTCTTCCAAATCCAGAGGGGGCAGGATAACCGCGGCGGGCGCAAATTCAAAAGGGCGCGGGAAGTCTTCCGGCGCCAGGCCGGCCGTTTCCGCGAGCGCGAAAGTTTCGACAGGCAGGATGCGGTCTCCGCCCGTGCCGGAATCGGGGTGCCACCGGTATTTCGCAACCGGCCGAAGCACGTGCCGCAAGCCGTCAATCTCCCATATTTCATTTCGGAAGTCCCACTGGCCGTGGACCGCCATCTCCAGGTCCGCGCCCAATTCCCCGGTCCAGCGGGTGTAATCTCTATATTCATCGCGGAATAAGTGCCGGTTATTCCCGCTTCGGAACTCTTCCTGGCCTGTATAATGAATCACGCGGCAGCCGGCCAGCGGTGTCAGCGTCAGCCAGCGTGTCAAGGACACGGGTCTTTGCAGCGAGTAATGCAAGCCGAATTTGTCAGCGGAGATTCCCCGGTTTTCTTCTTCCAGGCTTTCTTTCCGCAAGCGGACGGCTGCGGCGTGCAGGCTTTGACAGGCGCCTGTCCCGGACAAAGGTTTGGGAGCGAGATCGAACCGGATTTCCGGCAGGCGCTCGTGGATGAGCTGAAAATCGTTGGGGCGCGGCCGCATAAAGACTGAGATGGTGTAATCCCGGCCAAGATACAACCCTTCGGCAAAGGAATCGGGCTGCTGGTTGGTGTGAAAATGCCGCCGCCGGAAATCCCGCGTCACCTCCGAATCGCTCCGCCAGCTCAGTTGGCTGTTAAATTCCCAGCGTTCGCGCCAGCGCTGCCGGTGCCGCGCTTCCGCGAAATAACGGTCTGGAGGCACCGCCTCCGCATTCCGGTCCAGCCCCCGCTCCCCGTAATCGCGGATGAATCCGCCGCTGAAATAGTGTGTATAACCGCTTTCTTCGCCTTTTTCCTCCGCCCGCCAGGCGGGGCCGATCAGCACTCCCCGTTTTGTGTAGTAATCGAGGTTGCCTCCAGCCCGCCAAGTCTCTCCCGCCGGCAGCAGCACTTCCGATTGCCCGTAAGCTCCGAGATTGCCGCGGTAACCCGCCCGGGCCTCCGCCGCGGCCCAGGGCCGGTTCAATTCGCGGGCGAATCCCGGCAAATAGAAGACCGGCAGCGGCCCTGCCCGCAGTTTCACTTTTTCCGCCTCAAACCGCTTGCCGGGATACAGCACCAGCGTATCCGCTTCCAGGCTGGGCGCGTAAGGGTCCGGTTCCCGGAACCACACCCGCACATCCCGGGCTTCGACGCGGTCGAGCGTGCCTTCGAAATGCCCCCCTTCGGCAAACAGCGAGCCGCCGCCCAGACGGAAATGTTCTCCGGAGAAGATTCCGGTTTGGCCCTGGTAAGTGAAATGCTCTCCCGCCAGCAAAAAACCATTCCGTCCGGCTTCAACGCGCCCTTTGGCGTCGGCCAGCCGCTCGCCTTTGTTGTAGCGGATCTCATCGGCGCGGAGGATAAACTCTCCGTCGGTAAAAACGGCGTTGCCCGTGGCGACGAGGCATTGGCTTTCGGCATCCAGGATGATGGGATTGTCCGCCGAGAGTTCCGGCTGGCGCGCCGCGGCGCCCAGGGCCAAACTCCACCCGGCCGCGGCGGCTAAAATCATCCATAAAAAGCGCACGCCCCCGCACTATGCCTCCGCCCCCTGCCGCACAAGAATAAAGTTGCCGCGCGGCAGCGGCGCGGCATATTACCTGACATGAACTCATTCAACGGACTTGGAATGCACTTGGGGAATCTCTCGCGCCTCTCTCCGGCGAAAACCCGTTCGGTCAGTGCCGAAAATCCAACCGGGGAAAAGGGCAAAGGCGGAATGGCCGAGCCGCGGGAAGGCGGAACCGCGCGGGAGTTGGGCAGGGGCTGGAAATGCCGGCCCTGCATCTCCATCGGGCCGGGCGAAACCGCCGAAATCGCCAGCATCGAAGGCCCCGGCGCCATTCAGCAAATCTGGATGACGCCGACGGGGCCTTACCGCTTTACCATCCTCCGGTTTTATTGGGATGATGAGGACCAGCCGGCGGTCGAAAGCCCTATCGGCGACTTCTTCGCCTGCGGCTGGGGGAGTTTCGAGCGCTTCGCCCAGGTCAACTCGCTGCCGGTGTGTGTCAACCCCGGCAACGCCCTGAATTGCTACTGGGAAATGCCTTTCCGCAAACGGTGCCGCGTCACCGCCGAAAATATCGGATTCGAAAAGATGACGCTGTTTTATCAGATTAACTACACGCTGACCGATGTGCCGGATGACCGCGCGTATTTCCACGCCCAATTCCGGCGGGTCAACCCCCTGCCTTACAAGGAGGTTTACACCATTATCGACGGGGTCCGGGGACGGGGGCATTACGCGGGCACTTACATGGCATGGGGTGTCAACAACAACGGCTGGTGGGGCGAAGGCGAGATCAAGTTCTACCTCGACGGCGACGCCGAATTTCCCACCATCTGCGGCACCGGCACGGAGGATTACTTTTGCGGCTCTTACAATTTCGAAAACAAGCAGACCGGCCAATATCAGGAATTCAGCACGCCCTTTGCCGGGATGCCGATGGTGATCCGGCCCGACGGCGTCTACAACTCCCAGCAGCGCTTCAGCCTTTACCGCTGGCATATCATGGACCCCGTCCGCTTCGAAAAAGACCTGCGCGTGACCATCCAGGCACTGGGCTGGCGCCCCGGCGGCCGCTTCCTGCCCCTGCAAGATGACATTGCTTCCGTGGCCTTCTGGTATCAGACTCTCCCCGCCGCTCCCTTTCCGAAACTGCCGGACCGCGACAGGCTGGAAATCATTTAGAAAAAGCAAACGGCGCGCCGCTTTTCGCGCGCCCGGGGTTAAGGCTTGGCGGGAACGGCCGATAAAGGGCAACGAAGCGCTTCCGCGGCGCCCAAAAAGCATTCATCCGCATGAATTTTTGGCAGAGCAACAACTTGGCCCTTTATTTGCTGATGGTCTTTTTCCTGCTGGTGCTTGCCATGATGGAGACAGACATCCTGCTCTTTCATAAAAAGAACAAAGAGAAAAGGAAGAGCGGGCGCTGATCCAGCGCCTTCGGGTTAATCCGGCCGTTGTTCGCGCGCCAGCAGCCACAGCAAATCCGAGAGCCGGTTCAAGTATTGAAGAACGCGGCCGTCTGCCGCGCCGGCGCCGTTCCGCGCCGCCACCGCCTCCCGCTCGGCCCTCCGGCAAACGGCCCGGGCCAGGTGTAAAGACGCCTCCAGGGGGCCGCTGCCGGGCAAAATAAAATTCTCCGGAGCCGGCCGCTGTCCCTTCTCCAGCCGCGCCGCCCAGCCCTCGATTCGCCTCACCTGGGACATCGTGATTTTTTTATGCTTGGCCCGGCGGAATCTTTCGCTGTCCTCATCCGCCGCCGCAAGCTGCGTTCCCGCTTTTATCAAATCCCTTTGAATCTTTTCCAGGCCTGTCCGGATCTTTTTGTCGGCGGCGGAGGCCTTGGCCAGTCCCAGCGCGGCATTCAGCTCATCCAGCGCTCCGCAAGCGCGCACCCGCGGATGAGTCTTCGGCACCCGGCGGCCGAACAGCAGAGCGGTCGTGCCGTCATCTCCCCGGCCTGTGATAATAGACATTGGCCGGATGCTCGGAGGTTTTCCCGGCCGAGGCAAAACCATTTTATGCCAGTCCGGCGCGC
>CAZYUX010000038.1:0-17431 GCA_964650745.1 uncultured Puniceicoccaceae bacterium
TATAGAGGGTTTGCCAAGGCAAATCATTTCCGCGGAACAGGAAAACCGCCGGATTTTACGGTTTTTTTAACGGCGCGTTTGTCCTTGTGTTAGCGGAGGTTTGCGGCAAGCCATTGCCGGGCTTCCGCCAAGGACCAGCTTTTGCGCTGGGCGTAGTCTTCAAGCTGGTCTTCGCCGAGGAGTCCGACGTGGAAGTATTTCGCGCCGGGATGCGGGAAATACAGCCCGCAGACCGAGCTGGGCGGGTTCATGGCGTAACTTTCCGTCAGATGGATGCCGGTGTGTTTTTCCACTTCCAGCAGTTTCCACAATAACGCTTTCTCAGTGTGGTCGGGACAGGCGGGATAACCCATGGCGGGGCGGATGCCCCTGTATTTTTCCTTGATCAAGTCATCGTTAGTCAGGTTTTCGTTGACGCCGAAGCCCCACAGTCCGCGGGCTTTCTTGTGGCATATCTCGGCGGACGCCTCAGCCAAACGGTCTCCCAAGGCTTTGACAATGATGGCCTGGTAATCGTTGTGGCGTCTTTTCAACATGTCGGCGTATTCACCCGGGCCCGGCCCGGCGGTGACAGCGAAGCCCCCGATGTAATCGAGGCGGCCGGAGTCCCGCGGCGCGGTGAAATCGGCCAGACAGAAATACCCCGCTCCTTTCTCCTTGCGGCGCTGCTGGCGCAGGAAATGAAACACGCCCAGCGTCCGGGATCGTCCGGTGTCCGTGTAAACTTCAATATCGTCCCCGACCGCGTTGGCGGGCCACATGCGAAAAACCGCCTTCGCGGCGAACCGCCGGTTTCCGATAATGTCATCGAGGACGCGCCGGGCGTCATCGTAAAGCCGTTGGGCTTCGGCGCCGAACTTCGGGTGCTGGAAAATTTTCGGGAAGACACCTTTCAGATTCCAGACCCAAAAGAAAGGCGACCAGTCAATGTAAGCCGCAATTTCTTCAAGCGAGCCATGCTCGACATGCAAATCCAGCCGCGCGGGAACCGGGATATCCGCGTGAGCCCAATCCGTGGGGGCCGCCCGGCCGCGGGCTTCTTCAATTGAAATCAGCCCGCTTTTATTTTCCCGCGCCGCGTGACGCCGCCGCGCGGCCTCGTAATCCTCGTTCGCCTCCTTGATAAAAGCTGCGCGCGTTCCGGGATTGAGGAGCCGCGAGCAGACTTCCGCCACCCGCGAGGCGTCGGACACGTGAATGACCGGCGCCCGGTATTCGGGGGCGATTTTGACCGCCGTGTGCAGCCTGCTGGTGGTTGCCCCGCCAATGAGCAAAGGCGTCTTGAATTCCCGCCGCTCCATCTCCGCCGCCACGGACCTCATCTCCGCGAGCGAGGGCGTGATCAAGCCGCTCAAGCCAATGATGTCCGCTTTCTTCTCCAAGGCCTTTTCGAGGATTTTTTCCCGGGGGACCATGACGCCGAGGTCTATGACTTCGTAGCCGTTACAGGCCAGAACGACCCCGACGATGTTCTTGCCGATGTCGTGGACGTCTCCTTTGACTGTGGCCAGGATGACAGTTCCACGCCGGGCGGCGCGCGTGTCCGCTTTCTCCGCTTCGATGAACGGCGTCAAATAAGCCACCGCCTTTTTCATCACCCGGGCGCTTTTGACTACTTGGGGCAGGAACATTTTCCCCTCGCCGAAAAGGTCGCCCGCGATCCGCATTCCGTCCATCAACGGCCCCTCGATAACCTGCAGTGAGTGTTTCAATTTTTGCCGGGCTTCTCCGGCATCGTCCTCGATAAACTCGGTGATGCCGTGGCGGATAGCGTGGGCCAGCCGTTCCTCAACAGCAAGGCTCCGCCAGGCGGGCGGCCCGGTTTTGTCCTTTTTCTTTTCAGATTCTCCGGCTCTTCCTGCATATTCCAAAAGCCGGTCCGTGGCGTCCTCACGGCGGTTGAAAATGACATCCTCGACTTGTTTCAGCAGGTCTTTAGGAATGTCTTCGTAAACGGCCAGCATTCCGGCGTTGACGATGGCCATGTCCAGCCCCGCCCGGATCGCATGGTAAAGGAAAGCGGCGTGCATGGCCTCCCGCACGCTGTTGTGGCCGCGGAAGGAGAAGGACAAATTGCTGACGCCGCCGCTGACGCGCGCGCGCGGGCAATGCTTTTTAATCTCCCGGACGGCTTCGATGAAGTTGACCGCGTAATCGTTGTGCTCGCGCATCCCCGTGGCGACCGTCAGAACGTTGGGGTCGAAAATAATATCAGAGGGGTCGAACGCCGCCTTGTCCGTCAACAACCGGTAAGCCCGGCGGCAAATGCGGGCCTTGTCTTCCTTTGAAGCCGCCTGGCCTTTTTCATCGAAGGCCATGATGACCGCGGCCGCCCCGTAACGGCGGATCAGCCGGGCTTTTTCAAGGAACTTTTCTTCACCTTCTTTCAGGCTGATGGAGTTGACCGCGCCCTTGCCTTGCAAACATTTGAGCCCGGCTTCGGCAACTTCCCAGTCCGAGCTGTCAACCATCACCGGCACGCGGGCGATTTCCGGTTCCGCGGCAATCAAGTTGAGAAAACGGGTCATGCAGGCCGGGCCGTCGAGCAGGGCCTCATCGAAATTGACGTCAATCAGGTTGGCCCCGTTTTCGACCTGTTGCCGGGCCACGGCCACCGCGCCCTCAAAATCGTCCTGCTTGACGAGTTTGCGGAAGCGGGGCGATCCGGCGACGTTGGTTCGCTCGCCGATCATGACAAACGGCGCGTTTTCTCCGGCGAGGGTCAATGGTTCGAGACCGCTGAAGCGGGTGGCGGGCTCAATCCGCGGGATTTTTCGCGGCTCGTGCCGCGAGACCGCTCCGGCGATGGCCCGGATATGCTCAGGGCCGCTGCCGCAGCATCCTCCCGCAAGGTTGAGCCACCCTTGCGCGGCAAAGTCCCCCAGCACGGCGGCCATGTGCCCTGGGGTGTCGTCGTATTCGCCGAACTCGTTGGGCAGGCCGCCGTTGGGATAACAGCTGACGGCGCAGTCCGCGATCCGGGCTAATTGTTCGATATAAGGGCGCATTTGTTCCGCGCCCAGAGCGCAATTGATCCCTGTGCTCAAGGGCCGGGCATGCCTCACCGAGTGCCAGAAAGCCTCCAGTGTCTGCCCGCTCAAGGTCCGCCCGGACTGGTCGGAGATGGTGACCGAAAGCATCAGCGGCGTCCGGCTTCCGCGCTCATCGAAGAGTTTTTCAAAGGCGAAAATCGCGGCCTTGGCGTTGAGGGTGTCGAAAATCGTTTCGAGCAGCAGCAAGTCCGCGCCGCCATCTAATAATGCCTTGGCCTGTTCGTGATAAACCTCCACGAGGTCATCGAAGGTTACGGCCCGGTGCTCGGGGCGGTTGACATCCGGAGAGAGCGACGCCGCGCGGTTTGTCGGGCCGATGGCCCCGGCGGCAAAACAACGGCGCCCGGGATGCTTTTTTATAAACTCGTCTATCGCCCGCCGGGCCAGGCGCGCCGCTTCCCGGTTCATCTCGCAAATCAAATCCTCCGTGCCGTAATCGGCCTGTGAAAAACGGTTGGCGTTGAACGTGTTGGTGCCGATGATGTCCGATCCGGCTTCGAGAAAACTCCGGTGGATGTCGAGAATGAGCTCCGGCCGGGTGAGGGCAAGCAAGTCGTTGTTGCCCGTTAAATCTTGCGGGCGCCCGGCGAAACGCCCCCCCCGGAAGTCCGCTTCCGCGAGTTTCCGCTTCTGTATTTCCGTGCCCCGGGGGCCGTCGAGCACGGCGATGCGCCGGGCCAAAAGCCCCCGCAAGGCCTCTTCCGCCGCCGAACCGGCAGCTGCACTGTCCGAAGGATTCATAAAACGCATCAATATATCGGGATACATTGATGCGTAGTCAATCAAAATCCTCCTGTTATAGGCTCGTCAATGACGATAGCGGGTACTTGCGGACAACGTGCCAAGCGGCCAGCCAAAGAAAAAGCGATTTTATCTGTCTGCCGGACACGGGATATCTGCGGACCTTCTCAAAGGCGCGACACTCCCGGCTTGATGTTTCCTTAACGTTTGACAATCTGATGCATCCCACTTTTCAGAAGGCTGTCAGACCGGCGGTTTCCTCCCCCTCTCGACAACCCGGCACATCCCACAACAAGGAAATTATAATGCGGTTATCGAAAACGCCGAATTCCATTGGCGCCGCTAATCTGACGGCTTCTGTCACGAGGATCCAAAATCACTGGTTAGGGATTCTCATCTTCTTCGGCCTCGCTGTCATTTTGCTGATTTTCGATGACTACGGGCTGGCCTGGGACGACTATTTGCAAGCCTTCTACGGGGAAAAGGTTCTCGACTACTACCTTTCCGGCTTTTCCGACAAAAGCTACGCCGAACATTACAACTTGAAGTATTTCGGCCCCTGCGTGGAACTGCTGAGCGCCTCGGTCCACCGCGCCCTCGGCCTGGAACCCCGGACTTTCCGGCATCTCATCACCGCCCTCTTTGCCTTGATTGCATTACCCGCCATCAGCGGACTTGGGAATTTACTTGGAAGCCGGAAAACGGCGTTTTTCAGCGTCATCGCTCTCGTTTTCCTGCCCCGGTTTTTTGGCCACGCCTTCATCAATTCCAAAGACATATCGTTCGCCTGTCTGGCCGCCTGGTCGGTTTTTGGGATTTGCCGCCTTTTTTACGAAGACGGCCTGAAATGGCGGACCGTGACCGGCTGCGCGGCGGCCATCGGTTTGGCTTTATCGGTGCGGGCGGGAGGATTTATCCTTTTTGTGTTTTTAGGCGCCGCGGGGGGATTTCAGTTATTGCGGCGGCGGCCTTGGAAAATAAAGAACCCCGATTACAGGGAATGGATTAACGCCTTCTTTAAGTTCCTGACGCTCTTCGTTCTGGCCTGGCTGATCATGGTCAGTTTGTGGCCCTATGCTCACGAAAATCCCGTTCTCAATCCCGTTAAAGCGTTCCGGATTTTCCAAACTTATCCTTTCCCGCAACAGACGCTGTTCCAAGGGCGGGTTTACGACAGCGCCCGCTTGCCCTTTCACTATTTGATCTGGTATCTGGTTATAACGACTCCCATTGCTTATTTGTTCCTGGCGGCGGCAGGATTATTTGCCGGGACGTTCCGCCAATGCAAAAACTGGCGGGCGCCCTTCGCCCTGGTTTTTTTCACTATTCAGTTCTGGTTCTTTTTCCCGGTTCTCTATTTCATCATTTTCAGGCCGAACATCTACGACGGGATCCGGCACATGCTCTTTCTGTTGCCCGCGCTGGCCCTCTTCACCGGATTAGGAGCGGCCTATGTTTATGACTGGCTGCACGGCAAAGTTGGAACTGTCCCCGCAGCCCTTGCCGCCACGGTGTTACTCTTGCTCCATCTGCCCGCGCTGGTCCGCCTGCATCCTTACCAGATGACATACTTCAACGCTCTTGCGGGCAACCACGAGACCATCCACCAGCGCTACGAAACCGATTATTGGCTAACCAGCTACAAAGAAGCCGCCGAATGGCTCAACCGAAGGCAGGCGAAATTGGGCCGCCCTTTGCGGGTTCTGGCCGCCGCCAACGGCAATTCCATCAACTGCCTGCGCTACTTTCTGGACCCGGATATAATTACAGGCTATACTGCCCGCGAAACGGAGGAATACGCCTTGCCTGAAGATTTCGACTATTACGTTTCAACCTTGCGGTTCGGCTGGAACCGCAATTTTCCCCAAACGCCGATTATTCACACAATCGGCCGAATGGGAACGATATACGCCGTTATCAAAGGCCGACCGGTTTCCAGTCCGTCCAGCAGATCCTGTCAATACTTTTTCCCTTCACTGGCGGTCATGCCGCAAAAGCAGCGGGGGTCTCTTGTTCCCACTTCATGCCAACATCAGGTTTTCAACTCTCCGGTACGGCAAAGCCGTTATATAACCGCGCCCAGCGGTCCGCTTCACGGCAAATGCCAACCGCGAACCTGCCGGGACCGTTCGGGCTTGATTCGCGGCGAATGAGCCTTAAATGGCTTCATGAGACAAAAAGCGATCAGCCATGAGTGATAAAAAAACGGAAAGACACGAGTTTCAGGCGGAAGTCCGGCAGCTGCTGGACATCGTCATCCACTCGCTTTACACGGACAAGGAGATTTTCGCGCGCGAGCTGGTCTCGAACGCGGCGGACGCCTTGGAAAAGCTGCGCCACCTGCAGCTGACCGAAAAGGAGATATTCGACGATCGCCTCGATTTGGAAATCAACCTGACCACGGATGATGCCGCCGGAACGGTCACCGTCCAGGACTTCGGCGCGGGCATGACGCGAGCGGAGCTGACGCAAAACATCGGGACCATCGCACACTCCGGCGCCAGGGATTTCCTTAACGCCTTAAAGGAGGCCAAGGATGCCGAAGGGGACATTGGCCGCCAGCTTATCGGCCAATTCGGCGTTGGCTTTTACAGTGTCTTCATGGTGGCGAAACGCGTCAGCCTCTACACCCGGTCATGGCATCCCGAAGGGGAGCATCTGCTGTGGACCAGCGACGGGGGCGGCAGCTACGAAATCGAAACCGCCGAGGGCCAGCGCCGCGGCTGCAAAATTATCGTTTTCCTCAAGGACGAAGACAAGGAATTCGCCAAAGCGGAGCGGGTGCGGGAAATCCTGGGCCGCTACTCGCGCTTCGTCCCCTTCCCCATCAGCCTGAACGGCGAACGCGTCAACACGGTTCAGGCGCTGTGGCTGAAGAACAAAAACGAAATCAAAGAAGAGGAATACAAAGAGTTTTACAAATACCAGACCCATGCCCTGGACGAGCCGCTGCACTGGCTGCACTTCACGGCGGACGCCCCCATCACGATCAACGCCCTGCTCTACGCGCCGGGGGAGAACCGCGAGAACTGGGGATTCGGGCGGCTCGAACCGGGCGTCAGCCTCTATTGTAAAAAAATCCTGATCGAAAACAAGCCGGAAGGCCTGTTGCCGGAATGGCTGCGCTTTGTGCGGGGCGTGGTGGACAGTGCCGACTTGCCCCTGAATATCTCCCGCGAAACCATGCAGGACAGCGCCCTGGTGCGGAAAATCAACCAGGTGCTGACCGGGCGTTACTTGAAGTTCCTCGAGGATATGGCAAAACGACAGCCGGAAAAATACGGGGAATTCTACAAAACCTTTGGGATGTTCCTGAAGGAAGGAGCGGTCATGGAACCGGCTCACAGGGAGCGGCTCGCCAAGCTGCTGCGCTGCGAGTCTTCCCTGCTGGACGCAGGTGAAATGACTTCGCTGGAGGACTGCGTCAAACGGGCAAAAGAGGAACAAAAGGAAATCTATTATCTCTACGCCCAAAACCGCGCCATGCTGGAGGACGGGCCTTACCTGGAGGCGTTCCAGGCAAGGAATATCGAAGTGCTCTTCCTCTACGAGCCGGTGGACGAGTTCGTCATGAGCCAGCTGCGCGAGTTCGCGGGCAAAAAACTGGTCTCCGCCAACCAGGCGGACTTGCGCCTCGGTGACATTCCGGCGGAAGGTGAAGCGCTGGCAAAAGCGGAGACTGACGCCCTGGCCGCCTGGCTGAAGGAAAAACTGGGCGGCCGCGCCAGCTGGGTCGGCGCCGGCAACCGCCTGGTGCGCAGCCCGGCGGCGGTTCTCAACGACGACAAGTTTGCCACTCCGGCAATGCGGCGGCTCATGAAAGCCATGCAGCCGGATGCAGCCGCCAATCCGCCGGCGCGCCTCGAGATCAACCCGCGGCATCCGCTGATCAAGAACCTGGCCGCCATCAAGGACAAAGACCCGGAACGGGCGGGATTGGTGGCGGAACAGCTCTTCGACAACGCTTTGGCGGCCGCCGGCCTGCTGGAAGACCCCCGCCCGATGGTGAACCGCATTTACCGGATTCTGGAAATGACCGCGGCTCCGCCGCGGAGCTGACCGCTGAACGCTCCGGAAAAGCGGCTCAATTCCCTGCCCGCCAAAAGCGAGCAAAGGGTTGAAATCATGCGCAAACCCCGCAAAATGCCATCATAGAAAACGGGAAAACAGATAACGGAACGCATGAAGCCGGCCGCGAATCACCCAAACAGAAAAGCCCGCCCCCCCGCCTCCGGAAGGAAGCAGGAATGGCTGGCGTGGATAAAAAAACTGCGGCGAAAAAAAAAGCCCAACCCGCCAGAAAAACCTCAAGCTTCCGAAAAAGAACTGCTGGCCGCGCCGGAACGCCTGTACACTTTCTATGAAAACGCCCCCGCCGGGTTCATGCGTTTCAATGCCAAGGGCATCATTTTGAATTGCAACGCTTACGGCGCGAATCTGATCGGCATGGCGCCGGAACAGCTCAAGCTTTGGAAAATCCCGCTGCACACTTTCCTCACCAGCGAATCCCAGCCCGTCTTCCAGCGCCATATCGAGGCCGTTCTCGCGGACGGGGTGGAGAAACGGGACGAGCTGCACATACAGGGGGGGCAGGGCCGCGAAGCATTCGTCTCCATCTCCAGCCTGGCGGAGCGGGACCCCGAAAACAGCGAAATGTATTGCGTCTCGGTCCTGGAAGACCTGACCGCCCTGAGCCTGCTGACCCGGGACAATGCCATGCTGACGCGCGAGCTGAAGCGGCTGCGGCTTGCCATGGAAGCCAGCCAGGACGGATTGTGGGACTGGAACCTTGTTTCCGGAGAGATTTATTTCAGCCCCCAATGGGCAGCCATGCTGGGATTCAAACCGGAAGAAATCGCCCCCCACGAAAAAACTCTTTTCAGCTTGCTTCACCCCGAAGACAAACCCCGTGTCATGAGCCAGCTGCAACGCCACCTGGAAGGCGGCGCCTCCATTTACGAGGCGGAATTCCGCATCAAGGCCAAGGACGGCAACTGGCACTGGCACTTCGCGCACGGCAAGGTTTTTTCGCGCGACGCCAAAGGCAAAGCCTTGCGGGTGATCGGCACCCAGCGGGACGTGACGGAAAAAAAGACCGCCGAGGAAGAGACCATGCGGGCTCAGCTCGCCATCAAAGCGGCGGAAGCGGGAGACCAAGCCAAATCCCGCTTCATGGCCGCCATGAGCCATGAAATGAGAACGCCCTTGAACGGGGTTATCGGGTTCGCTTCCCTGCTCCAGCAGTGCCCTATGGACGCCGAGATGGCCGAATACGCTGAAAACATTCATGCCAGCGCCCACCACCTGCTCGATTTGGTGGACAACATCCTGGACCTCACCCGCATCGAGATGGGCACGCTGGAGCTGGACAACGAGCCTTTCAGCATCCGCGAAGCGGCCCTGGGAGTCGTCCAAAAACTGCGCCAGGAGGCCGAGAATAAGAACGTGGCTCTGGAAGCGAAGATAGATGACGAAATTCCGGAAATCGTCTACGGGGATTCCTTCCGGTTCCACCAAGTTCTGCGCAACCTGCTTGAAAACGCTTTAAAGTTCACCCGGAAAGGCTCCGTCAGCCTGGACTTGAAAAGCCTTTATTTGCCCAGCGCGGCGGCTTACGAAATCACCGGCACGGTCAAGGACACCGGCGAAGGCATCCGCCCGGAGCGGATTGACCTGCTCTTCAAACCTTTCGGCCGCAAAGAGACGGGGGAAGTCATAGACGAGGAAGGCGCGGGACTCGGACTGGCTCTTTCCCACCGCTTGTGCCAATTGATGGGCGGAAACATCTCCGCCGAAAGCTCAGCGGGATGCGGCTCCACTTTTTACTTCAGCATCAAAGCCAACGCCGAACTGGAAAAAACCGGCGGCGGAACATGGGAGGACATCGAAACCAGCCGTTTTCACGAGCGCTACCCGCTGCGCATCCTGGCAGCCGAAGACAACAAAGTGAACCGGGTGGTGACGCGAAGCCTGCTGGGAAAACTGGGCTATACTCCTGACTTCGCCGAAGACGGGGCCGAAGTGCTCCGCCTCCTCAACCGCCTGCACTACGATGTCCTTTTAATGGACGTGCAGATGCCCGTGATGGACGGAGTCGAGGCCACCCGGCTGATTCGCGCGGGAGAGACGGGGGAAAAAAACCGGGACATCCCAATCGTGGCGGTCACGGCGTTCGCCCTGGAACGCGACAACCAGCGGTGTTTGGACGCGGGCATGAACGGCTTTCTCACCAAACCCCTGAAAATGGAGCAGATCAAAAAGGTTCTCGCCGCGGCCCGCGACAAAACCCTTCAGCCGTCCTGATGCCTCCGCGAAAAACAAAAACAAGCAAACCCAAGACCGCCTATTTCAACCGCGAGCTGAGCTGGCTGGCGTTTAACCGGCGCGTTCTCGAACAAGCCCGGGACAGCCGCTACCCCGTCCTCGAGCGCCTGCGCTTCCTCACCTTTGTCAGCTCCAATCTGGACGAGTTTTTTGAAATCCGCGTGTCGGGGCTCATCCAGCAAATGGAATCCAACGTCGTGGAGTCCGGCCCCGACGGTCTGGGGCCGAAAGAGCAATTGCGCCGCATTCACAACATCTCCGTGGCCCTCGTGCATGACCAGTACCAATGCTGGCGCGAGCAGATTGTGCCGGAATTGCGCCAGCACGGCATCTTTTTCAAGGGCAAAGAGGATCTGACCCGCCGGGAAATGCAATGGCTCAAACAATACTTCACCGAGCAGGTCTACCCGGTGCTCACGCCGCTGGCCATAGACCCCTCCCATCCCTTTCCGCAGTTCGGGAATAAAAAACTCTACATCCTGCTGGCCTTGAGGGATCCTTCCCGGCCCAAGGGGGACTCCAGCATGGCCTTCATCCCGGTGCCCCGAATTCTGCCCCGGATCGTTTCCATCGGCGCGGCCAGCCGCAACCGGCACTCGTGCATCTTTCTCAGCGACGTGCTGAAAATCTTCGCCAAACCCCTTTTCCCAGGCTACCGGATCAAGTCCGTCCAGGCCTTCCGCATCACCCGCAACAGCGACTTGTATATTGACGAGGAAGAAGCGGAAAATCTCCTGCAAACGATCGAAGAAGAACTGCACAAGATGCGCCGGGGCCAGGCGGTGCGCCTGGAAATCGAGAAAGGCGTGGACGAGGCGCTGCTGGCCCGTCTGCTCCAATCCGTCCATCTGGCTCCGGAACATGTGTTCCGTATTGACGGCCCCATCAACCTGATGCGCTTGATGAGCGTGTATGACATGATTGACCGGCCGGATTTGAAATTCCAGCCCTTCATTCCCTATGTCTCCCCGGCTCTCGGGCCGGGGGAAGACCTTTTCGCGGCGCTCTGGAGCGAAGACCATTTACTGCACCACCCTTTCGATTCTTTCACACCCGTGATCGATTTTGTCCAGCAGGCCGCCGCCGACCCCGCCGTGCTGGCCATCAAGCTGACCCTCTACCGCACCAGCAGCCAGTCGCCCATCATGGACGCCCTCATGGAAGCCGCCCGCCAGGACAAACAGGTCACCGCCCTGATCGAGCTTAAAGCGCGTTTCGACGAGGCGCAGAACATCCAGTGGGCCCGGCAGCTGGAAGAAGCGGGCGTCCATGTCGTGTATGGATTCGTTGGCCTGAAAACCCACTGCAAATGCTGTCTGGTGGTGCGCCGGGAGGCGGAGGGGCTGAAGCGGTACGTGCACCTTGGCACGGGCAACTACCACCCCCAAACGGCCAAGCTTTACACAGACTTGAGCTATTTCACCTGCCGGGAGGACATCGCCGGAGAAGTGGCCATGGTCTTCAACACGCTGACCGGGTTCGCCCGCGATCCGAAGTTCAAAAAACTGCTGGTGGCCCCCTACAACCTGCACGCCCGCATACAGAAATATATCCAGCGCGAAAAAAAACACGCCAAGGCAGGCCGCCCCGCCCGCATCATCATCAAAGCCAACAGCTTGATTGACAAGGAGACTATTGACAACCTCTACGCGGCTTCCCGCGCGGGAGTTCCGGTTGACCTGATCATCCGGGGCATCTGCGGGCTGGTGCCCGGCGTCAAAGGCATGAGTGACAACATCCGGGTGCGCAGCATCCTCGGGCGCTACCTCGAGCACAGCCGCATTTATTATTTTGAAAACGACGGCGGCCAGCCTGAAATTCTGTCAGGCAGCGCCGACATGATGCCGCGCAATTTTTACCGGCGCATTGAGGTCGTCTTTCCCCTCGAGCAGGAAGACTTGCGCTCCCGCGTTGTGAAAGACATCCTCGACCCTTCTCTCAAAGACAATGCTTTTGCCAAAGTGTTAAAACCGAACGGCTCCTACAAGTCCCCCTCCGTCCGCGCCAGCGAGCCCCTTTTTTCCTCCCAGGAGCACTTTATCGGAAACGCGGAAAAATTCCGGCGCCGGTCCGAGCGCGCCGGCGAAGCCCCCGCCGCCGGCAGCTCCGGCTGAATCCGGGCGGTTGCAACAGCTCGCGGCAGCGGAAATATAAAAACCGTCTTGGATCCGCGCGTCATCGTTCCTGCCGGCGCGCGCCGGACCGTTCGAGGCACCGGCGCAACGGATTCTCCGGCGGGGTGATGGCCGTGACCACCGCCACGAACTCCTCCTGCCGGGACAGAAAGCCGGGCACATAAACACGGGTTCCGTCCGCGCCCCTGATTTGATAAAATCCCAAGCCGATGAGGCGGCGTCTTTTCACTTCGCTGATCTCGTTCCACCGCAAAAAAACCGCCCGCCCGGCGGCGCTGAAGGTCAGCAGCCCGCCCGGCGAAACTTCGGAGGGGCACAGGATGATCAGCAGGACCGAAACCGCCATTGCCAGCAGACAGAGAGCGTTGAGGTCCGCCAGAGGATTGAGCGCCTGCCGCGAAAAATAAAACAGCAGGAGGCATTTGCCCGCGTCCAGCATCAGCAGGACCGCCAGGACCCACAGGAACAACGTGGTGAAACTCATGCGGTAATCCAAAGACATAATGCGGATGCTCGCGGAATCCGGAAGGAAAAATCTCCCCGCATGTTAGCCGGGGGAACCGTCATGGCAACCATTTCCATATTGCCTTTGCGCGGCCAACCGGCAACATGCGGCGCCATGATAAGGTTCCTGAAAACGCGCATGCGCGCCGCCATGCCGGCGCATCAGCCGGGCCGCCGCCGGCCCGGATTCATGAGCGCCCGCCCCGCCGGTGAAAGCCGCATGCGGAAAATCCGCGAACTCCTCTACCCGAAACTTTGTGCTATCACCAGCCCAGCCACCGGAAAAAATGCCTGAAACGACAAAGAAAAAACAGAATCGCGCTTACGATTCGGACAGTTACGCCAGCCGCTTTTTGCCTGATAAATCCATTTACCAGGATGACCGGCGCATCTTCCACCGCGGCGATTGCAAATACGACACCGTGGCCGAAATCGGCCAGATTGCGTTTAAAAACGGCATTCTGGAAGCCGCGGCGGTCATGGCCTCCGGCAAGAAAGCGCGTCTGCTTCTCCAAACGGTCAGAAACGGCATCCTGCGCCTCGGCCTCGCGCCCGCCAGCCGCCAGGGGCGGATTTTTGAAAACAGCGAGATGCTGGCACCGTTGCCGCGAAAGAAAACAGGATGGCGGTTCCGGGAAAAATCCGGCGCTTGCGAGCTCCGGTCCAAAAACCACCGGCTGATACTCGCCAAAAAACCCTTTTCCCTGAAAATCGTCAACGCCAAGGGCGCGCGCGTCCTCGAGCTGGAAACGGAGCGCATTGCCGGAAAGCCGGTTTGCCCGCCGCTGGGTTTCCGCCACTCGGAAACCGGAACGGAGCCGTTCATCAGCTGGCGCATCGGCAACGAGGACCGCTTCTTCGGCCTCGGGGAAAAATGGAACAAGGTGGAGAAAACCTCGACCCGCGCCACCATCTGGGCCGGCGACACCTGCGGGAGCAACACCAACGACATGAGCTACAAGTCAGTCCCCGCGCTCTTTTCCACGGCGGGCTGGGGATTGATGCTTCACACTTCGTTCCGCTCCTTCTGGGAAATCGGCGCGTTCTCCTACACCGCCGGCGCAGCTCTTTCGCAAGATGATCATCTCGACGCTTTTCTCTTTCTGGGGGATTCCCTGAAAAAACTGAACCGTCTGTACACGTCGCTAACCGGCCGCCCGCATATGCCGCCCAAATGGGCCCTGGGCATCTGGATGAGCCGCTGCATGTATGAAAACCTCCGCCAGGCGGAAGACGTGATTGACCGCCTGCGCGCCGAAAAAATCCCGTTTGACGTCATTCACCTCGATCCCAAATGGATGAAAACCCACTACTATTACGACATAGGAGTGGACGCCTGCGACTTCGTCTGGAACGAAAAGGGGTTTCCAAAACGCGGGGAATTTCTGCAGCGTTTCAAAGCTAAAGGTGTCAATACCTGCTTCTGGGTGAATCCCTACCTGCCGGAAGGCCAGCCGATATACGAGGAAGCAAAGCGCAAAGGCTTCATCCTGCGCTCAACCAAGGGAGGATTCGCCCGGCTTGAGCACGGCCAGCCGGCCGGCATGGTGGACTTTTCCAATCCGGAAGCCAAGGAGTGGTGGAAAAACCATCTCAAAGATCTGTTGCGCGCGGGAGGCAGTGTCCTCAAGCCCGACTACGGCGACCGCGTCGCCGAAGACGCCCTGTTCCATAATGGCAAAACCGGCAGGGAAATGCACAACCTTTATCTTTACCTTTTCACCAAAACCGCATTCGAGGCGGCGCGGGAGGTCAACGGGGAAAACATTGTCTGGCGGCGGGCGGGCTACATTGGCAGCCAGCGTTACCCCGGAACGTGGGCGGGCGACACGCAGGTGTCGTGGGAGGCCTTCCGCTGCTGCTTGCGCGGCGGCCTGTCCGCCGGATTCACCGGGGAGGCCTTTTGGAGCATGGACATCGGCGGTTTCACCGGCCCCAAGCCTTCCGAAGAGCTTTACCTGCGCTGGGCGCAATGCGGTTTGCTGGTTCCCTTCGCGCGCTTCCACGGCACGACGCCCCGCGAGCCCTGGCACTACAGCGAGCGGGCGGTGCGCGTCGTCCGGCGCTATGCCAGAATCCGTTATTCCCTGGTTCCATACCTGATGGCCTGCGCCCGCGAAAGCGGGAAAACCGGCTTGCCCATCATGCGGCACATGAAGCTCGAATTTGAAGACGAACCCAATGTGGAAACACTGGATGATCAATACATGCTCGGACCGGATCTGCTCGTGGCGCCGGTCCTCAAACAGGGCGCGCGCGAGCGCTGGGTCTATTTCCCAAAAGGCGAATGGCGAAGCTTTGATAATCCTTTATCTGTTGTTTCAGGCCCCGGTTTTCATAAAGTCAAGGCATCCCTCGAGCGCATGCCGGTCTTCGCGCGCCCCGGCGCGGTCCTGCCCCGTTATGCTCAAGCGCCTCATCACCTCAAAGGCGCGCCGCCGGAAAACCTCAACATCGAAATTTATCCCGGCGAAGCCCATAAGAGGCTGGTTATTTATGAGAACGGATTTGCCGTGAAAATAAACTATGACTATACCGGCTCCAGCGGAACATTCAGTGTGAACGCCGCCCCTTTGTCCCTGACAGTCAAATCCGCCGGATGGAAAGCGAAATCCGTTTCCGGCCACCCGAAGCCCATCCGCAAGCGGCAAACCAAGACCGGAACCGAAATCACCTTCGGCGCCGCCAGCGGCGCGCAAATCCGATTCTCCTAAACGCCTTTGTCTTTGCAACAGCCTTTGCTCGTCTTCCTGACTGTTCCGCCTCACCTTGAACGGGAAATGAAACGGGGAAGCCCGGCTGGGCTTTCCCCTCAAAAACGGCGCAACGCCGGGTCCGGTCCTGTTTATTCCTTAAATGCGCACCGCCGAAGGGCGGTTCAGGCGAGAAGTTCCGCGGGGGAAATGGAAGCGGCGTCTTTCCAGAGCGTCTCGATGCGGTAGCGGCCGCGCACGGGGCGGGTGAAAAGGTGAACGATGATGTCATAGGCATCCACGACCATCCAGCCGCTGGCCGGATCGTCCTTGCCGCCGCGGAAAGGAATGTCCAGGGCGGCGAGGGCGTCGCGGACGGCGGCGTGGAGCGCTTTCAAATGCGGCTCCGACACGCCGGTGGCCAGAACAAAACAGTCGGCCACGGTGGATTTTTCTCCCAGATAAAGAACGGCAAGGTCTTCCGCTTTTTTATCGTCCAGCGCCCGCAGGGAGGCCTGGAGTCGGTTGAGGGTGTGAGGGTCGCGCAAGGGAAGAGGTGCGGTCGTGCTCTCGTGCATGGAAAAGGAATCAGCGATAGAAGAAGAGAAGGAGAAACAAAGGAGCTTGAGCGGGAAACGGCGAAAGCGGAAAAGACAAAAGGCGGGGACTGCCGGAGATGGTGAGGGCTGGCATTAGACGCGGCATCTTTGTCTTGCGCCGTGAAAGCGTGTTACACATATAATTTGTTAGCGAAGATATACTCCCTTACGGAGAAGGGCAAGAAAAAATCGGCCGGAAGCCGCGCCTTGATCCGTTGCCGGATCTCCGTGGAGCTGACTTGGAACGGGTGCCCCCGCAGGTATTCGACGCGGAGGTTCGAGGCGCCCGGTTCCATCGGGGCGGCGCCGGGCCGCAGGGCGCACAGGAAACGCACCATGCCGGCCAGCTCGCCGATTTCCCGCCAGCGGGCCAAATCCGGCAGCTGATCCGACCCGATGATCCAGTAAAGCTCGCTTCCCGGGAAATTCCGGCGCAACCGGCGGGCGGTCTCCACCGTGTAACTCACCCCGCCCGCCGCAAGTTCCCAGTCGAGCAGGCCGAAGCGGGCATCCCCGGCCAGAGCTTGTTCGAGCATGGCCCGGCGGTCATCAGGGGAAGCTTCGGGGGCGGGCCGTTTCAGCGGATTGCGCGCCGCCGGAATGAAATAGACACGGCCAAGCCCCTTCTCCTCGAAGGCGTCCTGGGCCATGAGCAAATGCCCCAGGTGGACGGGATCGAAAGTTCCGCCAAGAAATGCGATTTTTTTTCCTTTCGCGCACATGACACTGGTGCGCCAGTCAATGATTCAATGCCGCCTGAAGGCAACGCTTTTATCCCGGCGCGGGCGCGGTTTTTCGTTGAACCGCCGCCCAAAGGGTGGCAAAGGATCAAGAGAGCGGTATTTGCCGGAAAATTCCGGTTCCCGGCTGCCGCTGTAAAAGGTATGAAAGCATGGCTCATTATGATCCTGAAAGGGATGGCTGTTGGCGCGGCCAACATCATCCCCGGCGTGTCCGGCGGCACCATGGCCGTCGTGCTTGGCATCTATGAACGCCTGATCGAAGCCATTGGCCGTTTTTTCACGAACAGACAAAAGCGCCGGGCTTATCTCGTTTTCCTCGCGCAAATCATCGGCGGGGCGGTATTGGGAGTGGCGCTGCTGGCGGGAGTAATGGACTATTGCCTGACGTGTCACGAGAAACTGACGATGCTCTTTTTCATGGGCTTGATTTTCGGCTCGCTTCCCTGCGTGTGGAAAGCGTCCCGGCTGGCGGCGCCGGATGCGCGCCTGATGCTTTTTCTGGCGGGCGGGATTTTGCTGGTGCTGCTTCTGGCCGGCTCCCCTCATCAAAAGGAAACGGCGGAGGCGGCGGCGCCGGGTTTGTTGCGGATTTTCGCCGCCGGGGCCGGAGCGGGCGGGGCGATGATCATCCCGGGCGTC